>JBIOUY010000116.1:0-68355 GCA_044867445.1 Gemmatimonadales bacterium
CGAAACTCAGCGCGATTTGCGACAGGAATGGCGTGACCATGGGCCAGTGGGTCTTCACGTGCGGAATGTTGTCCAGGAAGAGGCGCCCGACGGCGATGTTCTTCAGATCCTCGAAGCCGGTGGTGGCGGTGCCGACTCGGCCGAGCTCCTCCCCGAGCTCATTGTGGTCGGGATGGTACGCGAGCGGGATGTAGGTGAGAAAACCGTTGGTCTCGTCCTGCAAGGCTCGCAAGGCGCCCAGGTGAGCGATCCGATCCTCAGCAGTCTCCACGTGACCATAGAGCATCGTGCAGTTGGTCGGAATACCCAGCTCGTGCGCCACCCGATGCACTCGGAGCCACTCTTCTCCTGTTAGTTTCCGCTCGGCGATGGTGGCTCGGACCGCGGTGCTGAACACCTCGGCGCCTCCGCCCGGAAGGCTGGTGAGGCCCGCCTCTTTCATCGCGAGCAACACCTCGCGCTCCGATAGCTTTTCGATCCGTGCCAGGTGGGCGATCTCCACGGCCGTGAGCGCCTTGATGTGGACGTGAGGATGCCGCTCCTTCAGCCCACGGATCATGTCGGTGTAGTAGCTCAGCCGGAGCTTGGGGTGCAGGCCGCCCACGATGTGAAATTCCCGTGTGGGCATGCCGCGGGCCTGCTCAGCTTCGTGATACACCTCCTCCAGCGACCGGGTGTAGGCCCCATCTTCTTTGGGCATCCGGGCAAAGGAGCAGAACACGCAGGTGTTCCTCAGGACGCAGACGTTGGTTGGGTTGATGTGCTGGTTGGCGGAGAAAAACACCCGGTCGGCGTTCCGCCGCCGATTGGCGTGGTCAGCCAGCTCACCCAGTCCGAGGAGGTCCGCAGTCTGGAAGAGGATGAGACCGTCGTCAGGGGTGAGCCGTTCGCCGGCCGCTACCTTCTCGCCGATGGGCCGGAGCGCCGGGTCCTGGAGGCGCGCGGGGTCAAGCTCGCCGAGCATCGTATCTCCTTAGCGCGTCACGAGTAACGTTGCTCGGTAATCTACACTCTGCGGGGTTCGAGGGGCCAGGGAATGTTGGCCTCAGCCGGCGAGGAATTCCCCCATCGCCGAGAGGCCGCGGACGTGATCGCCGAGGATCTTGGCGGTCGCGACCAGAGGTACTGCCAGGAACGCGCCCGGGATACCCCAAAGAAACCACCAGAACATGACCCCCACGAGCACCGCTACCGGATTGAGCCGCAGGTGCCGGCCGTAGGCGAGTGGGCTCACCAGATTGTTTTGCAGGGTGGTGATGAGCAGATACGCCAGCGGGGCGAGCGCGGCATGTCCAATCCCCTGGAAGGTAGCGAGACCTGCCACCGACAGAAGAAACAGCATGAAGGCCGCCCCCAGATACGGCACGAACTCGCAGAAGAACGTGAGCACGCCCCAGAGGGGTGGACTGGGAAGCCCGATTAATGCCATCGCGAGGGCAACGACCAGCCCCTGCCCCAGATTGATCACCGCGTTGGCCACCATGTAGCGGGAGACGGCGTCTTCCACGTCACGGGTCACCTTGAGGGCGGCCGACCGCTCGCCGGGGAAGGCATGAAGCATCTTCTGCAGGAAGAGGTCGCCGGAGGCCATCAGCAGGAAGGTGAGTAGTAACACTTCCACGAATGCTCCCACCAATGCGGCCGTGGTCCCAAAGGTGGTCGCCATCGCCTTCGACGCCTCCGGGGAGCCCGCCGAGCCCTGGGCACCCTGTTCGCCGCCTCCCACCGCCCCTTCCATCCTCTCAGCCGCCTGAGTGATCTGCTCGACTGGTCTCCGAAGTTGACCGAGACGAGCTTCCGCCTCCTTCATGTGCTGGGGGGCCTGGGCGACCCACTCGCGGGCCGGCGTCGCAAGCGCTGCCCCTCCCGCCCCCAGAACGCCCAAGACGACGATAAGCACGATCAGAGCGCCGATCGGGGTCGGTATCCGGAAAGATTCGAACTGGCGTACGACCGGGCGGAGAAGTACCGCGAACAGGATGGAGAGCATGAGCGGCACAAAGAAGCTGCGGGCCAGATAGAGGGCCCCCGCGCCAGCCACCGTGGCGAGCACCACGATCCCGATGGTTCGTGCCTTGTCCAGCGCAACTGGCATCGGTTCGCTCCGCCGGAGCGGCCTACGCCTCCCAGCGCCGCACAGCCAGCGTCACGTTATGCCCGCCGAAGCCGAAGGAGTTGGAGAGAGCGGTATCCACCCGGCGCTCGATTTTCTGGTTGGGTGCGCTGTCGAGATCGCACTCGGGGTCAGGCGTGAATTGGTTGATGGTGGGAGGGATCACGCCGCAGGTTGTGACCAGCAGGGCAACACCGAACTCGAGGGCTCCGGCGGCACCCAGCAAGTGGCCAGTCATCGACTTGGTGGACCCGAAGACCAGGCGACGGGCCTGCTCACCGAAGACCGCCTTGACCGCCTCGGTTTCGGCGACGTCACCCTGGGGCGTAGAAGTTCCGTGCGCGTTGATATAGCCGACGTCCTTCGGATCGATCCGGCCGTCCTCCAGACACGCGCGCATGGCCCGCTGAGCACCTTCGCCGTGCTCGGCAGGGGACGTGATATGGTAAGCGTCGGCACTCAGCCCATACCCGAGCACTTCGCCCAGAATCCGCGCTCCCCGACGCTCGGCGTGTTCCAGGCTTTCCAGCACGACGACAGCACCGCCGTCGCCCAGGACGAACCCGTCTCTACCGAGGTCGAACGGGCGGCTCGCGGTGGCGGGTGAGTCGTTGCGGGTGGAGAGCGCCTTCATGTTGGCAAAGGCGGCGACGGTGAGGCCGGTGATGGCGGCCTCAGCCCCGCCGGTCACCATAGCGTCGGCGATGCCCTGCCGGATCAGATTGTAGGATTCCCCGATCGCGTGGGCCGAAGAGGCGCAGGCGGACACGGTGGCGAAGTTGGGGCCCTTGAGGCCGTAGCGGATGGAGACCAGCCCAGCAGCGATATCCGGGATGAACATCGGCACGAAGAAGGGAGAGACCCGATCTGGACCCTTGGTGAGATACAGCATGCAGTTGTCTTCGTACGTCTGCATGCCGCCAATCCCAGTGCCGATAACTACACCGGTACGGTCGGAGTTGGGGAAACGGTCTTCTAGGCCGGCCTGGGTGACCGCTTGATGCGCGGCGGCGAGGGCAAGCTGGGCGAATAGATCGTAGCGCCTGGCCTCCTTGCGATCCATGTACTGGAGCGGGTCGAAGCCCTTGACCTCGCAGGCGAACCGAACCGAGAGCTTCTGCGGATCGAACTTGGTGATGGGCGCGGCACCCGGAGTGCCGGCCAACAGCCCGTTCCAGGTGGAGGCTACATCAGTGCCCACGGGAGTCACCAGGCCGAGCCCGGTGACGACAACACGACGTGACAAGCTATTTCCCGATCTTCTCGTGGAGATAATTCATCGCGTCACCGACGGTCCGCAGCTTTTCCGCGTCCTCATCCGGGATGTCGATGTCGAACTCCTTCTCGAACGCCATGACGAGCTCCACCGTGTCCAGGCTGTCGGCGCCGAGGTCCTCCATGAAGCTGGCCTCGTTGGTCAACTTCTCCCGCTCGACGCCCAGCTCCTCGACGATGATGTCCTTGACCTTCTCTTCGACGTTGCTCATGTCGTCCTCAGTTGGAGATTCAGGAGTTCCATCACATGACCATCCCGCCATCGACCACCAGTACTTGTCCCGTGATGTAGCTCGCCAGACTCGAGGCGAGGAACAGCACGGCTCCGGCAATGTCCTCGGGCTGTCCCAGCCGGCCGAGTGCGATGTCCTCTAATAATGAGGCCCGCGCCGCATCGGGCAAGGCGCTGGTCATCTCGGTATCGATGAATCCCGGCGCGATGCAATTCACCAGAATTCCCCTGCTGGCATACTCCCGCGCAACTGACTTGGTGAAGCCGATCAGACCGGACTTGCTCGCGGCGTAGTTGGCCTGCCCTTTGTTGCCGGTGAGGCCAACCACGCTGGTGATGGTGATGATCCGCCCGGAGCGCCGTTTCATCATGCCTTTGATCACAGCCCGGGTGGTGTGAAATGCGCCCTTCAGATTGGCATCGAGCACGGCATCCCAGTCGGCCTCGGACAGCCGGAGCAGGATGTTATCCCGAGTGATGCCGGCATTGTTCACCAACACGTCAATGGGGCCAAGCCCCGCCTCCGCGGCGGCCACAGCGGCCTCGACCTGGTCAGCTTGGGCGATATCACAGCTCAGGCCCTGGGCCTTCTCACCCATCTCGGCCGCCACCGCCTGTGCCCGCGCCGCATCTCGTCCCACGATCGCCACCCGAGCGCCCGCGTCGTACAGGGAACGCGCAATGGCGAGCCCGATGCCCCGGGTGCTGCCGGTGACGAAGGCGGTCTGGCCGGTCAAGTCGATGGTGATCACAGGTCTCCTTTCAGACAGCGTGAAACGTGAACCGTGAAACCTGAAGGCGGTAAGGTCGACCCTTTCACGTTTCACGTTTCACGTAGTCACAAACCGCTCCACCTCGTCCGCCGTCCCCAACGTCATCGACGCCGCGTGGGGCAGAATTCGCTTGAGCAGCCCGCTCAAAACTGCTCCCGGCCCGACTTCGACGAACATGGCGTCCGGAGCAATCAGCTCCGCGCTCCGCATGCACGCCACCCACCGGAGCGGCGCGGTGAGCTGATCCACCAGCAGCCGCTTGGCATCCGTCCCGGTGCGAACCGGTTCGGCGCTCGCGTTGGCGATGACAGGAAACACCGGATCGGCGAAGGCAGCACCGGAGAGGGCGTCGTGCAGTCCATCGACTGCCGGCACCATCAACGGTGAATGAAACGCACCGCTCACCTTGAGCGGCACGACCCGTTTGGCGCCACGCGCCTTGCAGTGCTCGCCGGCGCGCTGGATCGCCGCCGGGTCGCCGGATATCACGGTCTGATCCGGGGCGTTGAGATTGGCCGCGACCGCGATTCCACCTTCGTGCGAAGCCTCATTACACGCCGCCTCCACCTCGGCGGTGGCAAGACCGAGAACCGCTGCCATGCTGCCGGGGCGGCGCTGCCCGGCGGTGTACATGAGCTCACCCCGGCGCCGCACCAGACGCGCCGCGTCGGTCGCACTCAAGGTGCCCGCGGCGACATGGGCACTGTATTCGCCCAGGCTGTGTCCTGCCGCCGCGCGGACATCGGTGAGGCGGTCGCGGATGATGGCGAGCACTGCCGCCGAATGGGCGAGAATGGCGGGCTGCGCGTTGTGGGTGAGGGTGAGCTCGTCTTCCGGCCCCTGCCACATGATCCGGGAGAGCGAGACGCCGAGCGCTTCATCGATGGCGGCAAAGGTGGCCCGGGCGGCGGGAAACCGTTCGGCCAGATCCTTTCCCATCCCCACCCGTTGCGACCCCTGGCCAGGACACATCAGAACGATCACCACCGGACGACGGAACTCCCCCAGGTGAATCCCGCCCCAAAGGCCACCAGCAGGAGAAGAGAACCCCGCTGAACTCGTCCCTCGCTCAGCGCCTGGTCAATGGCCAGGGGAATGGACGCCGAAGAGGTGTTGCCGAAGCGATCGAGGTTCACCATCACCTTCGACATTGGCATGCCGGCGTGCTTGGCGGTGGCTTCGATGATCCGGAGATTGGCTTGATGAGGCACCAGGAGATCGATCTGCTCCGCCGTGATCCCAGCCTGCCGAAGGGCTTGATCGCAGGCATCGGCCATGGCGAGCACTGCTGCCTTGAAGACCTCACGGCCGGCCATCTTCATGTAGTGCGACCGTTCACAAACCACCTTCTCACTGATGGGCTCGGCCGCGCCACCGCCGGGCCGGTACAACAGGGGCGCGAGCCGGCCGTCGGACTTGATAAAGGTGGAGAGAATTCCCCTCCCGTCTCCGGACGTCTTCCGCACCACCGAGGCCCCTGCGCCATCACCGAACAGGATTGCCGTGGACCGGTCCTGAAAGTCGGTGATGGTAGAAAGCTTCTCGGCTCCGACGACGAGCACCGTCTCACTCTGACCGCTCGCGATCAGCCCTTCGGCTATTGTCAGGCCGTAGATGTATCCCGGGCACGCCGCGCCCACATCGAAGGCCGCCGCGTTATGCGCGCCGATCAGAGCCTGGAGATCGCATGCGGTCGATGGGAGCAGCCGGTCAGGGCTGGCGGTCGCCAGTACGATGCTGTCGATATCGGCTGCGGTGACGCCCGCCTGCGCGAGCGCTTTTTCGCTGGCCTCGCGTCCGAGTGACGCGACCGATTGCTCCGGGCCCGCGATGTGGCGCTCACGGATACCGGTGCGCTCGACGATCCACTGATCTGAGGTATCGAGCGTGCGACTGAGATCGTGATTGGTCACCACGTGGGGGGGAACGGCAACGCCAACGCTGGCCACTTCTACGTAAGGACGCGAGCTCATGACTGAGCGGCCGCTTCGCGCTGGGAGAATTCCGCAGCAATATGCTGGTTGAGGCCCGCCTTGACGGCCTGGACCGCCACTCGGATGGCATTCTTGATGGCGTTGGGGGTGGAGGCGCCGTGGCAAATGATGGAGACGCCCCGTACGCCGAGCAGCGGTGCCCCGCCATACTCGGAGTAATCCAGCACTCGGACCAGCTCCTGGACCGGCCCGCGTTCGAACACGTCGGGCGCCCGGTCCTTCATCAGACCGACGAACACCCGAGCCGCTGCCTCATAAAACTTGAGCACCACGTTGCCCACAAACCCGTCGCACACCACCACGTCCACCGGGATTCGCCGCTGAGGTCCCGGCAAGATATCGCGGCCCTCGATGTTGCCGGCGTAATTGATCCGAGGCGCCTGCTTGAGGAGTTGGTGCGCTTCGCGCACCGCGGCCGTCCCCTTTTCCTCTTCTTCACCGATGTTGAGGAGTCCGACACTCGGATTGGAGCGGCCGAGGAGGTCTCGCATGTAGATGGTGCCGAGATAGGCGAAGCCGACCAATTCACGGGGAGAACAGTCGAGATTGGCGCCGGCGTCGAGGACCAGCACCGGTTCGGAGCCGGTTGGAAACGGGGTCGCAACCGTGGCCCGTTCGACCCCATCGTGCAGGCCAAGCAGCACGGTCGAGGCGGCCAGCGTAGCTCCGGTATTGCCGGCCGACACGAAGGCATCGGAGCGCCCAGCCTTCTGGAGCCCCAGACCCACGACGATGCTGGACTGCGGCTTGCGCCGCACGGCGGTGAGCGGCTTCTCGTTCATGCCGATAACATCAGCCGCCTCGTGAATCTCGAGGCGGCTACGGTCGATCCCGACATGCCTGGTGAGCACGGCCTCGATGCTATCGGAGCGCCCAACCAGCTGGACGATGAAGTCGTTGGTGAGACTGCTCAGCGCCTGGAGGGCGCCAGCGATCTCCGCCTGCGGCGCGCTGTCGCCCCCCATCGCGTCCACCGCGACGCGGATCACGCTCAGGCGTCCTCGACCTCGACCCGCTTCTTGCCCCCATAGTAGCCGCAGGAATCGCAGACCCGATGCGAGAGCTTGGGCGAGCCGCATCGGGGACAGGCTTGGGTGAGAGGTCCCGCCGCCGAATGATGCCCGCGACGCAGACGTTTCCGAGACTTCGAGGTTCGACGCTTGGGAACGGCCATGTTGTCCTCAAACAGGTTCGGCGGGGGAACAGCCGCAGGGCCCCGCGTTCAGATCGGCCCCGCATCTGGGACAGAGGCCGGCACAGTCCTCACGACACAGGAGAAGGTGGCCCTGCACTGCCAGCGCCAGCTCCTCCCGCACCACATCGGCGAGATCCACCGCCTTCGCCCGCTCGGGGAGGGGGTAATAATCGGGATCGTCGGCCGCGTCGGGATCGGTGGTAAAGACCGCCGCGTCCACATCCACATCGACCTCGCTCAGCACCTCGGCCAGGCATCGGCGGCAGTCACCCCGCACCACAGCATGGACGTGCCCGCGCCAGAGGTACTCCCCATCTCCGGTGGCCTGCAACTGCCCCCTCACAGCCACTGGTCCGACCAACGCGAGGTCCAGTCCGGCGAACGCCGAATCGTCGGGTGCGAGCTCGCCATCAGTCCGGACCGGCCCCCGCTGGAGGTCCCGGATATCCACTCGCAGCATAGCCGCTTAAACTAGTCACGACAATAACTTGGGTCAAGGCGGAAGGACGTGAAAGGTGACAGGTGAGAGGTGAAAGGGCGGCTCAGATTCACCCTTCACGTCTCAACCCTCACGGCTCAGGTCTCCCCTTTTACGTCTCACCTTTCACCTTTCACGCTTTACCCCCTCAATCCCACAGCCCCGCGAGCTCTCCCTCGCTGAAGAAGAATCCCACCTCTCGGGCGGCGTTTTCCAGGCTGTCAGAGGCATGAATGGCGTTCTTACCCTTGGATTCGGCGTACAGCTTCCGAATCGTTCCCGGGGCCGCCTCCGCCGGGTCCGTGGCACCGATCACAGCCCGGAGGAAGTTGACCGCATCCTCCCGCTCCAATGCCATGGGCAAGCAGGGTCCGCTAGTCATGAATTCGACGAGGTCGGCATAAAACGGCCGCCCCCGGTGAACGGCGTAGAAGGCGCCCGCTTCGGCGCGGCTCAGCCGAACCAGTCGAGCGGCGCGCAGGCTGAACCCCGCCTGTTCCAGATGGGCGATGATCTTTCCCGTGGTACCCGAGCCTATGGCATCCGGTTTCACGATCCCGAGCGTCAGCAAAGCAGAGCCCCCAAGAAAGTGAGAAGTAAGAAGTGAGAAGTGAGAAGTGAGAAGTGAGAAGTGAGAAGTGCCCCGCCGCTCCCGCCGGCGAAGCCACCCGCCGTTCCCGCCGCGCCTCACTTCTTACTTCTCACTTTACTGCTCCCAGCACCTTCCGCACGATGTCCGCCCGGGTGAGAAAGCCGCGCAGGATGCCATCCTGCACCACCGGGACTCGTTCCACATCTTTGCTTGCGAGGAGCTGGGCGACCTCCGCCACCGACTGCTCCTCGGAGACGCAGAGGACATTGCGGGCCATCACCTCTCGCACCGGTGTGCTTCGCGGATCAGCGGCGGCTTTCACTCTAGCCGCTCCGGCCGGCACCTCACCGGTTGTCATCCGCTGGACGTAGGCAGGCACCAGGTACCGGAGCAGTTCCCGATGAGAGAGCATGCCCACCAGCTCTCCCGACTCCGCCACGACCGGGACCGCACCCATCTGGCTGCTCACGAGAAGCTGTGCAGCCTCAGCCAGCGAGGTCTCCGGCTGCACCGCGGTGATCCGAGCCATCATGATATCCCGCACCAGCAACTGGCCGTGGAGCTCGATGTCCCGGAGGGTCGGCAGCGACAGAACCTCCTCGGACGAGCGAGCCGCCAGCAGCTGCTCCGCCACCTCAGGACGGGCCAGGGCACGAGCAAAGGCCGCCACCGTCTGCAGGTAGGCTGCTGCTTCACCGGGCGGGGCCACGATCAGGAGAATCATCGGCAACGCGGCAGTGCCGAGCTCCCGTCCGCTCATCGGCTCCCGCGCGATGCCCAGCGCCACCACCAACGAGGGGACAGCATCGGTTCGGAAATGCGGCAGCCAGGCATGCGGCCCGATGCTCATGGTGTCTTCCGGCCAGCTTTCCCTGATCACCTCCTCCAGCCTGTGGGGATCGCTCACCCGGCCGTCCGCTTGGCATGCATCGATCAGGAGACGCATGCCCTCCTCCAGTGTGGTCGCGGGTAGCGGCACGATCACTCGGCGGGGACTGAGGAGGTCAGTGAGTCTCACATGCGCGACCGCAGCAGCTCGACGACGTCGACCGGCCGCCGCATCACTGCGATCCCTGCAGCCCCGAACGCGGCGAGCTTTTCCTCTGCGGTTCCCGAGGAACCGGAGATGATGGCACCGGCATGACCCATGCGCCGCCCCTTGGGGGCGGTCTGCCCGGCGATGAAGCCGATGACCGGCTTGGTGACCCGCTCCTTGACGAATCCAGCCGCGTGCTGCTCGTCAGTCCCGCCGATTTCGCCGATCATGACGATCGCTTCGGTGGCAGAATCGTCTTGAAACGCCCGGAGACAATCGATGAAGTTGGTGCCGATGATAGGATCGCCGCCGATGCCGACGCAGGTACTTTGGCCGATACCGTTGCGGGTGAGATGATTGACCACTTCGTAGGTGAGGGTCCCGCTGCGCGAGACCAACCCGATCCGGCCGGGCGCGCAGATATTGCCCGGGATGATTCCCACCTTGCTGGCACCTGGAGTAATGAGCCCGGGACAGTTCGGCCCAATCAGCCTGCTGCCACGCGACCGGACGAACGGCATCGCGCGGGCCATGTCCATGACCGGCACGCCTTCGGTGATGCACACGATGAGCGCGATCCCCGCATCGGCCGCTTCCATGATCGCTCCGGCGGCCATGGCCGGCGGCACGTAGATGACCGAGGTGTTGGCGCCGGTCTGCGATACCGCCTCGGCCACGGTGTTGAACACCGGGACCTTGCCGTCGAACTGCTGACCACCCTTTCCCGGCGTTACGCCGGCAACAATGCCGCCTCCCCCACCGTACTCCAGCATCTGCCGCGCGTGGAACGAGCCTTCCCGGCCGGTAATCCCCTGCACCAGCACGCGGGTGTCGCGATCCACAAAGATGCTCACGCCGCCTCCCGGGCGAGCTTGACCGCCTGCGCGACCGCTTGGTCCATGTCGCTAAGCGCACGCATCCCGACACCCTCCAGGATCCGGATCGCTTCGGCCTCGTTGGTCCCGGTAAGGCGGATGACGATCGGCACACTCACTTTGAATTGGCGGAGGGCAGCCACGATTCCGTTGGCCACATCGTCGGTTCGAGTGATGCCGCCGAAGATGTTGAACAGGATCGAGCGCACATTGGAGTCGGTGGTGATGATCTTGAGCGCGTGGATCACCTTTTCGGGGTTCGAGCCGCCTCCGATATCGAGAAAATTGGCGGGTTCTCCGCCGTAGTACTTCACCAGGTCCATGGTCGCCATGGCGAGGCCCGCGCCGTTGACCACACAGCCGACGTTGCCGTCCAGCTTGATGAACGACAGGTTGGCCCGCCGGGCGGCCACCTCGCTCGGCTCCTCCGCGGTCTCATCGCGCAACAGCGCGAGATCGGGGCGGCGGTCGAGCTCGTTATCGTCGATCACAATTTTGGCGTCGAGCGCCAGGACTCGTCCGTCTGGGGTGGTGACCAGAGGATTGATCTCAGCGAGTGAGGCCCCATTGCCGGTAAAGACGGTATAGAGCTGCTCCATGATCCGAGCCGCAGCCCGGACGTGGGCGAACTCACGGTACAAGGAGAACGCGAGAGTCAGGGCCTGGTGTGGCAGCAGACCATACACCGGATCCACCGGCAGCCGAATGATCTTCTCCGGGGTCTTGGCCGCCACCTCTTCGATATCGATTCCTCCGGCGGCGCTCACCATGAATACCGGTCGCTGGGTCTCGCGATCCATGATCAGACCGACGTAGCTCTCGGTCACGATGTCGGCCGCGGGAACCACCAGCACCTTGTGGACCGTGAGGTCCTTGATGGTCATGCCGAGGATCTGGGAGGCATAATCGGCCGCCTCCGCCGGACTGCGGGCCAGCTTGACCCCGCCTGCCTTTCCCCGTCCGCCGGCGTGCACCTGCGCCTTGATCACGACGGTGCCACCGATCCGGCGGGCGATCGATTCCGCTTCGCTGGGTGTGGACGCTACATCGCCATCGAACATCGGAACGCCCGCCGTCTTGAGCAGGGTGCGGGCCTGATATTCGTGTAGGTTCACCCTTCCCTCACTATGGTGGTGCCGGTCTCACCGCGAAGAGCAGCGGGGCCATCAGACAACCGCGCGATAATGGCGCGTCCGCCGCCACGTACGAACTGCAGGGCCGCCTCCATCTTGGGCTTCATCCCACCGGCATCGAGCCCGCCGGCGGCAATGAGAGCCTCCGCCTGCGCCACGCCCATTCGGCGTATGGGACGAGCGGCCGGAGTGCCCCATCCTTCGAAGACGGCGTCGACATTGGTGAGAATCATGAGCACCTCGGCCGCGAGCTGGGTCGCGAGAATGGCGGAAACGCGATCCTTGTCAACCACCGCGTCCACTCCCTCGAGGCCGAGCAAAGGATCCTGGTACACCGGTGGGCCGCCGCCGCCCGCAGCGATCACGATCGCCTCCTGCTCCAGGAGTCGCCGTACCACCGGAAACTCTACGATGCCGAGTGGCAGCGGGCTGGTGGCCATCCTCCTCCAGGCGCCCGAGCCGTCCATCTCCACCACCCTTCCCAGCTCCCGGAGCTGAGCCGCTTCAGTATCGGAGAGCGCGTGCCCTACCGGCTTGGTGGGTCGGGAGAGCGCCGGATCGTATCGGTCCACCAGGGTCTGGGTGATCACGGTGACCACTTCGCGCTGGATGCGGGCCACCGCCAGCGCATTCTGCAGCGACTGCTGCAGCATGTAGCCGATCCAGCCGGCGGTCTCAGCCACCAGCACACCGAGGGGAAGCGGCTGGACCTGGCGCCGCGCGGCCTCATTGCGAACCAGCTCGTCACCGACCTGAGGGCCGTTGCCGTGGACGATGGCGATTCGCCAACCCGCGCGCGCCAACTCGACGATCGGAGCGACGCTTTCGCGAGCGCGCCGAAACTGGTTGGCGACGGTGGGCGGCTCCCCGGCATGCGCGAGCGCGTTGCCGCCGAGTGCCAGCACCGCGGTGCTCAGTGACCACCCCCGCTGAAAAAGACCTCCAAGCTACCGTGGGCTTCGGGGGCGATCAAGCTCATGGTGAGGCGGAATCGACCGGCAATCCCAACGTGCGCCGGAGGGCATCCCAGGCTTGGCCGAACTCCACCCAATCGGCGGCGCGCAACGCGGAATCGGCCCGCTCCAGCCAGCGCCGCGCCTCATCCAGACGGTTCACCTGAGTCGTGCCGGCGATGGCAGGCACGGACGCGCCGAGGAGATTGCTCCAGGCATCCTTGAGCGAGCGACCGGCGCCGAGACGGTTGTCCGTTGCCACGCTCACCCAGGCCAGTGCCATGCCCCGCTCTCCTCGACGAGCAAAGTGCGCCTGATAGGCCACAATGCCGGAAGCATCGGCGTCGACCCGGACCGGTCCGCGCTCCAACTGGCCGCCGTCTTCGCGGATCGAGTCGCTCAGCGCGTCATATGATGGGAAGCGTGACCAACGGCTTTCCAGGGTGCCTCGCGCCGGCACGGTGGTGATGGAATCGAGCCGGAAGAGCCGCAGCTGATCCCGGCCTTCGTCCTGAACCCCGATCAGCACCGCGTTCAGACGGCGCTCACCCGGCCGTTCGAAGGTGATGGTGAGCTGCGGACCACTACTGTCCGGAGCCCAGCTCAGGTCGGCCCGGGGTAGCTCGTCGGCATCGGGAACCGGCCGCTCCGTCAGAGTACCCACGTGCCAGTCGCCTCGTTCCAGCACCCGTGCCTGCGCCCGGAATAGATCCGACGGATACGGCGCGGATCGGAGCACCGGCTCAGGAATATTACCCGAGGGCTCCACCAGGCCATGCGAGATCGCAGCCCATGCCTCAGCCATCCGGTCAGCGCCGGGCCGGAGAAAGATTCGGGTGGCACCGGTTTCCGCCGAAACCGTGGCGAGAAACGCGGCTCGCAAGGCTCCAATCCGGTGTTGTTTCCAGATGAGCCGGGTGGAGAGCGGAAAGCTGTTGGACGAGAGATACCCATCTACCAGCCACACCAGATTTCCATCGATAATCCGCGGAATGGGTGCGGACCACTGGGCAAAGGGAGCCGCCTGCTCGACGCGCTCAGTTGGCGAGAGGTGCCAATCGACCCGGGTCCCCTGTGGCAGCGGACCCAGCAGTCCGCCGGCTTGAAGCGCCCAGGCCAGCAAGACTCGCGTGGGCCAATCGTCGACCGGAACTCCCGGCTCATCCGAGCGATTGATCCGATAATTCGGTGCCTCCGCGTGATAGGCTGGTGCTCCCACCTCGAGCAGGGATGCAGCGACCGGTCGCGGGAGCGAATCGCCACTCTGATAGAAGAGCGGCTCGCCCGCCGGGCCAGCGCGGTCGTCGGCGATGCCGGAGACGGCGATGCGACCACCGGAGAGGGTTCGCGTGACCAGCCACATGGGGCGGGGTCGACCCTGGACCACCAGCATCGCCGGATCGGCGGTGAGCACCGAGGTGGAATCCGACGCCGCCACCCGGGTGACGATCGCAGGATTCCAGAGCGAGGGTAAAGTCGGCGGCTCTGTCGAGGCGCCACGCGTGAGCCGGACTTCGCGCAGTGCTTCGAGGCCGTAGGCCAGCCGATCGAACCGCTCGTGCGCCTTCGGGGGAACGATGGGCTCGTCAGCTCCGCCGAGTGCGGGCGGCACCATCCAGTGCCCCACCAGTGACGCCGACGCCAGGACAATCCAACCGGCGGCAGCCAGTGCGTGGCGAGGCCGCACGGCCCATGTCGCGGAGAGCCCGGCGGTGGCCAGCGCCACTCCAGCAAGAAGCGGGGCGACGATGGTCGCGCGCCACGCCTGCTGATCGGGGTGATCGCCGAGGCCGGCAACCAACTCGTAGGGTTCGAGCAAATAGCCCCAGAGCAGGGTGAGCGCGAGGGCGGCGAGCAGCCAACCGAGATGGGCCCGTGCGTGGGTGTTGATGGCTGGACGGCCTTCGATCCAGCGCACGGCGCCGACCAGCAGATACAGACCGAAGACGACGCTGAGCGCGAGGAGGACCAGCAGCAGGAGATAACTATGGGCAGCCCGCCACAGCGGGAGCTGCGCGAGGTAGACTCCGAGATCGTGCTGGGAGAGTGGATCGGACACGCCATAGGTCACGCCTTGCCAGGCCAGCGCGACCTCGCGCCACCATTCGGCGGGCTTGGTGCCGACCAGGAGTCCCAGTGCGGCGCCGATGGCGACCGCAATGGAGAGCAGCACACTCGGTGTGAGTGCCTCTCGGAACTCCAGATTGGCCACATTGCGCCGAACTTGAACCGACCCCACGGCGCGGTAGACCAGGAGCAGATGGCCCACGAACCACGCGCCGGCGATCAGCAGACCGGAGACCGCGAGGGTGAACCGTAGGATGTGCCAGTCGGTAATGAAAGTCGCCGCGGCGGGAGAGAGTTGAGCGGCCCACCATCGGTCGGCGAGCAAGCCGGCGACCCATCGCCCCGCGAACAGCAGTGCGACCAGCGCCAGGAGCGCGGCCGTGAGCCGCCCACGGCGCCGGGCCATGGGGGCTACGCGCGCACGCCTTGCCCGGCGAGCCAGCCTACGACCTCGCCGCGGTAGGCGTCCAGTGCCTGAGACTCGGTGGCCTCGAAGCGCATGACCAGGATCGGCTGAGTGTTGGAGGCGCGGAGCAGTCCCCATCCCTTGGGGAAAGTGACTCTGACGCCATCGATGGTATTCACCGGGTAACGGGACGAAAAGTATGCCGCGGCACGCTCCACGATGGCGAACTTCTCCTCCTCGGGTGCATCTACCCTGATTTCGGGCGTAGCGAAGGTCCTGGGAAGATCGGCTAGGAGAGGGGCCAGGCCGCGGGGCTGGCGGCTCACGATCTCCAGGAGTCGCGCGGCGGCGAAGAGGGCGTCATCGAAGCCGAGGTAATCGCCCCCGAAGAACATATGCCCGCTCATCTCACCCGCGAGAGGTGCATGCAGCTCCTTCATCTTCGCCTTGATCAGCGAGTGTCCGGTCTTCCACATCACCGGCTTGGCGCCGGCACTGGTGAGCGCCTGGGGGAGCACTTCCGAGCACTTGACGTCGAAGATCACTGGTGTCCCGGGGCCGTAGCGCCGGACGGCATCCCGGCCGAAGATGACCAGCAGCTGATCGCCGAAGATGATCTGACCAAACTCATCCACCGCGCCGATCCGGTCGGCGTCGCCGTCGAAAGCGATGCCGAGCTCCGCGCCGTTGCGCCTGACCTCAACCTGAAGGTCCCGCAGGTTCTCGGGCACCGTGGGATCAGGATGATGGTTGGGAAAGGTGCCGTCCGACTCGCAGAACAGCGGCCTGACGTCAGCGCCAAGTCCGCGGAGGGTGGCGACGGCGACCAGACTACCGACCCCATTGCCGCAATCAACCGCGACCTTGACCGGCCTCTGCAATCGATGCCGCGCGATGATGGCCTCACGATACTTCTGCAGCACCGAGCCGTCGGCGGATTCCCGCCCGACTCCGCTTCGCCATCGCTCGGCGACGATGATCTCCCAGAGGCCTAGGATCTCCTCCCCATGAAAGGCCTCGCCCCCGAGCACCATCTTGAACCCGTTGAACTCGGGTGGGTTGTGTGAGCCGGTGACCTGCACACCTCCATCGGTCCCCAAAGCCGAAACCGCGAAGTAGAGCGCCGGCGTAGGCAGCGTGCCGACATCCACAGCGGTTCCCCCCGCATCCATGATCCCCTGTCGAATGCCCTGGGACAACTCCGGCCCGGAGGGCCGGTTGTCCCGGCCGACCGCGATCGTAGGCGCACGACCCAGCCGCTCCCATGCGGCGCTTGCGAAGGCGCATCCCAGCGCCCGAGCGAGCTGGGCAGTGAGCTCCTTCCCCACGATGCCCCGGACATCATACTGGCGAAAGATGGACTTAGGGACGTTCATGCTTTCCTAACAGCGTGAACCGTGAAAGGTGAAACGTGAAAAGGACGGACGGCGCACCGGAGGTGTTGTGCCCTGTTACCTGTCACCTGTCACCTGTTACCTCTCACCTGTCACCGTCCAGCGACGGGCATGCCCGTCTGGGTCAATGTCTGCGCACTCCGCCCGGCCAGGTCCAGCAAGCCCCCGGGCCAGAAGCCGAACAGCAGGATCGCCGCAATCGAAAGCGCGAGGGCCCCCGCCGCGGCGGGTGCCAACCGAAGGCCGTCGAATCGCACCGATCTGGCGGCCGGCCTCATGTACATCGCCATAATCACCGGCAGATAGTAGCCTGCGGAGACCACGCTGGTCAGCACCAGTATCACCGGTAGGATGACCTGCCCCTCAGCAACCACCGCCGTCAGGATGTACCACTTTCCAATGAACCCGAAGGTGCCGGGGAACCCCAGCAGCGAGAGCATGGAGACACTCAGTCCGGCCGCGACCCAGGGGCGAGTAGTGGCCAGGCCTGCGATATCATCGTAGGTCACATCCCGTTCCCCACCCCGACCGAGCACTGAGAGGAATCCGAAGCTCGCCAGGGTAGTGAGCCCATACGCCAGAAGGTAGGCCAGCACAGCGCCGGCGCCGGTTCGAGAAGCGGGCCATACCGCTACCAGCAGGTACCCTGCGTGCGCAATAGAACTGTACGCCAACATCCGCTTCAGTGATCGCTGCGCCAGCGCAATCAGATTCCCTACCACCATCGAAGCGATAGCGAGGCCTGCGATAATCGGCTGCCAGATCCTATCGGCTGAGGGGAAGGTCTCGAGCAGCACTCGAACCAGAGCGGCGAACGCCGCCGCCTTGACCCCGCTCGCCATGAAGCCGGTGACCGGTGTGGGCGAGCCGTCGTACACATCCGGCGCCCACATATGGAACGGAACGGCCGCGACCTTGAATGCGAAACCGATAAGCAGCAGCCCGAGGCCCAGGGCGGCCATCAAGGGCAATGGCCGTCCCGCGAGCTGCGCCCCGGCGATGGAGAGGTTCGTGGTTCCGGTGGCACCGTAGGTCAGCGCGATCCCGTAGAGCAGGAAACCGGAGGCAAAAGCACCGATCAGGAAGTATTTGAGCGCCGCCTCGGCGGAGAACGCATTGGCCCGGTTGTACCCGGCCAGGACGTAGACCGCTACCGACATGACCTCCAGCCCGAGGAACAGAACAATGAGGTCTTCCCCACCGGCGAGGAACATCATGCCGGCGGCAGCCAACAGGATCAGAGGGTAGTACTCTGGGGCCAGCAGGCGTTCCCGTTCCAGGTAGCCCAGCGAGAGCAGTATGGTTGCGCCGGCCGAGAGTAGCGCGATAGCCGAGGCGGCGTATCGAAAGGGATCGAGCGCCACCATCTGGGCCAGCCCATCGGGTACCACCTGGTTCACCCACAGCGCGGCGAGCCCTGCTCCGCTGACCAGGACCCCCGCGAAGCTGAGCCATCCCGCCAGACGACTGTCCTCTTCGGTCTGGTGACGCCAGCTCACGACCAGGAGCACGATGATGGCCCAGGTGGTGAGCAGGATCTCCGGGAGAAGTGCCAGCGTGATCCCCAGCGGCGAGGACAGGTCGAGCCGGGTCATGGCCGGATCTCCACCACCGGTCCGCTGCCGACCTTGACGGTCTCCGGCTGCGCCGGCCGGGGCCGGACTGCCTCGAGATACCGCTTCGTGGCCGGCTCCATCCGCCGGAGCACCGGCGCGGGATAGAGGCCCAGCCACACGATGCCAACCACCAGCGGAACCAGAACCGCCAGCTCTCGTCGGCTCAGATCGGTCAGATGCTCGTTCTCCGGATTGTCCAGCCGGTTAAAGATGAGGCGCTGGAGGGCCCACAAGAGGTAGGCGGCCGCGAAGATCACCCCGGTCGTCGCGATCCCTGTTGCCCAGGGAAAGGCGTTGAAGCTACCGAGCAGCACCAGGAATTCCCCAATGAAGCCATTGAGCCCGGGCAGTCCGATCGAGGACAACGCCACGACCGTCAGAATCAAACTGAACACGGGCACGACACGTGTGATCCCGCCATAATCCTCGATCAGCCGGGTATGCCGCCGTTCGTACAGCATGCCAACGAGGAGAAAGAGCGCCCCGGTTGAAAAGCCGTGACTGATCATCACCATGAGCGCACCCTGGACGCTCTGCACTGTTCCACCCCAAATGCCCAGCATTACGAACCCGAGATGGCTCACTGAGGAGTACGCCACCAGCTTCTTGATGTCCGGCTGGACCATGGAGACGAGGGCGCCGTAAATGATCCCGATGAGCGCAAGGGTGACCATCAAGGCGCTCACCTCGGTGCTCAGCGCCACCTGGGGGAAGAACGGCACGGCGAATCGGAGGAACCCGTAGGTCCCGATCTTGAGCATGATGCCCGCCAGGAGCACGCTGCCGGCGGTCGGCGCCTCCACGTGAGCGTCGGGCAGCCAGGTATGGAACGGGAAGATCGGGACCTTGATGGCGAACGCCAGCGCGAAGGCGGCAAAGAGCCAGGGTGCCGTCCCACCGAGTGAGCCCAGGTTGTCGAGCACGTGCTCATAGCCAAAGGAGAGGATGCCGGTCACTGACTGGATCTTCCACACCAGTACCACGATCGCGACCAGCATCAACAGCGAGCCCACCAAGGTGTAGACGAAGAACTTGATCGCCGCATACAGCCGGTTGGCCCCGCCCCAAATCCCGATGATGAAGTACATTGGGATCAGCACCACCTCGAAGAACACGTAGAACAAAAACAGATCCAGCGCGATAAACACTCCCACCAGCCCCGTCAGCAAGGTGAGCATCAGCGCATAGAATGCTCGTTCCTTGGTGGTGATGTAGTCCCAGCTCGCCAGGACGCTCAGGGGCATCAAGACGGTGGTGAGGAGCACCATCACCAGCGAAATGCCGTCGATGCCCACACGGTAGCTGATGCCCCAGCTGGCGATCCACGGGGTGTTGGAGATGAGCTGCAGGCCGCCATGCTGGGGAGTAACCACCCACCAGAGACCTACGGACAGCAGGAACTCCACCGTGGTGACGACCAGGGCCGTCCATTTCGCGTTCCGCTCGCTGCCGAGGAGGACCGGAACAACACCCACCAGTGGCAGGAGAATCAGCGCGTGAAGAATCCATTGCCCATACCCTATGGATTCCAGGAGGGAGGTCATGCGGCGCTCACCTCATCACCGCGCTCAGTACCCAGAGCGCCCCTACCAGAAAGAGGACCACGTAGACCCCGACCTGACCGGTCTGCAGCCGGCTGCCGAGCCAGCCCAGTCCCTGCGAAAGACGAGCCGAGCCATTGACGGCGGCGCCATCTACCACGCCCTGATCCACACCCTTCCAGAGCACGACCCGAGAGAGCCACACGACCGGACGCACGATCAGCCCATCGTAGAGCTCGTCCACGAAGTACTTGCGGTAGAGCAGCCGGGCCAGGCCAGTATCGACCGGAGCTTCGCGGGCAGGCCGGAGCGGCCGGGCGAGCGTTGCTCGAAATCCGGCCAGGAGGCCGAGGAGCCCGATGGCGACGGCGCCTCCGGTGAGAAAGAGCTCCACCTGCCCGTGAGGCATTTCCAGCGCAAAGAACTGCTCCGCTGGTGCAACCACCGGCTCCAGCCAACGCTCCAGAGCCGCGCTGCCGCCGGTGAAGGCTGGCAGGTTGAAGGCGCCACCCGCGAAACTCAGGATGCCCAGAACGACCAGCGGTCCGGTCATGATGGCCGGGGCTTCGTGCAAATGGGCCCGCTCCTTTTCTCCGGTACGGTTGTTTCCCAGGAAGGTCATGGCCATGAGCCGGGCCATGTAGAAGGCCGTGAGCAGCGCCGCCAGGATGCCCATGGCATAATAGGCATAGTAGATCGGCTGCTCTCCGCCTCGGGCGAACGCGGCAGCCAGGATCTCATCCTTGGAGAAGAAGCCGGAGAACGGCGGGATGCCGGAGATCGCCAGGGTGGCGATCAGCATGAGCCAGAAAGTCGCGGGAAGGTACTCTTTGAGACCGCCCATGTTGCGCATGTCCTGGGCGTCTTCATGTGAGTGAGTAGCGTGATAGGCGTGATGCATCGCGTGAATCACGCTGCCGGACCCAAGGAAGAGCAACGCCTTGAAGAAGGCATGGGTGACTAGATGAAAGATGCCCGACACGTAGGCCCCGGTCCCCACACCCAGGAACATGTAGCCCAGCTGAGAGACCGTGGAGTAGGCCAACACCCGCTTGATGTCGTATTGTTTGAGACCGATTGTCGCCGCAAAGAGCGCGGTCAGCGCGCCGACGCCGGCGACGATGCAGCTCGACACCGGCGCCATGGCAAAGAGGACATTGGTGCGGGCAACCAAGTAGACCCCGGCCGTGACCATGGTCGCCGCGTGGATGAGCGCCGATACGGGCGTCGGACCCGCCATGGCATCAGGCAACCAGGTATAGAGCGGAATCTGCGCCGACTTGCCGGTACACCCGAGGAAGAGGAACAGGGTGATCACCGTGACGATGGCCCCGCCTTGCTCCAGCACCTGGGGCGCCTTGGAGAGCACGTCGACCAGGTTCAAGCTCCCGAAGGCGCGCCAGATGAAGAACATCGCCACCAGGAATCCGAAATCCCCGATTCGATTCATCACGAAGGCCTTCTTGCCGGCATCGGCGTTGGCCTTCTCGGAGAACCAGAACCCGATGAGGAGGTAAGAGGAGAGCCCCACCCCCTCCCACCCGATGAACAGCACCGGGAAGCTCGACCCCAACACCAGCACCAGCATGAACACGATGAAGAGGTTGAGATACGCGAAATACCGCGCGTAGCCCGGGTCCTCACCCATGTAGCCCACACTGAACAGGTGAATGAGGCTGCCGACGCCGGTGACGACCAGCAGCATCACTGTTGAGAGCTGATCGACTTGAAAGGCAAGGTCCACCTGGAGCCGCTCCACCGGCAGCCAGCTCCACAGCGACACGATGATCGGAGTATGTGGCGGGCTGCGCCAGAGCTCGATAAAGACGCCCACCGCGACGGCAAACGCAGCCAGCAGAACGCCCACTCCGACCGCCGACACCAGGCTCTTGGCCTGGGGACGGCGCAACGCCAACGCGCCGTTGAAGAGGAAGCCGGCGAGCGGCAGGGCGACGGTTAGCCAGACCAGTTTCGTCATCAGCCCCGCAGCAGGTTGATGTTCTGGAGGTCGACCGACTGTTTGTGCCGGAAGATGGCAAGGATGATGGCCAATCCCACCGCTGCCTCCGCCGCGGCAACGGTCATCACGAAGAAGACCATGATATAGCCGCTGGCCCCATAGAGCTGGGAGAAGGCCACGAATGACAGGTTGACCCCGTTCAGCATCAACTCCACGCACATGAACAGCACGATGGCGTTCCGCCGCAGGAGCACCCCAGCGACGCCCAGACTAAACAGGATGGCCGAGAGGCCGAGAGCAGGTCCGAGGAGCATCACACCTTCCGCTTGGCCAGCACGACCGCTCCGATGATGGCCGCGAGGAGCAGGATCGACGTGATCTCGAACGGAACCAGGTAGATCTGGAAGAGCGGCGCGGCGATGCCGCCAACTACGCCATGGGTGACCGCGTCCTGCCTGGCGATGACGCCCGCCGCGAAGGCGGCGGTCGGGTCGCGCATCCCGGGCGCCTGGGCGATCTCCGCCGCCAGCCGGCCCGGCGAGTAGCGCCACAGCGTCAGCAGCTCAACCAATAGCAGCCCCACGATCACGAGAGCCGCCGCCACGGAAGACGGCCCCCGAATGTCGGAGCTGGCGTGCCCCAGGTTGAGCAGCATGATCACGAAGAGAAAGAGCACCATGACCGCGCCGGCGTACACCAGGACCTGAATCGCAGCGATGAACTGGGCATTGAGCAGGACGTAGATCGCCGCCAGCGAAAACATGGTGGACACCAGCCAAAGGGCGGCCGAGACCGGGTTTCGCTGCACGATACAGAGCGCGGCCGAGGCGACCGCGAGGACCGCGAAGAACCAGAAGACCGCGTGGGTCATCTATTCACCCTTGGGGTCAGACGGATCCCATAGGCTCGAGACCGGATGGGTCTGGGACTGCAGCCGCTCGAGGTCGTACACGAACCGTCCCCGGCTGTATTCCGAATTCTCGAAATGGACCCCGACGTGAATGGCCTCCTCGGGGCAGACCTCCTGGCAGTAACCGCAGAAGATGCAGCGGAATTCGTCAATCTCGTAAATCAGGGGATAGCGGTGGCCCTCCTCGTCCTCTCCCGGCACCAGCTTGATGCAGTTCGCCGGGCAAATTTGGGGACAGAGCCCGCAGGCCACGCACTTCGAGCGACCTTGCTCGTCGGTCAGCATTCGGTGCGTGCCCCGCCACCTGGGCGAGATGCTGTAGGACGGCATCCCGTGTTCCGGCCCGGTGCTCTTCTCTTCCGGATACTGCATCGTCACCTTCTTCTCGAACATGTGCTTGAAGGTGAGCGCCATGCCTTTGAGCGTCGCCCGAACGTAGCTGACCTGTCGCTCGGGCCGCTTGAGTACCTTGACCCCGATGGCCATCAGCCGGCCACCGGCGCGCGAGCGCGGCGCGCCTCGAGTGTTTGCTGGCTCCGCACCGACCCGCGGACGAACATCCCACTGTCCAACACGCCGAATATCAAGAACCCGATGACTAGGTTGACTCCGAACAGCGCCAGCCCAGCGAGCTTCGGGGTGGTGATCCCGAGGACGTGTTCGATGACCCAGATTGCCGTCGCGATGAGCATGATGTAGGCGAGCGCCAGCGGCATCAGCACCTTCCATCCCAGTGCCATCAATTGATCGTAGCGGAAGCGAGGCAGTGTCCAGCGGATCCACATCACGAAGAAGATCCAGAACATCAGCTTGAGAAAGAAGGCCAGCCCGGTGACCAGGGTCTGCAAGACGCCTCCAGCCTGGTCCCACGATCCCGGGATGTCCCACCCACCGAAGAAAAGCGTGGTCACCATGGCACAGACCGTCACCACGTTGGCGTACTCCGCGATGAAAAAGAAGGAGAACTTCATCGCGCTGTATTCCGTGTGGTATCCGGCGATCAGCTCCGACTCGGCCTCCGGAAGGTCGAAGGGGAGCCGGTTGGTTTCGGCGAACCCCGAGATCAAGAAGGTGAAGAAGGAGAGAAACAGCGGCAGGACGTACCAGAGCCCAGCCTGCTGATCGGCGATGATGGCGGAAAAGCTGACGTTGCCCGACAGCAGCAGCACCGGGATCAGGGCCAGGCCCATGGCGACTTCGTAGGACACCATCTGGGCGCTGGCTCTGAGCCCTCCCAGCAAGGCGTACTTGCTGTTGGAGGACCAGCCTGCGAGTGCCACCCCATAGACGCCCAGCGAGCTGATGGCGATAACGAAGAGAAATCCGATCGGCAGGTCGGCCACCACCATAGGCATGGGGCCGTGATGCACCCAGCGCCCGAAATCGATCGGGAACAGCCCGAAGAAGCTGAAGCGGAGGGTGAAGTCGAAGTCGACTGGAAGCGGAGCGGCGAAGGGGATCACCGCCGAGAGGAGGAGCGCCGGAATAAAGGACATTGCCGGGGCGAGCAGGAAAAGCCACGGACTCGCCGCCGCCGGATAGGTCTCCTCCTTCAAGATGTTCTTGACCCCATCGGCGGCCGGCTGGAGAAGGCCGGCCCAGCCCACCCGATTAGGTCCCCGGCGATTCTGCATCCAAGCGCTCACCTTGCGCTCCATCAGGGTGAGCAGCGCCACACCCACCATGATCACGGTGAACACGAAGAGCATCTTGAGGACGCTCAAGAGCAGAAAACCCTTTGTCTCGGGTGTCATCGCGCGACCTCGTGGCCCGCCGATGCGAGCACCCGGCCGGTGTACCCCAGGTCGCGGTAGCTCAGGCCGGCGAAGGTCGGCCAACGATCAGCCAGGAGCTCAAACGCTTCGGCAGCCGTGGATGGGATCGAGACGCCGGCCTCATTCCGCCCCACCAGCTCTCCGGCGATCCACCAGGCCGGCCGTGCCATCCCGGGCTGCGACTTGGCCTGATAGAAGCGCTGCAGCCGGCGGTCGCGGTTCACATAGGTTCCGTTCTCTTCTGCCATGTTGGTGACCGGCAGAACCACCTCGGCGTTCCGAAGGCTGGCGGGAAAGACGGTCGCCAACACCAGCACCAAGCCCGGCGCTCCGGCCAGGACGGCCTCATCGGCCGGACCCAGCTCGGCATCGAGTACCAGCACAACGGAGGCGCTCAGCGCCTCGCGCATTGCGGCGTCCCAGGACCGGGTGTACCCCAAGAGCTCCGCACCGACCAGGTTGGGGGCGCGCTCCCTTCGCAGCGCGAGGTTGGGTACCCGCGCCAGCGGCGCCTCCTCGCCAACTGGTACCTGCACCACGCCCGTCGTCTCGAACCGATCGAGCATGCGACGAATCAGGCCGAGCGATTCGGTCGAGGCCCGGCCGGACGCGAGAATGACCGCTCGACCCGAGGCCCCACGCACTACTTGCTCTAGTCGCGCCAGGGCGGTGTCCCAATCGACCGCGAGGTGCCGGTTGCCGTCCCGCACCAGCGGTGCCTCGATCCGGTCGCCGCGGTTCATCCACCGGTAGTTCATCCGGCCATAGTCACACATGAAATGCCGGTTGACTTCGAGGTTGGGCCGGGGCCGCAGCCGGACAACCACATCGTCTCGGGTATCGATGTTGATGTTGCATCCCTGGGTGCAGCCGGGGCAGATGCTGGCACTCTTGTCGAGGTCCCAGGCCCTGGCCTTGTGCAGGAAGTCCTTGGAGAGGAGCGAACCGACCGGACAGAGATCCACTACGTTGCCGGACCAGGGGTGATCCAGCTTCTGCTGCTCCGAGATGCCAATGAAGGCTCGGTCGCCCCGCTCCGACACATTGAGGACCGGTGCGGCCGCGACATCCTCCATGAAGCGCACGCACCGGGTGCAGAGGATGCAGCGGTTGGGCACGTACAGGATGTCCGGACCGAAGTCTTCCACCGGGTTGTATCGCTTGGCGTATTCCTGGTAACGGGTTCCCGAGCGCCCCTCCTGGAAGACGTAGTTCTGCAGCTCGCACTCGCCCGCCTGGTCGCAGATAGGACAATCCAGCGGGTGATTGATCAACAGCAGCTCCAGCACTCCCTCACGCGCCTTCTTCGCGGTGGGGCTGTCCACGTGCACCACCTGGCCCTCCGCCACGGTGGTGACACACGCCGGCATCAGCTTGGGGGACTTCTCCACTTCGACCAGACACATCCGGCAGACCGCCGGCGAGGGCAGCGAGGGATGGTAGCAATAGTGTGGGACCAGCACGCCCGCCTGCTTGGCGGCCTCGATGATGGTCATCCCCTTGGGAACGGCAATCTGCGCGCCGTCGATGGTTACGTTGACCAGTTCGTCGGCCATCAAGATCCTCGCTGGACTCCGGAGGCGGTTTTACCACGGAGGCACAGAGGGCACAGAGCCCACCGAGAAATGCTTTGGTTGAACAGCACACCCACAAAGCTTCTGCTCTGTGCCCTCTGTGTGCTCTGTGCCTCTGTGGTAAAGCGCCGCACCTTCTTAAACCGCCGCCATTGCCGGCTCGCGGGCACCGGCGATATACGCCTCGAATTCCTCCCGGAACTTCTGGATCCCGCTCACCACCGGGGCAGCACAGGAATCGCTCAGCACGCAAATGGTCTTGCCCGTCATGTTTTCGGAGAGGTCGAGCAGCAGCTGGAAGTCATCTGCCTTGCCCTTCCCCGACAGGATCCGCTCCAGCACCCGCGTGGTCCATGCCGTTCCTTCGCGGCACTGGGTACACTGGGCACAGGATTCGTGGGCATAGAACCGGGCCAGGCGCCAGATCTGATAGACCATGTCGGTCTGATCGTCCATCACGATCAAGCCGGCCGAGCCCAACATCGATCCCTTGGCGACGATCCCCTCGTAGTCGAAGAGCGCTTCCTCCGCCTCGACTCGGGTCATGATCGGCACCGAGGAGCCCCCCGGGATAACAGCCTTGATGGTCCGTCCCGGAGGCGGTCCTCCCGCCATGTCGTAGAGAATTTCCTTCAGGGGCGTGCCCATTGTGACCTCGTAATTGCCTGGCCGCTGCACGTGGCCGCAGATCGAGATCAACTTGGTGCCAGTGCTCTTGGGATTGCCGAGGCAAAGGCTCTTATACCATTCGGCGCCGCGCACGAGGATGTGCGGCACCGCGGCCAGCGTCTCCACGTTGTTGATGGTCGTCGGCATGCCGAACACCCCGGCGACCGGAGGGTAGGGAGGCTTGATCCGAGGATTGCCCCGCCGGCCCTCGATCGAACTCAGCATCGCGGTCTCTTCCCCGCAGATGTAGGCGCCCGCGCCTCGGTGCAGGACCATGTCGATCCGCTTGCCGCTGCCGAACACGTTGTTCCCCAGCGCGCCCTTGGCGTACGCCTCGGCCACAGCCGCGCTCATGATCTGCCAGGGATCGGTGAACTCCCCCCGGATGTAGATGTAGCACCGTTCGGCGCCGATGGCGTAGGAAGCGATGGCGCAGCCCTCGATCAGCTGGTGCGGCGTCCACCGCATGATCTCCCGGTCCTTGAAGGTGCCGGGCTCGGACTCGTCCGCGTTGCAGACCATGTAGTGGGGCTTCACCACCTCTTTGGGCATGAAGGACCACTTGAGACCGGTGGGGAAGCCGGCTCCGCCGCGCCCGCGCAGCCCCGAGGCCTTCACCTGCTCCACGATCTCTTCGCGACTCATCCCCAGCGCCTTCCGCAGGCCCTCATACCCGCCCCGCTTCACCCAGCCATCAAAGCTGCGGGCCTCCGGCTCGCCGAAGTGCCGGGAGAGAACCAGCGTCTCCTTGGGGTGGCTCGGATGGGGATAGCCCATTACGGATACCTCTGCAGAATGCCGGGCACCTTCGCGGGAGTCACACTCTCGATGAAGTCGTCATCAATCAGGATAGGAGTGGCGAACCCGCATGCGCCGAGACACTCCACCTCGATGACGGTGAACCGGCCATCGGGGCTGGTGGCGCCAAGCTCGCCGCAGCCGGTCTCGCGCAGCATCGCCTTGACCACCTCTTCGGCGCCGCAAATGTTGCACGGCGTAGTGGTGCAGACCTGGATGAAATGGCGGCCGACCGGGTGAGTGTGGTACATCGTGTAGAAGGTGACCACACCCTTCACGTAGGCGGGGGTCAGATCCAACACCTCGGCCACCTCGCCGATAGCCGGCTCCGAGATCCAGCCACGAGCCTGCTGCACCAACCAGAGTGCGGGGAGCAGGCAGGCCTGCTTGGTCGGATACTGGGCGAAGAGCCGGTCCAGCTCGGCCCGATTCTCGCCCACGAAGACCGGTTCGTGAGGGGCGGTCTGGGTTCCGTGTCCCCCAGTGCTGCTCATCGATCCACTTCTCCCATGACGATGTCTATGCTGGCGTTGATCGCGATCACGTCGGAGAGCAGCGCACCCTCACACATCTTGGGAAGGCTGGCGAGGTTGATAAATGAAGGAGGCCGAATCCGCCAGCGGACCGGTTTGCTGGTTCCGTCGGAGACGAAATAGGTGCCCAGCTCACCCTTGGGGTTCTCGATACCCAGGTAGGCCTCTCCCGCCGGTGGTTTCACCCCCTCCATCACCTGCTTGAAGTGGAAGATCATGGCCTCCATGTCGCTCATGGCGCGGGACTTAGACGGCAGAATCACGCGGGGATCGGACACGTTGATGGGCGCGCCTTTGAGTGACTTGAGCCGATCGAGCGCCTGCTCGAGGATCCGGTTGGACTGCCACATCTCTTCCAGCCGGACCCGGTAGCGATCGTAGATGTCCCCGTGCTCTCCCACAGGGACATCGAAATCATAGGTCTCATACCCGAGGTAGGGACGATCCTTCCGGACATCGTAATCCACGCCGCTCGCCCGCAGCATGGGGCCGGAGAGCGAATAGTTGATCGCCTCTTCGGCGGTGAGCGCCCCAAGGCCCTGGGTCCGCCCGATCCAGATGGCGTTACGGGTGAAGATGGTGTCCACCTCGGTGAGGGTGCTGGGGAAGGTTCGGGTGAATTCCCGTAAGCCGTCCTCGAACCCATCGGGGATGTCGGCCATCAATCCCCCGACGCGGGTGAGACTGGTGGTGAGTCGAGCCCCGGTCCACATCTCCTGCAGGTTGTAAATTCGCTCGCGCTCCTGGAACGACCACAGGAAGGGGGTGTAGGCTCCCAGATCGATGCCGGTGGTACCCAGCCAGACGAGGTGGGAGATGATGCGGCTCATCTCGCAGGCAATCACTCGCAACACCTGGCAGCGTTCGGTGACCTCGATCCCCATCAGTTTCTCCACCCCCATCGCGAGACAGACATTGTTCGCCATGGGCGACAGGTAGTCGGTCCGGTCGGTGAGCGGGATAATCTGGTTGTAGTGGCGATACTCGCCCAGCTTCTCAAAGCCGGAATGCAGATAGCCAAGATGGGGAATGCAACGCTTGACCGTTTCCCCTTCGAGCTCGAGCACCAGCCGAAGCACGCCGTGGGTTGCCGGGTGTTGCGGGCCGATGTTGACCAGCATGTGCTCCGCTCCGAACTCCTCGTCGTAGCGGGGTTGACGGTCCTTCACGCCGAGCGGAACACGAGTGGGTTGGCCCTGCTGATCCACACCGGGCGTCGCCAGCGCCATCTCGACTGTTCGCAGACTCATTTCAGGAACCCTCGTTCACCTCGGGCCAGGCGCTCCCGCATGTCCGCGGGGAGCTCATCGAAGGCCTCGGCGATGGACAACTCTTCCATTGAGTAGTGCGCCTCCGGATTGGCGGCGAGCGCCTGCCGGGTCTGCTCCGCTCGGCTGAAATGCCCTCGGAGGGGGAATTCCTTGCGCAGGGGAAAACCCTCAGCGTAGGTGTCCCACATGAGAATCCGGCGAAGATCGGGATGGCCGGTAAACACCACGCCGAACATGTCATAGGCTTCGCGCTCCAGCCAGTCGGCACCGCGCCAGAGGTCCCACACCGAGCGCACTTCCATCGGCTCCCATTTGTTCAGCGCAATCTTGGCGCGAAGATCCACTCTCCTGCTGAGCGAACGCAGCTGATAGACGAGCTCGAGCGGACGCTCGGGATCGCGGTACTCGACCGCAGTGATGTCGGTGAGATAGTTGAACTCCTCCCCCGGCGTGTCCTTGAGCCAGGCGAGGATATCGTGCGCCCGCTCCCGCGACAGATACACGATGGTGTCGCCGCAAGAGACCAGGTGGCGTTCGATGGCGGGGCCGAACTCGGCGCGGAGCGCGGCGAGGCTGGATGAAGGAGAGCTCATCGAGTTTCGGCGTCGCCCTGACGGAGTACGGCGGCCGAAGCCGCGGACGCTCGCTCGCGCGTTGGCTTCGCCGAGCCTGCCCTGAGGAACGAAGGGCTCAGGGTGACAGTGCGGGTGGTGAGGGACATCTCAGGCTGAGCGAGTCTGGTGAACTGAATTACCGAAGGGCTCGGAAAGCTCGTCGACCCGGTCCGGGGGCAGGAAGAGGCCGGACGGGCCTACCAGCTGCTCCTCCCGCAAGAGGTCGTCCGTAATGCTTTCGCCTTTGATCTTTTTCTGCAACAGCAGAATGCCGTACAGCAAACCCTCCGGGCGCGGGGGACAGCCTGGGACATAAATGTCCACCGGAATGATCGTATCGATCCCCTGCACCATCGAATAGTTGTCGAAGATCCCGCCTGAGGACGCGCAGGCCCCCATGGAGATGGACCACTTGGGCTGAGGCATCTGATCCCAGATGCGCCGGATCACCGGCGCGAGCTTGAACGGCAGGCGTCCGGCGCAGATCAGTACGTCGGCCTGGCGGGGGGAGAAGCTCTGGCGCTCCATCCCAAACCGGGCGAGGTCGAACCGGCTCGCCGCGGTGGCCATGTACTCGATGGCACAGCAGGCGGTGCCGAACGGCATGGGCCAGAGCGAGTTTGCCCGCGCCCAGTTGGTGAGAAAGTCGAGCCGGGTCGTCACCCAGTTGGGCGACATAGAGGAAACCGTGGTGACCTCATCGGCTCGGTTTTCGGTAGCGGGATTGCTCAATCCCATTGCAATGCTCCGCGCTTCCAGATGTAGACGTATCCCACCGCGAGGATGAGGATGAAGACGAACATTTCAACGATCAGCAGGCCGGAGATCTCGCCCATCTGGCGGAAGGCCACGGCCCACGGGATCATGAACACGGTCTCGATGTCAAACACGATAAACAACATCGCAACCAGGTAGAATTTGACGGAGAACCGTTCCCGGGCGTCACCCAGTACCGGCATCCCGGACTCATAGGGTGCGATCTTGGTCGGGGTGCGGCGGTAGGTGGAGAGGAGATGCGAAGCGCCCAACATGAGGATCGCGTTGGCAATGACGAAAGCGATCAGAATCAGGATCGGGCCGTAAGGCTGCAGCATGGGACTCGGCTTTCGTGAATTTTTTCACTTATATGGGCAAGGTAACGCGGTCAGAGAGCGGATTCAACTCTGCGCGCGCCCCTGCTCTCGCTATATTCCCCGCCGTTCCGGCAGGGTACAATCCTGCCACATTCTGTCCGCCGTTCCCCGAGGCGCCATGTCTATTAAGTCCGATCGCTGGATCCGGCAACAGGCCCTGGAACATGGCATGATCGAGCCCTTCGTCGAGGGCCAGGTCCGCCAGCCCGACCAGCGGGGTCTCCTGGCGATCTCCTACGGGCTCTCGAGCTACGGCTACGACATGCGGGTGGCGCCCGAATTCAAGATCTTCACCAACGTCCTAAGCGCGGTGGTCGATCCCAAGAAATTCGATTCGCGCAGCTTTGTGGAGTTCGAGGGCGATGTCTGCATCGTACCGCCCAATAGTTTCGCCTTGGCCCGTTCGGTGGAATACTTCCGCATTCCTCGCAACGTCCTCACCATCTGCGTCGGCAAGAGTACCTACGCCCGCTGCGGTATCATCACCAACGTGACCCCGTTCGAGCCGGAGTGGGAAGGACACGTCACTCTGGAGATTTCGAACACTACCCCGCTTCCGGCCAAGGTCTATGCCAATGAGGGGATCTGCCAGGTACTCTTCTTTGAGGCCGATGCGGACGATGTGTGTGAGGTCAGCTACGCGGACAAGTCGGGCAAGTACCAGGGGCAGGTGGGCGTCACCCTGCCCAAACTCTGAGGCTCGGCCGCTCCTCTCGGATCCGTGCACCCCAGACCCTCGGTCTCTCGGTAGCCTGTCCCAGGCCGTGCCCCCATTATTCCTCCAATACCATTCGCGCCCCTCGGGACCGGTGATGGGTGCCGAGGAGCGCCCTCCGACAGCGGTTGGCCGTGCGTGCCGCCTTCCGCCGCGGGACGGCCGGGCACGCCATAGGTTCAGCCTTCGCATGCGACATTGCGTGCTTCTCCTCGGCTTGTTGGCGGCGCCCCTGGCCGCTCAGCAACCGGGCGCGACCGCGCCGGTCCAGCCCGCGCGTCCCATCACGCTGACGCCGGCTCTCAAGCCCCCCGTCGCGGATACCGGGATCTTCAGCCCACTTCCCTTCCCTCAGCCGAACGGAGTCCGTCGAGCCGATGGCTCGCCAGGGCCGGCCTATTGGCAGCAGCGGGCCGATTACGTCCTCAAGGCGACGCTGGACACTGCCGCCAAACGACTCACGGCGACGGAACAGATTCGCTATACCAACAACTCGCCGGATACGCTGCGGTTCGTGTGGATGCAACTGGATCAGAACCTGTTCAAGCCTGGCTCGGTGGGGTCACTCCTCTTCCCGCAGGAGAGCCGCTTTGGTGGCGCCGGATTCCAGGGGGGCTTCGAGATCCAGAGCATCACCCAGACTCAACCTCCACCGGCAGGGCGAACGACCGCCGGACGAAAGAAGGTGCCCGCGGCTGCTCCGCCTGCCCCGCTCCGGGCACGGGTGGATGACACCATGATGTACGTCGAGCTGGCAGTGCCGCTGGCTCCGGGCGCGACCACGCAGCTCGACCTGGGCTACGGCTTCAACATCCCCGAGCATGGGGCGGATCGCATGGGGCGCGACGGGAACCTCTACGAAATCGCGCAGTGGTACCCTCGGATGGCGGTCTACGATGATGTACACGGCTGGAACACTGACCAGTACCTCGGCCAGGGCGAGTTCTACCTCGAGTACGGAAATATCGATTACGAGGTGACGCTTCCCGCGGGGTACATCGTGGCTGGGAGCGGTGTGCTCCAGAACGCGAACGAGGTGCTCCCTGCCGCCCAGCGCGCCCGGCTCGCGCTCGCCGCCAAATCGGATTCCACCATCGCGATTGTCACTGCGGAGGACCTCGCCAATGGGGCGGCGCGCCCCAAGCGAGACGGCACCCTCACCTGGCGGTTCCACGCGGAACGGGTCCGCGATGTTGCCTGGGGTGCCTCTCCGGAATACCTGTGGGACGCGTCGGGGTGGAACGGGGTGCTGGCCCAGGCCTACTACCGGCCTTCCGCCACCGATGTGTGGAAGGATGCGACCCGAATGAGCCGCTTCTCCATCGAGGAGTACAGCACCCGCTGGCTCCGCTACCCCTACCCCCAAATGTCAGCCATCGAAGGACCGGTCTCGGGAATGGAGTATCCCATGGTCGCGATGGAGGCGAGGAGCGAGGACGCCGAGGGCCTTTACAGCGTGATCACCCACGAGATCGGGCACTCGTGGTTCCCCATGACTGTGGGGTCGGACGAGCGTCGCTACGCCTGGATGGACGAAGGCTTCAACACGTTCATGAACACCTTCTCCGAGCAGGATTATTGGAAGCGGGACGATACCCCCACCAGACGCGGCGAGGCGCGGTTCGTGACCGCTCTGGACCAGACGCCCAATGCCCAGCCGATCATGACCCCGGCTAACCGTTACCGCGGCAACGACAATCTCGGTGCCCTCGCGTACATCAAGCCATCACTCATGCTGCTGGCACTCAGGGACAAGGTGCTGGGCCCTGAGGTGTTCGATTCGGCTTTTCGGGAATACACCCGGCGCTGGGCTTTCAAGCACCCGCAGCCCGCCGACTTCTTCCGGACCATAGAGGAGGTGTCCGGGCGCGATCTCGCCTGGTTCTGGCGCGGGTTCTTCTACACCACGGCTGGCTTGGACCAGGCGGTCGAGTCGGTCAAACAAGGACCCGACGGCGTCGCACAGATCGTGCTCCGAAGCCTGGGCGCGGCGGTCATGCCGGTCGAGTTGCAGCTCAGGTTTGCCGACGATAGTACAGAGCTCATCCGGCTGCCGGTGGAGATCTGGTACGGTGGCGATCGGTATATCTTCCACATCAATCCCGGCAAACAGATCGTGAGCGCGCGGGTGAACCCTGACGGCGGGTTCCCCGATCTGGTTCCCACCAACGACGAATGGAGGGCTACCACAACGGCCACTCCGTAGCGCGAGCTTCGATGGCTTCGTAACAGCCGCGGGCTACTCTTCCGCGTCGTGGCTCGCGGGCTACATTCTGAGTTCTGCCTGCTCCCTGGAGTGTGCCGTGCCGCTGCCTGACTACCTCCTCGACCTGCCAGCCGACGAGGCGGCCCGCCTCATTGCCCTGTTTCTGCTGCGGGATCTGATCGAGCAGCGCCCGCGGGTAGATCACCCAGACGACAGCGAAGCCTTACACGATTTTCGGGTCGCCATCCGCCGCCTCTCCACAACCCTGAAATCCTATCGCCGGCCGCTGGACGGCAGCGTGACCAAGCGCTCTCGGAAGCGGCTTCGGCGATTGGCGCAGTCCTCCCGCGAAAGCCGGGACTTCGAAGTACACATCCAGTGGGCCCGAGCTCAGGAAAGCGAACTCAGTCCCCGGCAACAGGCCGGCTTACGCTGGCATCTGGCGAGATTGGAGCGGCGGAAACGCGACTGGGACGCGGCCTGGCACGCCGATCTGGCCAAGCGCTTCCCAGCGCTTGAGCGGGAGCTGCAGGATCAACTGGAGCTCTATCGGCTTCGGGTTGAACCGGACTCCTCTCGCCGCCAGGTCGCGGCCCAGGTGATCGGGCGCCAGGCGCTGCAATCCGGGGCCGAGCTCGAGCGTAGGTTGGCCGATCTAGGCATCGACCCTAATCCGGTGGGTGCTCACCGGACCCGGCTGGCGGCCAAGGCTCTGCGCTACCTGATCGAGCCGGTCGAGCGGCAGGTGGAGGCCGCGCCCCCACTGCTCGCCCGTCTTGCCCGGCTCCAGCATCAGTTAGGCGAGCTCACCGATAGCCACGCCCTTCTCGAGGAGCTAGGCAAGGCCCTGGACGCTACCATCGCGCAGCCGGTGGAAGCGTCGGCGACGAATGCGTCTGAGGGGCAGGGCGAGCACGAGGCGGAGGATCCTCGTGCGGGCCTCCTGGCGCTGGCCGAGCGGCTGCGCGAACGGTGCGAACAAGCGCTGCGCGCAGTGCGCCAGGAATGGCTCGACGGCGCAGCGGACGACTTCTTCTCCGCGCTGACCCAATTGGGCAACAGTGTAGCCGACCGGGCCGACCGGCTGCTCGAGATCGAGCGCAAATTCCTGCTGCGTCGCCTTCCTGAAACCGCTCAGGAGGTGCCCGGCGTGGAAATCGAGCAGGGCTGGCTCCCGGGCACGCGAGTGGTGGAGCGGTGGCGGAAGATTCGGGCGAGCGGAGAGCCGATCTGCTATCGCACCGTCAAGTCCGGTCAAGGGCTCACCCGGATCGAGCTGGAGGAGAAGACCAGCAGCGAGCTGTTCGAGCACATCTGGCCCCTCACCGAGGGACGGCGGGTCGTCAAGCGCCGGCGTCGGGTCGCAACGGAGGGCGTCACCTGGGAGATCGACGAGTTCCTCGATCGCGAGCTGGTGCTGGCAGAAGTGGAGTTGCCCTCCCAGGATGCCGCCATCGAGGTCCCGGAGTGGCTCAGGCCCTACGTGGTGCGCGAGGTCACGGGAGACCCCGAATACAGCAATCGGAAGCTGGCGCGGTGAACGGGAGTGAGAAGTAAGAGGTCAGAGGTGACAGGTAAGAGGTAAGAGGGGCCGAGCTCAAAGTGCGCTCCGGCCCTTCAGCTATCACCTATCACCTGTCACCGGTCACCTCTACCTCTCACGCCGTACTATCTTACTGCTCACTGCTCACTGCTTACTGTCTTCCCGGGGTTTCCCTTTGCGACTGCCGTCCGTTCTCTCCATTCTCTGCCTCACTGCCACCGCCGCGCTGGCTCAGCAGCCGCCGTCCGCGACCGCGGGAGCACCCGATACCACAGCCTTTCGGCGCTTGACCCTGCCAACGCCGAACGAGTTCCGCACGGGCAGCGGTGCCCCAGGCCCGCGCTATTGGCAGCAGCGCGCCGATTACGTCATCCGAGCCAGCCTTGACACGGTGAGCCGCAGCGTACGCGGCACGGAGCGGATTACCTATACAAACAACTCGCCCGACACCCTCCGTTACCTGTGGCTCCAACTGGACCAGAATCTCTTTACTCGTAAGAGCCGCGGCGCCGCCATCTTCGATCGCGGCGCCAGGTTCGGAACCGCGGGCGCGGAGGGCGGATTCCATCTTTCCAGGGTCGCCCAGCCAGCCCGGGCCGCCGGCAAGACGGCCGCAGGGGCGGTTGCACTCAAGTACCTCGTCAACGGCACCATGATGCGGGTCGATCTACCCCGCCCTCTGCCACCTCGATCGAAACAGCTGCTCGACATTGAGTGGTCTTTTCCATTTGGGCCCAATGCCAACCGAATGGGAATCGAGGAGATCGACGGCGGCGTGATTTACGAGTCGGCTCAGTGGTACCCTCGGCTCGCGGTGTATGACGACGTGCAGGGCTGGAACACGGAGCAATACTATGGCCAGGGCGAGTTTTACCTGGAGTACGGCAATTTCGATGTGAGCCTCACCGTGCCGGCGGACATGATCGTCGCCGCGTCCGGAGTGCTTCAGAATTCGATCGACGTGCTGACCGCGGAGCAGCGTAGCCGCTTGGCACGGGCGCGAACCAGCGACGCCACGGTGATCATTCGCAGCAAGGCCGAGATCGGCAGCCCATCGTCGCGACCACGGGCCCCCCGCGGTACCCTCACCTGGCGCTTCGTGGCCGACAGTGTGCGCGATTTTGCCTGGGCCGCTGCTCGGCATTTCATCTGGGATGCTGTCCGGGTAAATCGGGGCAAGACCCTGGCGATGAGCTTCTATCCACCTTCTGCCGACTCGATCTGGAACCAGGCGAGTCAATATGCCAAGACAGCCATCGAGAACTACTCGGAGCAATGGCGTCCCTATCCGTACCCGACGGCAAGCAACGTCAATGGCATCGAGGGCGGGATGGAGTACCCGATGATCGTTTTCTGTCATAACCGCACTGATCCGCAGGCGCTGTACGGCGTCACCGACCATGAGTTCGGCCACGCCTGGTTTCCCATGCTGGTGGGGAGCAACGAACGGCTGTACGGCTGGATGGATGAAGGCTTCAACAGCTTCATGAATCACTACAACTTTCCCAAGAAGTTCCCCGGCGCACCGCTGCCGACCGCGCGAGGAGTTCCGGAGACCTATCTGAGGAATGCTCTCTCAGGCACAGAGCAGCCGATCATGACGCCGGCCGACCGAATGAAGAACACGGACAACTGGCGCCAGGGCCTGTACAACAAACCCGCTGTCGGCCTGGTGCTGCTTCGCGAGCACATCACCTCACCGGAGCGCTTCGATCCGGTCTTCCGGGAGTACATTCGCCGATGGGCCAACAAACATCCCACTCCGGCTGATTTCTTTCGGACGATGGAAGACGGGTTGGGTGAGGATCTGAGCTGGTTCTGGCGCTCCTGGTTCTATACCACCGAGCAGCTCGACCAGGCGGTGGATTCCGTCGTGTTCGCCGACTCGGCGGGAATCGCGTCACGGGTGTACCTGCGCAATGCGGGCGGGATGCCAATGCCGCTCGAGTTGAGCCTCGCGATGGACGATGGCACTACCCAAACTTTGAGCCTGCCAGTGGAGATCTGGTTCGCCGGGGACCGCTATACCGCGCTCATACCCGGGCCCAAGCGGGTGCGGAACGTCACCATTGATCCGAGAGGATGGTACCCGGACGTGCGGCGGGAGAACAATCACTGGCCGGCGGGCATGACAAGCAGTGAGAAGTGAGAAGCGAGAAGTAAGCAGTGAGAAGTGAGGAGTGAAGAGTGAGAGGAGAGTAATCCCCATCCCGAGTGAAACGAGGCATCTATTGGGCGGCCATCAAGGCCGGGCGAGTAGGTGTCACCTCTCACCTGTCACCTCTCACCCTCACTGCTTCTCTCTTGCTTCGGTCAGTTGCCACAGGCCACTGAGCATGTCGATCGTGTAGACTGAGCCGTTCGCAAGCTGCACGCCCCAGGTGAAGGTGTTCCCCGATCCCCCCGGGACCACCTGCGCCAGTAGCCGATTGGACAGATCACCCGAGAGCGTGCCCGAGACATCCAGCGCCACGACCCCACCATTGTAGTAGGCCGCATACAGAATCTGTCGCGCCTCGTCCATCCAGAAGTTATGAGTGCCGGCGCCTTCCAAGTGAAACGAGGCGACCTCCCGAGGGTTCGTAAGATTTAACACGTCCACCACGTGGATGTCGCCGCTCGATTGGGAGCCGATCACGCCCGGCCCTTCCTGACCGATGAAGAGGTACCGGTTCTCGCCCGAGACCGGGTTGTGGAACCACCACCCGTTGTGGACCGACGGAGAAACGGTCGCCGTGGAGCTGGTGACCAGGCGGCTCACCTCCTGCGGATTGGCCGGACTGCCGCCCCGGATGCCGTTCCCCACGTCATAGATGATCACACCCGTGTTCCAGGCGAACACAAACCCCAATCCATCCCGAACGTAGGTGTCGTGGATCCCGTACGCGGGTGGAATCGGCACCGAGGCCGTAGGCGTGATCTGGGTGGGATCCGTGACGTCCCAGATCATCCATGCGGGGTCCTCAGGGTCTTTGGCGCCGAACACATACCGCCGTCCCGCGATGGTGCCGAAGGTCGCCGTGTGGATCCCAGTGGACACGAGGGCGCTGTCGAGGAACGCCGGCCTCCTGGGATCGGTCAGATCATAAAGGAAGATGCCGGCATTGTTGCCTCCTTCCGTGCTGAAAAGGAGGAGCTGGCCGTCGTCACTGACCTCGATATCACTAACCGTGTAGATGTCGGGCAGCTTGATCGAATCCACCAACTGAGGGTGTCCAGCCGGGCCGAGCGACCAGATTTTGACCACGTTGCCAGGGTTGTTCTGCCGCGGGAACGCACCCCACGTGCCGGTATACGCGTAGTTGCCATGGATCCAAAGATCCGAGCTGTACCGATCGGGCACGTTGTTCCCGCCTGCCATCACGTCGATGGTATCGGTGGGACCGGGTGGCGGCGTGACGCCGCCATCGTCGCCACCACCGTCCCCTCCTCCACAGCCGATCAAGCTCGACAGAGCCAACGTGCCCGAGAGAGCCGACGCCAGCCAACTCCGTTTCGGCATGGGCCCCTTCCTATTGATGGTGATGCCCCGTGCCCGGCATCATGCCGGCCTCCTCAACCACACCATAGCGTCCCATCCGATGCAGTCCCCCTCCAACCGCGGCCCGCAGGCCCAGGCTGAACGACCAGAATCGCTCTCTCCCGTACAGGTCGATCACATCGAACAGGCCGCCACCAACCTTGCTGATTTGACCGTGGGAAATCTCCGCCAGGGGCTGAAGCCGAACCGGGCCGGCGGTGAGTCCCTCGAGCTGGTACCCAACCGTCTCGATGGTCCAACGAGTGGTGCCGAGGATGGAGTTCTCCAGATGTGGGCGCAAGGAGCGGAAGCTCGATACCCGCACTTCCTCCGGGCGCTCAGTGCGCTCCCATCGAACGTGGAGACGATGTCGACCCGCCGTCCATGCACCTTCGGCCAGTAGGCTGTGGAACACGAAGAAGCCTGAGGCTTCCGAGGTCCGGGCCCACTCCACCAGCCCATACACCGGGAATCGGCCCACCGATCGCGACCACCGACCGGAGAGACTCCACTTGCTCTGATCGGTTCCGGCCCCCGGGCGGTGCTCCGGCGAGTGCACTTTGGCATGCGAGCCTTGCAGCTCGAGCCCGGGGAGAACCCGTCCGGTTACCCGCGCGGACCACGAGTCACCGAATCGTCCTCCTAGCCTGGGCCACTGACCCGGTCGCTCCGGCTCGTCACCGTCGAACAGGCCGAACTCACCCGCAACAGCACCCCCCCGCAAGGCGGCAATGGCCACCCACCGCTCGAGGATTTGGCTGAGATGGTGGTTGACCGGGTACAGCAGGCCCGGCCGCACCATGGGGTCGTCGGTGCCGAAGGGGGCGAAGCCTTTACCTGCCGTGAGCGAGGCATGAAGCTTGGGATTAAGGCCCCGGAGCCCGGACTCGGCAGAGAGAAGGAGCTCATGTGCGTAGGTATGAGGATGCCGGCGATCTACGAACCCCTCACCCCAGTTTCCCAGAGCGAGCTCTCCCTGGGGTATCGTCGCACCTTCAAGATCGAGCGTCCCGATGAAGCGGAGATGGCCCCACGCGCCGGCCTGGAGCATCAGGATTGGCTGCAGCACCCGAAGTTCACCCAGTGCGCGGTCCCCCGGCACTGGGTCCGCCCAAGTGTATGCCGCCACGGTCTGGCCGCCCAGGAGCAGCCAGGGGCTTGATTGAGCCGATACTGGGAGAGCGAACAGCCCGAGCGCGAGCCCCGGGAACAGGAGACTCGATGCGCAAGGCGCTCGGCTCAGTCGGATTCGGCCACCGCCCCTCGACCGGCGGTCGACATGCCTCGGAGGAAATCGCGATTCATCCGGGTGATGGTATCGATGCTGATCTCCTTGGGGCACGCCTCCTGGCACTCGCCGTAGAGCGTGCATCCCCCGAATCCCTCTTGGTCCATCTGCCGCACCATGCGATAGGCGCGCTGATAGCGCTCCGGCTGACCCTGAGGGAGGAGGCCGAGGTGGGTGATCTTTGCCGCGGTGAAGAGGGAGGCGGACCCATTGGGACAGGCCGCGACGCAGGCTCCGCAGCCGATGCATTGCGCCGCGTCCATGGCCGTGTCGACCGCGTCCTTGGGAATGAGAATCGCGTTGCCATCGGGGGCGCTGCCGGTTGGAGCGGTGACGTATCCGCCCGCGGCGATGATCCGGTCGAGGGCGCGGCGATCAACCACCAGGTCCTTGATCACGGGGAAGGCGCGCGCGCGCCAGGGCTCTACGTTGATGACGTCGCCGTCCTTGAAGCTGCGCATGTGCAGCTGGCAGGTCGCCGTGCCCCGATTCGGCCCGTGCGCCACGCCATTGATCATCAGACTGCAGGAGCCGCAAATCCCTTCACGACAGTCATGATCGAACGCGATAGGCGACTCACCCTGCTCGAGCAGGCGTTCGTTGAGCACGTCGAGCATTTCCAGGAAGGACATATCGGGACCGATATCCCGCGCCTCGTAGCGAACCATGCGGCCCTTGTCCGAGGCATTGGCTTGTCGCCAGATGTGGAGAGTGAGATTCATGAGATCTCCGGAAGTCTCGGGTCACGGGTCGCGGGTCTCGAGAAGACTGAGCCGCGCAAGGCCCGCGACTCGCGACCCGCAGCCCGCGACCTACTTGTAGCTCCGTTGCGCCAGGTGCACATGTTCGAACTGTAGCGGCTCCTGGTGCAGACGCTGCGCCTGATTGGGACCGCAGTATTCCCACGCGGCTACGTAGGCGAAATGCTCATCGTCCCGTTGAGCCTCGCCGTCCTCGGTCTGGTGCTCCTCGCGAAAGTGCCCGCCGCAGGACTCTTCTCGATGGAGCGCATCCCGGCACATGAGCTCGCCCAGCTCCAGGAAGTCAGCCACCCGCCCGGCTTTCTCCAGCGCCTGATTCAACTCCGCATCGCTCCCCGGGACGTTCACGTTCTCCCAGAACTCATCGCGCAGCTCCGGGATCCGGCGCAGGGCCTGGGTCAGGCCGGACGCGTTGCGCGCCATGCCGCACTTGTCCCACATCAGCTTGCCCAGTTCCCGGTGGAAGGAGTCCACGGTTCGGCGGCCCTTGATCGCGAGAAACCGCTGGGTGCGGGAAAGCACTTCCGCCTCGACCAGCCGAAATGCCGCATGGTTCGCGTCCACCTTCTCGAACTTCGTCGATGCCAGATAATCACTCAACGTGCTCGGCAGGATGAAGTAGCCATCGGCCAATCCCTGCATCAGCGCGCTGGCGCCGAGCCGATTGGCCCCATGGTCCGAGAAGTTGGCCTCGCCGATGACGTGGAGCCCGGGAATCGTGCTCATGAGATTGTAGTCCACCCACAGGCCGCCCATGGTGTAGTGCACCGCCGGGTAGATCCGCATCGGAACCTGGTAGGGATCCTCATCGGTGATCCGCTGGTACATCTCGAAGAGATTGCCATAGCGCTCCCGGATCGCCTGGACCCCATTCCGGTTGATGGCATCAGCGAAGTCCAGATAGACGCCGAGGCCACCAGGTCCTACACCGCGGCCCTCGTCGCACACCGACTTGGCGGCGCGGGAAGCGATGTCGCGGGGTGCGAGATTGCCGAAGCTGGGGTACCGCCGCTCCAGGTAATAGTCCCGCTCGCTCTCCGGGATCTCGCTTGGGCTTCGGGACTCATCTTTGCGCTTGGGCACCCACACCCGTCCGTCGTTGCGCAGCGACTCGCTCATCAGGGTCAGCTTGGATTGATAGTCCCCGCTCACCGGGATGCAGGTGGGGTGAATCTGGGTGTAGCACGGATTGGCGAAGGCTGCTCCCCGCTTATGCGCTCGCCAGATGGCGGTGACGTTCGATCCCTTGGCGTTAGTGGACAGATAGAAGACGTTCCCGTAGCCGCCGGTGCCCAACACCACCGCGTCGCCGGCGTGCGATTCGATCTTGCCGGTCACCATGTCACGGACGACAATGCCCCGCGCCCGCCCGTCGATCACGACCAGGTCCAGCATCTCGGTTCGGGGGTACATAGTCACCCCGCCCTGTGCCACTTCCTTCTCCAGGGCCTGATAGGCGCCCAGCAGGAGCTGCTGCCCGGTCTGGCCCCGGGCGTAGAAGGTCCGGGAGACCTGCGCGCCACCGAACGATCGATTCGCCAGCAACCCACCATACTCCCGGGCGAAGGGAACGCCCTGAGCGACGCATTGGTCGATGATGGCCACGCTGATCTGAGCCAACCGGTAAACATTGGCCTCCCGGGCACGAAAGTCGCCGCCCTTCACCGTGTCATAGAACAGCCGATAGATGCTATCGCCGTCATTCCGATAGTTCTTGGCGGCGTTGATACCGCCTTGGGCGGCAATGCTGTGGGCCCGGCGAGGGGAGTCCTGGAAGCAGAAACATTTCACCTGATAGCCCAGCTCGCTGAGCGTGGCCGCCGCCGAAGCCCCCGCGAGCCCACTCCCAACGACAATCACTGTGTGTTTTCGCTTATTCGCCGGGTTCACCAGCTTCATTTCGAAGCGGTGCCGGTCCCATTTCTTCTCGATCGGGCCAGGGGGAATCTTTGCCCTGAGTTCCATGCTGTCTGTCTCCTATTCGGAAGTAAGGAGTGAGGAGTGAGGAGTGAAGAGTACGTGACCTCGACGTGAAGTCGCAGCGAGTACCCCGGCTCCCAACCACTCCTACTCCTCACTCCTTACTCCTTACCCCTCACTCCTCACCCCTCACTCCTCACCCCTCACTCCTTACTGCTTGCTCCTCACCTCTCACCTGTCACCTTTCACCTGTCACCTGTCACCTTCTCACTTCTCACTTTATCACTCCCGCAACCACCGCTATCGGAATCACGGTAAACCCCAGCCATACGAACACCGCGAGCACCAACGCCAGCCGCCGGCGCATGGGGCGGGGCGACGGAGGGCTGATGCCCAGGCTGCGGCCTCCGCTCCAGATCCCGTGGTAGAGATGAAGCCCGACGGCCGCCATAGCCACGAGGTAAAACGCCACCACGAGAGGGCTGCGGAACCCCACCGTCACGTTGTGATAGGGGTCGCCCTCGACAAAATCTGAGTGAACTGTCCCCAGGGTGAAATGGAGGATGTGGTAGATCAAGAACACCAGAATGAGTACTCCACCCCAGCGGATGGTGCGTGACGCCAGTGTAGAAACCTGCGGCTCACCACCGCCCTGATAGCCGATCGGTCGCGCGGCACGCCGGCGAAGAGTCAGCTGCAGCGCAGCGACCACGTGGAGCACCAATGACGCCAGCAGGACCAGTCGCGCGGCCCACAGCGCACCTCCCGTTCCGTGAAGGAAGGCGCTGTAGGCATTGATGCGAACTGGTCCCTGAAAAACGAGGAGATTGGCCAGGACATGCGTGATCAAATACGCCACCATGATGAATCCGGTGACGGCCATGACCACTTTTTTTCCGACCGACGAGTCCCAGAAGACCCGTATGCGATTCACCGGGCCTCCCTGTTAGCCGTCGACCACCGCCTGTGTCGCTCGCACTGCCTCGGCGGACTTGTGCAGCTCCTCCCGCTCGGCATCGCTGAGCTTGATCTCCAGGATGCGCTCCAGCCCGGCTCGACCGAGCTTGCACGGCACCCCGCAGAATACGTCCCGCAGGCCAAACTCCCCCTGGAGCCACGCCGAACAGGGCAGGATGCGCTTCTTGTCCAGCGCAATCGCCTCAACCATCTGGACCGCAGCGGCGCTGGGGGCGTAGTAGGCGGAGCCGGTCTTAAGGAAGGCCACGATCTCGGCGCCGCCGTTCCGGGTACGATCGACGATGGAGGTGAGCTTGGCGGCGTCGATGAGCTGGCTCACCGGAATGCCCGAGACCGTCGTGTAGGATACCAGTGGGACCATGGTGTCACCGTGTCCGCCCAACACCATGGCCTGGATGTCCTCAACCGACACATCCAGGGCCTCAGACAGGAACATCCGATAGCGCGCGGTATCGAGGACGCCGGCCATGCCGATCACCCGCTCTCGAGGAAAGCCGGTCGTCTTCTTCACCACATAGCACATGACATCCAGCGGATTCGAGACCACCACCACGACGGACCGAGGGGCAACCTGCGCAATCTGTTCGCTGACGGAGCGGACGATTCCAGCGTTTGTCTTGACCAGATCGTCACGGCTCATCCCCGGCTTCCGGGCGATTCCAGCCGTTACCACCACAACCTCGGCGCCGGCTGCCTCTTCATAGGTCTGGGCACCGGTAATCCGCGCGTCAAAGCCCTCGATCGGTCCCGACTGCCACTGGTCCAATGCCTTCCCCTGCGGCACGCCGTCGATGACATCGACCATGATGACCCGGCGAGCCAGACTCTTCTCAGCCAGGCGCTGCGCAGCGGTGGCCCCCACGTTCCCTGCCCCGACAACGACGACTTTTTCGAGCATGGACAGACCTGACCCGGGGTAAATGGATGCGGTGGAAGGGGAAGCGACAGAATATAGTAGTGAGAAGTGAGAAGTAAGAAGTGAGAAGAGGTGACAGGTGAGACGTGAGACGTGACAGGTAAGACCTGAGAGGCACCGCTTACCTGTCACCTGTCACCTTTCACCTGTCACCTCCCTCTCACTTCTTAATTCTTATTTCTCACTGTAGTTCTGATCGCCTCGTATAGCACGATCCCCGCGGCCGTCGCCAGATTGAGGCTCCGCACCGGCCCGCCCATCGGAATCGTGAAACATCGTTCCGGATGTTTTTGCAGGATCCGCGTCGGCATTCCCTCGGTTTCGCTGCCGAACACGAGGCAGCTGTTGACCTCATAGGGGGCGTCCCAAAAGGAGCGCTCCGCGTTAGCCGAGAAGTAGAGACAGCGATCGCGCCCTATGGCATCCCGAAACGCGAACCAGTCGGGATGGACCCAGAGATCTACCGCGTGCCAATAGTCCAGGCCGGCACGCTTCAACTCGCTGTCGTCCAGGGAAAAACCCAGCGGTTCAATCAGGTGGAGCGAGGTGTCGGTGGCGGCGCAAAGCCGGGCGATGTTGCCGGTATTCGGAGGGATCTGGGGTTGAATCAGCGCGACGTGCAGCGCCATCAGCCGCCGCGTGTGTGCATCTCGCGCCGCGGGTCGGCGCGCAAGCTGTCGATCTGGTACAGGACGCCCCGCTGGGGCGCCTCTGCCCGCTCCTCGGCGCCGCGGTCGACTCGAGCGGACCAGGTATCGGCAATGCGCGCCGCAATGTCGGCATCGTCCGCCCCGCTTCGGAGCAGCTCTCGCAGATCGAGCCCCGTCTCGCCATACAGGCAGAGCAGCCACGTACCATCGGCCGTGAGCCGGCTCCGGTCACAGGTTCGGCAGAATGGAGCGGTGGTCGAGGCGATGATCCCGAACTGAGTTCCATCCGGCAGGGCAAAGCGCTCTGCCGGCGCCGAGTCTTCAGCCTCGCGCACAGTCATGATCGGGCCGTAGCGCCGAGTCATGAGGTCCAGTATCTCCTGGCGGGAGACCACGCGATCGATGGACCAGTGGGTCGCGCCGCCCACGTCCATGTACTCGATGAAGCGGATCTCCAGGTCCTTGAGCCTGGCGAACTCGAACAGTTGACTTACTTCATCATCGTTGAAGCCCCGAACCACAACCGTGTTCAGTTTGACCTCGTCGAATCCGGAGGCTCGAGCGGCATCGATCCCCTCCAGCACATCCGCGTGCTTTGCGCTGCGGGAGAACTGACGCATGCGCTCCGGGCGAAGGGTATCGAAGCTCAGCGTGACGCGGCGAAGGCCGGCTTCCCGCAGCGCCATCGCACTCCGAGCCAGCAGCGTTCCGTTGGTGGTGAGCGCCAAATCTCGGAGCGTCTCGTGCCGGCTCAGCAGCGAGACGAGAGTGGGGAGATTCTGACGCAGCAGCGGCTCGCCGCCGGTCAGTCGGATCTTGTGGACGCCCAGCGCGGTGAAGATCCCGGCCAGACGGTCGATCTCCTCGAAGGTCAGGATTGAAGAACGCGGGAGCCAGACGTAGTCCTCCTCCGGCATGCAGTACTGACACCGGAGATTGCATCGGTCGGTCACTGAAATCCGCAGATTTCGGAGCGGACGACCGAATGCATCGCGCAGCGGGAGCGGCACGGGCTGCTCGATCATGCGTGCTGGAACCTCGGCCCAGCCTCGGTGTGCTCTGATCCGGTACTGGGCTCGACCCACTTCACCGCCCCATCGGCGTAGAACTCCTGCTTCCAGATCGGGACGCGGCGCTTGATTTGCTCGATCAGATAGCGGCAGGCGGCAAACGCCTCCTCCCGGTGGGCTGACGCGGCGATGACCGCCACCGCGGTCTCGCCGATGTCGAGCCGCCCCAATCGGTGGGCCACGCTTACCGCCACGTCCCACTTCGTCTGGGCTTCCGCCACGATGCGGGCACACTCCGCCTCGGCCATGGGGTGGTATGCCGAATAGTGAAGCCGAAGCACGTCCCGCCCCCCCTCGTGGTCGCGAACCGTCCCAAGAAACATCGCGATCCCGCCACGTGCGGGAGACTGGACGGCGGCAATAAGCGGGGTGATGTCTATCGGCTGCTCAGTCAGAAATCCCACCTCAGCCTCCCGCGAGCGGCGGAAGTACCGCGACTTCGTCACCCGCGGCGAGTGGCGCTTCCGGTCCGACGTGCGCCAGGTTGAGCGCGCAAAGCGGCCGTTGCGGCAGGCGATCGCCCCCGGGTAGCGCGCGGAGCCGTTCGAGCACTGCCCCCACCGTAGCCGGCGAAGCCAGGGACAATTCAATCGAGTCGAAGCCTAGGCGCTCGGCATAGCTCGCGAAGAGAAGTACCCGGACGCTCACTTTGGAAGCGGCTGTAGTGACCATGCTTGGAAGCTAATGGAAAAGGGGCCTCGCCGGGTTCGCATTCCCGGAGTGGACCCCTTGAAACGCCGATTCTACGACAGCGAATCGAGCGGAATCAGATGCCCTGCAGCGGCTCGGCGGCGGGCGCACTCTCGTCCGCAACCAGGGCGCGTAACTCCTTGCTGGGCTTAAAGACCGGAACCGGACGGGCGGCTACCTCGACCGGATCGCCGGTTCTCGGATTGCGCGCCATGCGCGTCTTCCGGCGCCGGATCTTGAAGGTCCCGAATCCGCGGACCTCAATATTATGCTGCTGTCTGAGCGCCTCTTTGACGGCCTCGAGGAACGCGTCCACTACGCGGGCGCAATCCTTCTTAGAGATCATTGGACCCGCGGTGCGGGCGATCGAGGCGGTTACCTGTTCGACGAGATCGGCCTTGGTCATGCGCCCCCCAGAAGGGTTACAGACAGCGGAGCTCGGCAGGGCTTACTACAGGCCGATACTATGAGCTTAAGTGTTGTCTGTCAAGGGGTTGGGATCGGTTGGTGTGAACCGATGCCAGGAACTCCTCGAAATGAGGGACCGCATCATGGGGACCAGGAGCTGCTTCGGGGTGATATTGCACGGCGAAGAGCGGCAACTCCCGATGCCGGATGCCCTCGATGGTTCCGTCGTTCAGGTTGAGATGGGTCACCTTCAGTGCCGGCGCCCCCGGCACGCCCTCCGCGTTCCCAACCACCGCAAAGCCATGGTTTTGAGTGGTGATCAGCACCCGACCAGAGCCCAGTTCTCGCACCGGGTGGTTTCCCCCTCGATGGCCGTAAGGCAGCTTGGCCGTGGAGCCCCCGAATGCAAGGCCGACCAATTGGTGGCCGAGGCAGATTCCGAATGTGGGGAGACCGGTTTCCGCAAGCTCGCGAATGGTGCCCAACGCGTACTCCACCGCTGCAGGATCTCCCGGACCGTTGGAGAGGAAGAGGCCATCCGGCTTCATCTCCAATACCTGGCTGGCGCTCGTCCGAGCTGGCAGCACCGAGACTCGGCAGCCGGCCTTTACCAGCATCCTCACAATGTTGCGCTTGATGCCGTAGTGGTACGCCACGATGTGAGGACCCTCGCCCTCACTCCAGGGCTGGTTCACCGTGGCACGGCTGGCGAGGTCGAGTCCTTCCATCGAAGGCGACGCGAGCAGCTGGCTAGCGAGCTTCCCACTGGGTTGAGTTCCTTCGGCCACCACGCCCCGCATCGCGCCGCGCTCCCGCAAGTGGCGGGTTAACCGGCGAGTATCAACTCCCTCGATAACCGGAATGCCTGCCGAGGCGAGCCAGTCGTCGAGGCTGCGGGTGGCCCGCCAATTCGAGGCATTGCGAGAGAGCTCCCGCACGACAACGGCTGTCACCTGAGGACGCTCGGACTCCATGTCCTCGATGTTCACGCCGTAGTTCCCGATCATGGGGGCAGTCATGACCACGATCTGGCCCAGATAGCTGGGGTCGGTGAAGGTCTCTTGATAGCCGGTCAGGTTCGTGGTGAAGACAACTTCACCAAACGCCGGATCAATGAGGCGCGCGGCGGTGCCGGAAAACCAGGCGCCGTCCTCCAGCAAAACGAAAGCGGGTCGATCGGTCATCCGGTCACCCCGCCCTCGTGTCTCGGGCTCACTTCGACTTCTTGGGGGCGGGCTCCCCCGGTGAGGGCGCGGGAGATGGCTTGCTGGGTGCGGCAGCCGAAGGCTTGCTCGGCGCGGCGCCCGACGGAGCTGAAGCAGGTGGCGTCGTAGGCTGAGTCTGCCCCGGTGCCGCAGTCGGTGTCGTCGGCGACCCGAGGGGAAGCGAGGTACTGGGCGCTGGTGCCGTGGGGGTGGCCGCCCGGAGCCGCTCCTGCAACTCGCCGGCAGAGTTGCCGCCGCGACGCACCAGCGAGAGGAGCAGCGAGAGGAGCAGGAAGATCCCGCCGCACCACCAGCTCAGCTTGGTCAAGATCGTCACTGCTTGACGCCCACCGAGTACGGTATCGGTTGTGGCGCCGCCGAGTGAGGCAAGTCCACCACCCTGTCCTGCTTGAAGCAGGACCACCACCGAGAGCAGCAGGGCGTCGAGAATGAGCAACGTGAGCAGCAGCGCGAACATGACAGTCTCCTAGACGGCCCGGAAGTCTAGCGACCGTTTGAAGTTGGGTCAACACCGGCGGCCTGCTGCGCGGGGCCCACGGGCAGGTGTTGGTGCAGATACTGGGTGAGCAGCCCATACAGGTGCGGCGCGGTGCCCTTCCCCTCGCAAATACAATGGCTGCGATTGGGATAAACCATGAGACTGAACGGCTTTCCCGCCGCCACCAGGGCGTTCACCAGGCCTTCGGTGTTCTGATAATGCACGTTGTCGTCGCCCGAACCGTGCACCAGCAGGAGATCGCCCCGGAGCTGATCCGCGAAGGTAATAGGTGATCCCAGGCGGTAAGCTTCGGGGTTCTCCTGCGGCAGGCCCATGTAGCGCTCCTGGTAAATCGTGTCGTAGTAGCGCTGATCGGTAACCGGGGCCACCGACATCCCGACGCGATAGAGCTCGGGGGAACGGAAGAGAAGGTTGAGCGTCATCGACCCTCCCCCGCTCCACCCCCACACGCCGATGCGGGCGGGATCCACGTATGGTCGTTGGGCGATTGCGCGGGCAGCCGCGGCCTGCTCGGCCGAAGCGAGGACCCCAATCTGTCGATAGATCGCGCGGCGCCAGGCCCGGCCGCGAGGAGCCGGAGTGCCCCGGTTGTCCACGCTGGCCACGATGTATCCCTGTTGGGTGAGCATCAGATGCCACAGGTAGGTCAATCCATCCCAGTCATCGAGCACCGTCTGTCCCGCAGGCTCACCATATACGTAGAACAGGACCGGATAGCGACGGGTGGGGTCGAAATCGGGTGGCTTCATCATCCAGGCATCGAGCTGCTGGCCATCGCCGCCGTCCACTCGAAAGAATTCCATCGACCCGCGCCGCAGTGACCTGACCGCCGCCCGCTGCCGCTCGTTGGGCCGAAGGGTTCGCACGACTTGATGGCTCGGCAAACGAACCAGGTCGGTCACCGGCGGGGTTCCGAAAGAAGCATGAGTGTGTAAGGCCCATCGGGCGCCGGGGGCGATCTGATAGAGGTTGGTGCCGGACTGTCCCGCTGGGGTAACTCGGGTCGGCCTGCCATGGCCGTCGAGTCGGCTCCGGAAAAGGTAGAGCTGGGTCGGATTGTCAGGCGACGCGGTATAGTAGATCCACTTCCCTCCCGCATCCGTCCCGAGGACCAGAGGCTCGCCGAACGGACTGCCGGGATTGGTGAGATCGAATTGGCCCGGCGTGAGCAGCCGCAGGCGTGAGCCATCGCGGGAAACAGCGTAGAGGTGCCGCCATCCGTCGCGCTCGCTGACCCAGATGAACCGGCGGCCGTGATCGAGCCACCGCACATCATTCACTACGTCCACCCACGTGCTATCGTGCTCGGTCAGCACGGCGCGTGCCTGGCCGGTTGTGGCGTCCCCCAGGATTACGACGTCGGTGTGCTGGGACCGGTCGAGCCGTTGCAGCACGACCGTGTCCGAGCCTCCGGCCCAATCCATTCGAGCGATATAGTGATTCCGCGGGTCGCCTTCGAGCTCCAACCACCGGGTCGGTCCGCCATCCGCGCTCACTATGCCTACCCTGGCGGCAGAGTTGGTGGTGCCGGCCTTGGGGTATTGCACCGGGATCACGAAGGAGTAGAGTGAGTCGGTGTCGTTGATGAGATCGAAATCGCCCACTTCCGAGGCGTCGAGCTGCCAATAGGCTATGCGCCGGCCATCGGGGCTCCAGCGAAAGCCATTGCGCAAGGACAGCTCTTCCTCATAGACCCAGTCGAAGGTCCCATTGATGACCGTCTTGGATCCGTCATGGGTGAGCTGGCTGATCCGCCCATCCTGGATGGACTCCACATAAAGGTTGTGCTCCCTCACGTAAGCCACTCGATCTCCGCTGGGAGAGAAGGTGGCGAACATGAGAGTCGAAGGAGCGGCAGTGCCCCCCAGTCGTTTGAGTCGGCCTCCCGAGAGCGCGAGCACCCAGTAGTCGCCCCTGGTGTTCTGCCGCCAGACGCGCTTCGAGTTGGTGAAGATCAGTAGCAGCCGTCCGTCGGGAGACCAGTCGTAGTCCTCGACCGCCAGCGGCAGCGAATCCCCGGGGGGCACCAGCCGCCGCGCCGACACCAGCACTTCGCGCCGGCCAGTCGCGGCATCGTAGCGGACGATGTCGCTTCCGCCGGGCTGCTCCCGCGAAGGCTCGAGAGTCGTGTAGGCGTTGCCATCTGCCAGCCATCGCGCTGGGCCGAACGGCTCCGGGGCAAAGTCCTGAGTACCGAACAGCCGCTCCAGGGTCACCTGCCCGGAGTCCGGCTGTTGTGAGGAGGCGGGAAACGTGAGCATGCCGGTGGCGATCACTAGCGCCAGCGAGGTCCGGAAGAGCGTCATGAGGTCACTCAATTTCATCGATGGAGCGAGGCCAGTCTTCCCGCAGCAGCCGGGAGAGCGCCCGGTCGGCCAGGAGACGCCCGCCGGTCTGGCAGCGGGCGCAGTAGTTGGTCTCGTTGTCGGCATAGCGGATTCTCTGGACCGGCGTCCCACAAACCGGACATGGCTGCCGGTACCGGCCGTGCACCGCCATTCCTTCTCGGAAGGCGGTGACCTTCTCGGGAAACACATCTACCTCGGCTCGAAGGCGTTCGACCCACTCGAGCAGTGTCGCTCCGACCGCGTCAAACAGGCGGGCGATCTCCTCCTGGCTCAGCTTTCGGGTAAAGGTCAGAGGAGAGAGCCGGGCTCGGTGGAGGATCTCATCCGAGTAGGCGTTTCCGATCCCGCTGAATAGACGCGGGTCGGTGAGCGCCCGTTTCAAGGTGTGGTTCTCCGACATGAGCCGATCCTTGAAGGTCGTGAGATCGGTCTCCAGTACCTCGAGCCCACCCCGCTCGAAGTCGCTCAGAGCGGCCGCCCCCCGCACCAGGTGCATCGAGGCTCGGCGCTTGGTTCCGGCCTCGGTGAGAAGCAGCACGCCTGCCGGAAATTCCAACGCGGCCAGCCCGAGTCGGCCACTTGGGCGAGTGCCCGGTGGGCGCCAGCGCAATCGGCCCGCGATCATCAGATGGAGTACCAGAAAGAGGTCGTCCTCGAGCCTCAGCACGATTCGCTTTCCCAACCGACGCAGACCGACCACCCGCTTTCCCTGGGCTTCAGCGATGGCAGGTGTCACCGACCGAAGGACGAAGGGACTGCGGATCACGATCCGTTCCAGGGGCTGGTTCAGAATCAGCGGAGCCAACCGCTCGAGATAGACCACGATGTCGGGAAGCTCGGGCACTCGTCGCCCTACCGCCCGTACGCTTCGCTCAGGGCGGGCTCGACCGGCGTACCGCTTGCCCGCCAGCGGCCACCGACGAACGTTCCCGCGATGACCTCGTTGCCGGCGCCGAAAATCACACCTTCGAGGAGGCCCTCCGCAGGCAATTCTGCCAGGGGCGGGGCTGACAGGTCCAGCGCGACGAGATCGGCCCAGTACCCCGGCTCGATTCGGCCGGCGCGCAGCTTCAACGCTTGGGCACCTCCCTCGGTGCCGGCCGACAGGAGGTTCGTCGCCACCCGGCCGGCCGGATCAGCGAGGACGCCGCGCCGCTCGTCCCGGAGTCGCTGGCCGTACTCCAGGAGACGCATCTCTTCCACCATAGAGATGCGGGCATTGCCGTCCGTTCCTAGGCTGAGCCGCGCCCCGGCGAGGCCGCGCAGCTCGGGCAGCCCGTCTCCCAAGTTTGCTTCCGTCAGGGGGCAGAGGCAGACTGCGCCGCCGGCCTGGAGAAAGCGTCTCATGTCATCGGAGGCGGTGTGGGTGCAGTGCACCGCGCAGAGATTCCCGCCTGACTCGAACCTCTCGTTCAGCAGGAACATCGGCGGCCTTCCGTAAGCAGCCACGCACTCCGCGACCTCGGCGCGTTGCTCCTCGACGTGCATATGAAACGGGAGGCCGCGTCGGGTCGCCTCCTGATGCAGGAGGCCGATCTGCTCCAAGCTCCCCGCTCGAATGCTATGCGCCGCGACGCCCAGCGACTGGGTGGTGGGATCAAGCATCGCGGTGAGACGCTCGACCTGTTTCCAGTATTGTTCCATAGACGGAGTGGCGAACCGGCGTTGGGCTCCCTCGAGCGGCTTCCCGATCCCGCCAGTGGCATAGAATGTCTGCAGCAGCACCAATCGGATGCCCGACGCGCGCGCTGCGTCCAGCAGGATGTCATCGAAGCGGTGGTCGGTTTCCCGCTCGTGGTGAAGGTAGTGAAACTCTCCCACCGCCGTGATTCCCGCGTCGCGCATCTCCCGAAACGCCCGAGCCGATAGCCGCCGAAACGAAGCGGGATCGAGGGTGGCGGCCAGCTGATACATGGATTCCCGCCAGGTCCAGAAGGTCCCCGTCCCCCCAGCCGCTGGAAACCGCTCCCCCTTTCCGCGGAGCCCGCGCTGGAAGGCGTGTGAGTGGGCATCGATGAACCCGGGAAGTAGGGCGGTATGCTCCAGCCGATGAGTGACCACGCGGCCCAGAGCGCCTACCGCCTCGATTCGCCCGTCTCCACTGACGGCGACCTGGACACCGGCAGCGAAGCCATCTCCGAGCCAGGTGTGGTCCGCTTGGATGACGATACCGCTCATAGCTCGAGGCAGCGACGTCGGACGATGTCGTCCAGCAGCCCTCCGGCCCGGCGAAACTCGGCCACTGGCACAAATTCGTTAGGGCGATGGGCGACCTCGATGCTGCCTGGCCCGAAGAGCACGCAACGAAAACCCACGCGCTGCAGCCAGCCGGCATCGCTCGCAAACGCGACTCCGAGCGACTCGCGCTGGCCGATGAGTGAGCAGAGACAGCGGTGAATGTCCGCGTCCGGCTCCAGCATCATGGCGGGACTCTCGCTCACCAGCTCGAGAGAGAACGATTCTCCAGGTAGGGCTTGCTGCACGGTATCACCGACTCGCTCGGTGACGACCTCTGCGCTCGTCCCGGGGAGCAGCCGGATGCCAAGCTCAATCTCGCAGCGATCGGGAATGACGTTCGCCGCGCTGCCGCCGCTCACGGTGCCCACGTTCAGGGCGGTGAACGGCACCTCGGGGAAGTGCTCCCCATTGGGTGGGCGCTCGCCTTCAAGTGTCCGCCGGAGCTGACTCAGAGACACGATCGCGCGAGCCGCGGGTTCGATCGCGTTTCGGCCCAGATGGGGATACCCGCTGTGCGCTGCCACGCCCACGAAGCCAAGCCGGAGCCGCAGCATCCCCTTGTGTAGTCGCACTACCCGAAGCGACGTGGGCTCTCCAATGATGACGTCGCGGGGCATCGCACCGGTTTCGGTCCAGGTCTCGGTGAACCGCCGGGCCCCCAGTGTCCCGATCTCCTCGTCATACGTGAACAACAGGGCGAACGGGTTTTTCAGCGAGGCGGGATTGAGCCCAGCCAGCCGATTCATCGCCAGCGCCAGGAAGCCCTTCATGTCGGCTGCCCCCCGCCCTACCAGTCGCTCGCCCTCATCAGTCAGGGTAAATGGGTCGGAGCGCCAGTCGGTCTCTTCCGCCGGCACCACATCCATGTGCCCCGAAAGGGTAAGCCCTGCGCTTTCGTCCGGGCCGATCTGGATCAGCAGGTTGGTCTTGCTGGCATCGGCCGAAGGATTGCGGGCGATTCGCACGCCTGGCCGGTCGAGGTAGTCACAAATGAAATCGGCGAAGGGAAGATTGCTCTCGCGGCTGGTGGAATCGAAGCCAACGAGACGGGCCAGCAGCGCGCTGTCGGACAGCAGATGCGGCATGGGCTCAGCCGCCCAGCCCGACGAGCTCCGCCCAGGCATCAGGATCTAGGCTCGCGCCGCCTACAAGTACCCCGTCCAACTCGGGCCGTTCCAGAAGCGAAAGCACGTTTCCGGTATTGACGCTGCCGCCGTACAGAATGGGGACGTGGTCTTTCACTCCGCGGCGGCTCAAGGCAAACCGGATGAGCTCGTGCACCTGGGCGGCGTCATCCGGGGTGGCGTTCTTGCCCGTGCCTATCGCCCACACCGGCTCGTACGCGATGGTGACATTGACCCAATCGGGTGGCGAGATCCGCTCGAGGACGACATCGACCTGCCGCAGTACCACCTGCTCGGTGCGACCGCCTTCGCGTTCCGCCAGAGTCTCACCCACGCACATCAGGGGAATGATCCCGGCCTTGAGCGCCGCTGCGACCTTGCGCCCTACCTGCTCGTCAGTCTCGCCAAACAGGTGTCGTCGCTCCGAATGACCCACCAAGGTCATTCGGGCGCCCGCTTCGGCGACGAGAGGGATCGACAGCTCCCCGGTAAACGCACCCTTTGCTTCCCAGTGCACGTTCTGACTGCCCACCCGAACATCACGGCGTGAGCTCAGTGCTTCAACCAGCGCATGCAGTGAGACGGCAGGCGGGAAAAACCATAGCTCGCGCCCCTCGACGGGCTGGGTCGTGGCGAGAAAGCGTTCGGCGAAAGCACGGGCGGCGGCGGGCCCGTGATTCATTTTCCAGTTGGCGGCGTAGATGATCGAGCGCTTAGACATGACGCAAGCAGCAATTGATGGTTGAGCGCTCGGTCATCCCGAGCCCTTCGGCTGCGCTCAGGACAGGCTTCGCGAGGGATCCCTCGCGCCTAGCCACCGAATCGCTCACGCCTCATCCAACGCCGCAACGCCGGGAAGCGGCTTCCCTTCCAGAAACTCCAGCGAGGCACCGCCGCCGGTTGAGACATGGGTGATCCGGTCGCTGAGACCGGCTTCGGCCACCGCGGCGGCAGAGTCCCCCCCACCCACGACCGTCACCGCACCTTTCGCGGTCGCTTCCGCCAAAGCGTGGGCAATCGCCAACGTGCCATGATTGAAGGGAGGCGTCTCGAATACACCCATTGGTCCATTCCAGACCACGGTTCCCGCGCCGGCGATGCGACCGGCAAAATCCTGTTCCGTGGCGGGATCGATGTCGTAGACTGCCCAACCTGAGGGAATTGCGTCGCGACGAACGGCGCGGGTCGAGGCATCGCTTCGCAGCTCCTGCGCGATGACCGCACCGGATGGCAACACCAGCTTGGTTCCTGCTTTCTGCATCAGCTCTCGTGCCAGTTCGATCCTCTCGGTTTCCACCAACGAGTTTCCGGTCTCCAGGCCCATTGCCTTGAAAAAGGTGCAGGCCATGGCTCCGCCGATGAGAATCTGGTCCACCTGAGGCAGAAGCGCCTCGATGAGCTCGATCTTGCCACTGATCTTGGCGCCTCCCAGAACCGCGAGGAACGGTCGTTTGGGCGCGTGGAGCGCGTCCCCCAGGTAACGCAGCTCCTGCTGCATCAGGAACCCCGAGACCGCGGGCTTGAGCAACCGCGCGACGGCCTCGGTACTGGCGTGAGCCCGGTGCGCCGACCCAAACGCGTCGTTCACGTAGAAGTCGCCCAGGGCGGCAAAGCGCTGAGCTAGCGCCGCGTCATTCTTCTCCTCTCCGGGATAGAACCGGGTGTTTTCACCAACAGCGACCCCGCCGCGCGGCAGCCGTTTAGTCGCGGTCACCGCTTCCTCCGATGTGGGATCGGTGAGAAAGGTCACCGGCGCGCCGAGCCGCCGCTCGAGAGCGCGCACCACCGGCTGCATCGAGTACTTGGGGTCCGGCCCACCTTTGGGCCGCCCCAGGTGGGACAGGAGCACCACGCGGGCACCATGGTCTCGCAAATACTTGATGGTCGGGAGTGCCGCCCGAATCCGAGTGTCATCCGAGACGGCGCCATCCTTGATGGGGCAGTTGAAGTCCACCCGGACCAGTGCCCGACGCCCCTCAATGGCCTTCGGCTCGAGCGACTCCAGGGTTCGCTTCACAACTGCTGTCCGACGTAGCGCAGCAGGTCCACGCAACGCGCCGAATAGCCCATCTCGTTGTCATACCACGATGAGACATTCACCAGCGTGCCATTCACGACGTTGGTGGACGCAGCGTCCACTGTACTGGACTGAAGCGTACCGATGTAGTCCACCGAGACCAGCGGTTCGTCGCTCACCACCAGGAGACCCTTCAAGGGCCCAGCCTTTGCTGCCTCGCGGAAGGCGTTGTTCACCTCGTCCGCGCCGGTGGCTTTTTCCACCACGCAGCTGAGCGCGACGATCGAGACGTCCGGCGTAGGCACTCGGAGCGACACCCCGTCGATCTTGCCTTTGAGCTGCGGCATGACCAGTCCGGTGGCCTTGGCGGCGCCAGTCGTCGTTGGAATAATGGACATGGCGGCCGCGCGAGCCCGCCGCAGATCCTTATGCGGCAGATCGAGGATCTGCTGATCGTTGGTGTAGGAGTGCACTGTGGTCATGAATCCGCTCACGAAGCCAAAGCGATCCATGATCACCTTGACGACGGGGACCAGGCAGTTGGTAGTGCAGCTCGCGTTGGAGAGGACGTGGTGTTTGGCCGGGTCATAGACCTCGTGGTTCACCCCGTAGACGATGGTGATGTCTTCCTTCTTAGCCGGAGCCGAGATGATCACCTTCTTGGCACCCCCCTGAAGGTGGAGCGCCGCTTGGTCCCGATCAGTGAACCGTCCGGTCGATTCGAGCACCAGGTCAACCTTGAGGTCCTTCCATGGGAGCTTGGCCGGGTCTTTCTCCGCCAGCACCCGAATCGAATCGCCATTGACCTCGAGGGAGTCGGCCTTGGCTACGACATTGCCGGGGAACCGGCCGTGGACCGAATCGTATTTGAGAAGATGGGCGAGTGTCTTGGTATCGGTGATGTCGTTTACCGCCACGAAGTCGAGCTCGCCGACCCCCATCGCCTTGGCGGCACGCACCACGTTCCGCCCGATCCTGCCGAAGCCGTTGATGCCTACGCGGATTGCCATGGTAGTCCTTGTCCTTGGTCGTTAGTCGCGGTCGCGGGTCGCGAGTCGCGGGTCATGAGACTTGAGGTCTTCCTGTCGCAGCCCGAGACCCGCAGCCCACGACCCCAATCACCCCACCGGCACCCTCGCCCTGGCAAAGGTCACCGCCTCGACTCGTTCAGCGCCTGCAGCGTGCAGGGCGACCGCGGCGGCGCAGAGAGTGGCCCCGGTGGTAAAGACGTCGTCGATCAGGACGAGGCGTCGCCCCTGCGCGGCCTCCCCCCGAAATGCGCCCGCGACGTTCGCCTGGCGCGCTTCGGGCGTGAGCGCAGTCTGGGTCCCGGTCTCCCGCACCCGGCTCAGGAGATCAGCTCGCATCGGCTGTCCGATCAAGTGGCCTAGCGCAGCCGCAATCCGCTCGCTCTGATTGTAGCCTCGCTCGCGCAGCCGGTGCCTGCCGAGCGGGACCGGTATCAAGCATACCTGCCCGGTCAATGGCTCGAGCGGAACCATTGCCGGCGCCATACCCTCGGCCACCCGCCACCAGCCGGCGTACTTCAGCAGATGCACCGCATCCTGAGCAGTCCCCTCGAGCCACACGGCGCTGCGTGCCCGGGCAAGCGCCGGCGGCCAGCCGGCGCAGATTCGACATTCCAGTCCAGCAGCGATGGGCTGTCCGCATCGTTCGCAGTAGGGCGCGGGAACCGGCCGCCAGCGGGAGCGACAAATGGGACAGATCAAGGGATCCTGGACGCTCGGAGGCGTCGCCTCGCCGCACAGCAGGCACGCCGACGGAAGCAACCAACGCTCCAGCTGATGGAGTCCAGTCGTCCAGCCGGTCAACAGCTGATTCGGCTTACCGGAGCGCGGCATCGACCGCGGCGCGCATGATCTCTGCTGGAGCACGCACTCCAGGGAACCACCGCTCCAACGCCGCCGCTCCCTGGGCCACCAGCATTGTGCGCCCATCCGCAGCGCGGAGGCCGGCCGAACGCATAGCGCGGACCCATGCGGTTTCCCCAGGGCCGTAGACCAGATCGAGGGCAACCTCTGAGTCCGGTGCCTGGGCCCGAGTGAGTGGGAAGGGGTCGCCTGGATGAAGTCCCAGCGGTGTGGCATTGATCAGCACCCGGCATTCGAGCGGCGGCGCAAGGGTAGCTCCGCGGGAGAGCGCCCAACGCTCGAAATGCTCCCGCCGCTCAGCCTCACGGGACGCGATCGACACCGGTGCGCCCCGCCGGATGGCGCCGCCCACGGCCGCCCGAGCCCCTCCGCCAGTTCCAGCGATGAGCCAGGGCTCGTCGGGAGGATCGAGCCGATCCAGGGCAGTGAGGAGTCCGTCGACGTCGGTGTTGTCGCCGATGGTCTGGCCATCGTGCGACCAGAAGGTGTTGCAAGCGCCGAGCAGTTCGGCAACGTCGCTGCAGTGATCCATGGCGGCGGCAGCGGCCTGCTTGTGAGGCACGGTCACATTGCCGCCACCGCCCGCCCGCGCCAATCCATGAATGAGAGAAGACAGATCGGCCAGGGCGCAGCGAAGGGGGACGTAGACGGCGCGAAGTCCGAGTGCGTGGAATGCCGCATTGTGCATGGCGGGAGAGAGCGAGTGGGCGACCGGATCGCCAAGGAGCGCGAAGACGCGCGTGCTGCCGTCGATCACCGCACGGTGCCGGCCACCCGACTCACCACGCCGCTGATCAGCTCCTGGAGCTCTTCGAAGGTGCTGCGATAACTGTCCAGATCGGAGCCGAAGGGATCATTGACCTCGGTGCGGCCCGGGTCGCGCGCGGCATAGGTGCCGAGCAGGTGAACCTTGTCATCGCCACCCAGCTCGGCCACCCGCGCGAGATGGTGTCCAGACATGGTGAGAATCAGGTCGGCGCCCTTGACGATGTCGCGGGTGAGAAGGCGGGCACGGTGTTCGCTGAGGTCGAGACCGTGTTCCAGACCTACGAGATAGGCGCCTTCAGAGGCCGGCGCACCATCCCAGGCTCCCGTGCCGGCGGAGGCGACGGTCACCTGCTCGATGCCCCGTGCGGCGAGCGCCTCGCGCATCAGCGCTTCCGCCATCGGACTCCGGCAGGTGTTCCCGGTGCAGACGAAAAGAACGTGCATGGCCCGTAAGATAGTCTGGAACAAGCTAACAGCTAACAGCTAACAGCTAACAGCTGACAGCAGATTGCTGACAGCTGACAGCTCTAACAGCTAAAGGCTAAAGGCGAACAGCTGTCGGACGCGCGGCGGGGCGACGCCTCAACAACAGCTACTATCAGCTATCAGCTGTTAGCTGTTAGCTGTTAGCTGTTTCTCATGGCGCCAACCGTCCCGCAGCCCGACGCAGCTCGGGTCGGGGTATGGCTCCTTCTCTCACCATTCGCGGCATCACACCCGTGCAATCCACCAATGTCGAGGGCGGGACGTTGCCGAGCACGCCGCCGTCCAGCACCAGGAGATCGCCCCGGTCGATATCTGCCCGAAATACCTCGATCAGTCCATCGGCACCGGGCGCCGGCTGCGTGCCCGGCCGATTGGCCGATGTTGAGGTGATCGGATAGTCCAGCTCCTCGATCAGCCGGGCGATACCGCGATGCGAGGTGTACCGCACCGCGATGCCACCCTCTCGACCGCGCAATTGGTCCGGCAGCCGTCCCTCGCCTCCCCGAAGCACGAGGGTCAGCGGGCCCGGCCAGAAGGCGTCGGAGAGCGCTTGCGCCGAGGGGGAGAAAACCAGCCCCCACTCTTCTGCCATCCGTCGGCTCGAGACCAGAAGCAGAAATGGCTTTCCCGCTGCCCGGCCCTTGAGCCGGGCCAAGGCCTCCAACCCCGAGACGCTCGGAGCCGAGCCCAGACCATAGACTGTCTCGGTGGGATAGGCCAGAACTCTGCTGCCCCCCAGGTGATTCCGCACCATCGGAATGGCGGCGGCGACTTCATTGGTACTCCGAAAGGGAAGAATCACCCCAACCGCTCCGCCAGCGCTTCGGCCAGCCTGAGATCCTCCGGCGTGGTGATCTTCAAGTTGCGAACCGAATCGGGAACCAGCCGTACGACACCGCCGCAGGCCTCCACCAGCGCCGCATCGTCGGTTGCCAAAAACCCATCGGGTACCTTGGCATGCGCTCGCGTCAGGAGGCTGCGGGGAAACCCCTGAGGCGTCTGCGCCCGCCACAGCCGCTCGCGCGGAATGGTCCGCTCAATCCGCGTGGGATCGTCGGCAGCGCTCTCCTTCACTGTGTCGCTCAGCGGCACAGCCGCCACGGCGGCCTCGCCCGCGCGGGCGTACCGGATCACGCTATCGATGACGGCTCGATCCACGAATGGCCGGGCCCCGTCGTGCACCAGAACCACCGTGCTGTCCGGACGTAGAGCGGCCAGACCGGAAGCCACCGAATCACTTCGCTCGGCGCCGCCCGCGACCAGGGTAAGACCGGGCCCAGCCACATCGGTGAGGAATGAAGGAGGAGAAGAGGCATCGGTGGCGGGAAGGACCACGACCACCTGGCAGACCTCGGGATGGGAAGTGAACGGGCGCAACGCTCGAAGCAGCACCGGCACGCCGGCCAGGACATGGTACTGCTTTGGCGTTCCACCTCCCAGCCGGGTGCTCCGACCTGCGGCTACGACGACGACACCGACATCACGCGGCAAGCGCTCGCACCAGCTGATCGACCCGATCGAGACCGACCAGAGAGACTCCTGAGACCTGGGGACCGCTTCGGGAGGAACCGAAGACCCGGCGGAAGCCCAACCTTGCCGCCTCGGCCACGCGGCGTTCGATCGCACCGCTGGGTCGGATTTCTCCGCCCAGCCCGATCTCGCCGAGAAAGATGACGTCAGTGGGGGCGGGACGATTGTACAGGCTTGAGATCAGTGCCGCCGCGACGGCGAGGTCGGCCCCCGGCTCACTGAGCCGAACCCCGGCGGTGACCTGCACGAAGACATCGAGGTCGGCAAATGAGGTGTTGGCCCGGCGTTCGAGCACCGCGAGCAGGACGGCCAGCCGCTTGGGGTCCAGGCCAGTGGCGACCCTCTGAGGAGTGCCGTACCCCGACTTCGCTGCGAGCGCCTGAACCTCCACCAGCACCGGGCGGGTGCCTTCCATGAGCGCGGTGACCGCGCTTCCGCTGATCCCTTCGGCTCGAGCCGCCAGGAAGACTGCAGAGGGATTGGGCACCGCAACGAGCCCCTGCTCGGTCATGGAGAAGACGCCCAGTTCGTCTATCGATCCGAATCGGTTTTTGGTGGTTCGAAGCAGCCGGTAGTCCAGCGTGGTCTCTCCCTCGAAGTACAGCACGGTATCCGCGATATGCTCCAGGGTCTTGGGTCCGGCGATTCCACCGCCCTTGGTGACGTGTCCCACGACGACCACCGCCGTGCCGCTCTCCTTGGCGAAGCGCATGAGCTGCCCGGAGCACTCACGAACCTGTCCCACATTGCCCGGTGCGCTCTCAAGGGATTCCGTAAAGACGGTTTGAATGGAGTCGATCACCACGATGTCAGCCGCGGCGGCTGCGGCCGAAGCGAGAATGGCCTCGAGTCGGGTTTCCCCCAGGACGTGCACGGCACCCGCATCCTCGATCAGACGGTCGGCCCGGAGCCGAATCTGATCGGGTGACTCCTCGCCGCTGGCATAGAGCACTGTGCGTCCGCCGATCTCCAACCGGGCGGCCGCCTGCAGGAGGAGGGTAGACTTGCCGATGCCCGGCTCACCGCCGATCAGGATCATGGAGCCGGGGACAATCCCACCTCCGAGCACGAAGTCGAACTCGGGCAGACCGGTGCGCCAGCGGTCGAGCGGGTGGGTGGCGACGTCGCGCAGGCGGGCGGGAGCGGCGGTACCGCTCCCGCCTCTTCCGCTCTGGGGCGAAGGGTGGCGGCGGCGGGGTTCCGCCGGCTCTTCCGCCACCGCGTTCCATGCGCCGCATGCCTCACAGCGTCCGACCCACTTGGGGTGCTCGTGGCCGCACTCGGTGCAGCGGTAAACCGACCTGGGCTTGGGCACCGTTAACGCCTCCTCATCCCGAAGTCCCTCCTCATCCCGAGCGAGAAGCCCCTCCTCATCTGACCGACCGCAGGCAAATCCCCCGGTTCACTCGGGATGAGGACGCTCGGAATAAAACCCGAGCGTCCCTGATCACTCCGGCTCTTCTCGAGCGGAAAAGCTGTCGAAGCGGGTGTACTCCCGGGTGAACTTGAGCTGAATATCGCCAGTCGGCCCATTCCGGTTTTTCGCCAGCATGATCTCAGCCATGCCCCGCTTCGATTCGTCTTCCCGGTCGTAGTACTCTGCCCGATGAATGAAGATCACCAGGTCAGCATCCTGCTCGATGGCGCCCGAATCGCGGAGATCGGAGAGAATCGGCTTGCGCTCCCCGCCTCGCTGCTCCGATGCGCGGGAGAGCTGCGACAGCGCGATGACCGGTACCTCCAGCTCCCTTGCCAAGGCCTTGAGCGAGCGCGAGATGTCGGAGATCTCCTGGACCCGGTTCTCGGAATACTCGGGGCTGCGCATGAGCTGCAGGTAATCGACCACGATGAGCCTGAGATCGTTGTCGATCTTGAGCCGCCGTGCCTTGGAGCGCATTTCCAGCAGGGTGATGGATGGGGTATCGTCGATCCATACCTGGTAGGTCTGGAGAATGCCCGCTGCCCGGGCCAGCTGGGTAAAGTCAGAATCGCGCAGCTTCCCCTGGCGGACGCGCTGACTATCGACTCGTGCGGTGGCGGTCAGCATTCGCTGGACCAAGGCCTCCTTGGACATTTCCAGCGAGAAGATGGCGACCCCCTGGCCGGTATCGGCCGCGTTGGCCGCGATATTCAGGCAGAAGGCGGTCTTGCCCATGGAGGGCCGAGCCGCGACCACCACCAGTTCCGACGCCTGGAACCCCGAGGTGAGCGCATCCAAATCTGTGAACCCGCTGGGCACTCCGGTAATCGCTTTGCCGCTCCGCTGGAGCGTTTCGATGCGCTCCATGGTCGGCCACAACATCTCCTTGATCCGGGTGAATCCGGTGTCGCCCCGCTGCTGCGAGATCTGGAAGATCTTGGATTCGGCCGAGTCGAGGAGATCACTCGCGGTGGAATGGCCGTCGTAGGCTTCAGTGATGATCGAGGTCGAAGTCTCGATCAGGCGACGCAGTATCGCCTTGTCCCGAACGATCCTGGCGTGGAACTCCAGGTTGGCCGCGGTGGGCACCGCGTCCACCAGCTCGGCGAGATACTCCAATCCGCCGGCATCTTCCAGCTCGCCCCGGCGCAACAACTCGTCCCGCAGCGTGATATGATCGATGACCACGCGCCGCTGCACCAATCCGAGCATGGCCCGGAAGAGCCGCCGGTGCGCCTCCCGGTAGAACATCGAGTCGCTGACCAGCTCCGCCGCCCGGAGGGCCGCGTCCTGATCCAGCAGCATCGCGGCCAGAACCGCCTGTTCGGCCTCCTGGTTCCATGGAGCGGAGCGACCGACGTAAGGATCAGCAGTCGAGAAGCTGTCGGGCGATACGGACGTCATCCCAGGTGGGCTTCTTCCAATTCGGGTTACGCAGCAGTGCTGCGGGATGGTAGGTCACGATCAACGGAACACCGTTGTATCGGTGCACCTTTCCGCGAAGCTCACCCAGACCCTTCCTCACTCCCAACAGCGCCTCTCCCGCAGTGCCGCCGAGCGCGACGATCACCTTCGGTCGGATCAGCTCGAGCTGGCGATGGAGATACGGAATGCAGGCGACGACTTCGTCAGGCAGTGGTTTCCGGTTCTGAGGCGGCCGGCACTTCATGATGTTGGTGATGTACACCGTTTTCCGAGGAACTTCAATAGCCTCGAGAATGCTGTCGAGCAGTTGCCCCGCTTGGCCGACGAAGGGCCGGCCGGTAACATCCTCGGTAGCGCCCGGGCCCTCGCCGACGAGCACCAGCCGGGCCTTCGGATTGCCCTCGCCAGGGACCGCGTTGGTGCGGTTGGGACAGAGCGCGCAGCAGTATGTGGTGCGGATCCGCTCGGCTACCTCGTCCAGCGTGCTCAGGTTCGCAAGGTCGTTGCCCAACAGCCCGGCCTCGGGCGACTCCACTACCAGACCCGGACCGGGGATGGGCGGCGCTCCCTTCTTCCACTTGGGCTCCTCCGGGGCGGCAGCGTCCACCGATTCCGAAGCGATTCCCTTCCTCGGTGACGGAGGGCTCCCCAGAATGATCTCGGACCCGCCGAGCTCGATTTGTTGCGCCAGATAGCGGCGCCATTCATCGCCCAAGGGCGCCCTCCACCGCGTCGAGGATGGCCTCCGCCACTTCCCGCTTGGATCGTAGCGGCAAGATGGTAGGCGTCCCGTCTCGCCCGATCAAGGCAACCCGGTTGGTGTCGTGCTCGAATCCGGCTCCGGGCTCGAGCGCATCGTTCACCACAATGAGATCCAGATCTTTGCGCTCCAGCTTGGCCCGCCCCTTGGCCAGGGCGTCCCCGGTTTCGAGGGCGAATCCGACCGTAAGGCTCCCAGCTTTTCGTGCTCCCCGAGTCGCGGCCAAAATGTCTTCGGTTGGTTCCATCGGAATAGCAAGTGCGCCGTCGCCCCGGGGCCGTTTGCTCTCGCTCGGGCTACTGGGCCTGAAGTCCGCCGGGGCCGCCGCCATCACCAGGACGTCGGCCATGGGCAGCTCCTCGCGCACCACCGCCTCCAGCTCCCTGGTGCTCTCCACCGGACGCAGCGTGACACCAACCGGCGGCGGCAAGGCAACCGGCCCCGAAATGAGGACCACTTCGGCTCCCCGCTCCCAGGCGGCTTCAGCAATTCGGTATCCCATCTTGCCACTCGAGCGGTTGGTCACCACCCGCACCGGATCGATCGATTCGCGCGTCGGACCAGCCGTGACGACGATACGCCGCCGCGCCAGGGGCCCGGGACCCCGGAGCACGCGGGCAGCATGGGCCAGGATCGTCTCGGGCTCGCTCATTCGGCCGGGGCGTTCCGAGGGGCCTTCCGCCAGGGCGCCGATTTCCGGGCCGACGCTCACCACCCCGCGACTGAGAAGCCGATCGAGGTTGGCTCGAGTCTGAGGATGAGCGAACATCTCATCGTTCATCGCGGGTGCAATGAGGATTGGCGCCCTGCTCGCCAGCAGGAGCGCAGTTAGCAAGTCGTCAGCCAGACCCTGCGCCATGCGGGCGATCAGGTTGGCGGTCGCAGGTGCGACCAGGATCAGATCCGAATTCTGGCCCAGCTGCAGATGCGCGAGCGCCCCGCCCGACTCCCAGATGGAGGAGTAGACGGGGCGCCCGGTGAGCGCCTCGAAGGTAAGCGGTCGAACGAACTCAGTGGCCGCCTGCGTCAGCACCACATCCACCCGCGCCCCAGCCTCGGTCAGGCGGCGGGCAAGGATGCAGCTTTTATAGCACGCGATCCCGCCCGACACGCCGAGAACGACGCGCCGGCCGGCCCACATGGTCACGCCTCGGATCGACGGCGGCGGACCAGCTTGTAATTCAGTTCACCCTCGACCAGCGACTGCATCGCCTTGGTGGTGAGCTTCTCCTCCGCCGCCGCCAGCTGATCCTTGGGAAACTCGTTCAGGTAGCGGGCAAACTTGGCAGCTACCAGGACGCCGAGATACTTGTTTCCGGCCTGCTTGGCGACTTCAGATGGGGTCGTAATTCTCATGTCGGTTCCAGGGTGAGAGTCCTTGGTCGTTAGTCTTTAGTCTTGGTCTTGGGTCTTGGGTCGTGGGTCCTGGTCCTGCTTATCGAGTGGTCGGTGACTATTACCTGAGACCAACGACTAAAGACCCACGACTCAAGACTCCCTACGCTTTCACCATTTTCACCGCTGCCGCCATCACATCCCGCCTCAACCGCTCGATGAAGCGGGGCAATTCATCCTGGCGGGACACCCGGCGCGCCTCGGCGTCGAGAATCGCGGCGACCTGGGCGACGGCGAGCACCAGATTCTCATTGACGATCGCGTAGTCGTACTCGCTCACCGCCGCTAATTCGTCCGCCGCACGTGCGATCCGTTCCTGGATGACCGAGGCGGGCTCGGTGTCTCGTCCGATCAACCGACCCAGCAAAACCTCGGCCGACGGCGGCAGCACGAACAGATGCAGCGAGTTGGGAAACCGAACCCGAATCTGCCGCGCGCCCTCGATCTCGACATCGAGCACGGCGTTCCTCCCCTTGGAGAGGATCCGGTCGATCTCGCTCTTGAGGGTCCCGTACAACTCGCCCGCGTAGGTGGCCCATTCCAGGAACTCGCCTGCGTCCCGGCGTCGGACAAACTCGTCGCGGGAGAGAAAATGATAGTCCACCCCATCGCGCTCGCCCGGCCGCATCGGGCGGGTCGTGGCGGACACCGAGTATCCCAGATCGTCCCGGGCTTGCAAGAGCTGCTTGGTGATGCTGGTCTTCCCGCCTCCTGACGGGGAAGAGAGCACGAGCAGGAAGGGCCTCACTCGAGATTCTCGAGCTGTTCGCGAAACTTCTCCAGCTCGCCCTTCATGGCGATGACCTGCTGGGTGATCTCTGCGTCGTTCGCCTTCGAGCCCATGGTGTTCACTTCCCGGCCCAACTCCTGCGCGAGAAACCCCAACTGCTTTCCCACGGGGCGGTCGGCCGCGAGCGCCTCACGAGCGGCGGCCACGTGAGCCCGAAAGCGCACCAACTCCTCGGTGATGTCGAGCCGGTCGGCGTGAAACGCCAACTCCTGGGCAAGGCGCCCTTCATCTGGCTGACGGCCGTCGAGCAACTCGGCCACCGCAGCCCGGAGCCGCTCCCGTTCGCGTATCAAGCGGGCCGGCGCCCGAGCAGCGATCGTGTCGGCACACTCTGCCAGCAGGGCCAGCCGATGCAGCAGCTCCAAGCCCAGGGCGCCCCCTTCCCTTGCCCGCATTGCCCGGCATTCGGCACTGGCCTGGGCCGCGATTGGCTCGATCTCGCTCCAGGAAATCTCGAGAGCCTGGTCAGTCGAATTCGAGACGACTTCAGGTTGCCTGGCGACCAGATCCAGCGTCACCTCACCTGGAAGGCCCAGGGCAGTCTGCAGCTCCCGTAACCGCGCGGTAACCACTTTTGCCCGATCCAGGTCGACCGCGAAGCCGGTAGCGCGCTCAGGGTAAACCGACCAGCGCGCCTGGACCGAGATGTGCCCCCGCTCGAACTCCCGGCGGAGACGCTCTCGCAGCTCTCCCTCGAGTGCGCCCAGGTCAGTCGGCAGCTTGGCGGCGAGGTTGAAGTAGCGGTGATTGACGGTACGGATCTCGATCCGGAGGCGGCCTCCGGCCACGGGGCCCTCCGCCGCGCCGAACCCCGTCATGCTGTACGGCACCCCGCCTCCATGGTCCGGTAAAACCTCTAAAC
>JBIOUY010000117.1:0-16751 GCA_044867445.1 Gemmatimonadales bacterium
AGCTTTCATCGCATACTCGACTGTTGTCAGGTCGCTGCACGACCGTGGTCAGCAGACTCGAACCACCGCCCATCGAAGTGCAGCGGATCGAATACACCTGCCGGATCTCCCACCTCGGGCTCACGCATGCCGTCGTGACTCAGACCGTCGACGTCACGACCGGTGCCCTGCGCAACAGCGGAGTATGGGTGGCGGCCAATGGAGACCAACTGAACTCGGATTTCAGCGGTGTCGCAGTGCTCAGCTTCACCGATCCTCCCGACGCTACCGTGACGTTTAGAGGCATCCAGCAGTTCTCGCCCGGCACTGGGCGCTTTGCTGAAGGCAACGGCACGGCGCAATTAGTGGGCGAGGCGCGAATCGATCTGACTACGGGAGCAGGTACCGGGGAGTTTACGCTGGAGGGAACTCTCACGTACTAGTTGGAGCAGGAGGCTTCAATGATCCCAAGCATGTCCTCGGCTCGCCGACGTTCGATTTATCGGATGATCCTGACTGTCTTAATCCCGCTTCCGCCGCTGGACGGCCGAACACCGACGCTGATGGCGCAAGCCGCGGTGCAGACCGGATCCATCGCCGGCACGGTACGGGACGAGCGAGGGACGCCAGTCGGCGGCGCGGAGGTTTATCTCGAGAGCCCTGGGATCAGCACGGCAAGTCGCTCGAACGGAGCGTACTTGTTGACCAGAGTCCCCGTTGGAGATCTGACGGTGCGGACACGTCTGCTCGGCTTCAGGCCGGACTCCGCGAGCGTCAGAGTGGGACCGGAACAGCGGGTCAGCCTGGATTTCACGTTGCGCCGGGACCCGATGCAACTTCAGACTCTGATCGTGACGGGGACCCAGTTTCCGCGGCAGAACCTTAAGGCGAGTGTCGCCGTCACCACGCTGAGCAACGAGGAAATCCACCTGGCCTCGCCGCGGAGCACCACGGAGATGCTGCGCTACGTTCCAGGGTTCACCCGGGTGGAGAGCTCGGGGGGTGAGGTCAATGAGAACATCAGCATCCGGGGGATCCTCAACCAAGACTACGTGATGTTCATGGAAGACGGAATGCCGGTGTTCCCCACCATGCAGGCCCTTTTCATGAACCCGGATAACCTCTTCCGGTTCGACGAGAATATCGAACGGATGGAGGTGGTGCGTGGGGGTGCCTCGGCGCTCTTTGGCTCGAATACCCCGGGCGCGATTGTCAACTTCATCAATAAGACCGGCGGAAATCAGTTCGGCGGCACCATCCGCGCAACGGGCGGCACGCAGGGGCTGGCCCGCTATGACCTCGCTGCCGGCGGGCCGCTGGGAGACGACTGGCAGTTCAACGCGGGCGGCTTCTACCGCTACGATCACGGCGTGCGCAATCCGGGGTTTCCCGGTATCCGGGGCGGTCAGCTCAAGGCCAACGTGACGCGCCGGTTGGACAAGGGCTACCTACGGGCCTCGGTCAAGTACCTCGACGACCGCAATCAATTCATTCTCCCGCTGCCGTTCGCCAACCCGGAGGACCCGGACTACGTCTCGGGCCTGAGCAACTATGCGGCGATGAACACCAACGAAGGCTTGGGCCTCCGGGTGCCCACCCCGACAGGCGATCTGAAGCTTCCATTGGACAACGGGCTCAAGACAACCGCCACATGGTTCACCATCGATGCGGCCTACGATCTGTCCAGCGGGTGGCATCTGCAGAACACAGCCCAGGCCATGCATAACGACCAGGAGTGGAATGCCATCGCACCGCTGGCTGCGCTTCCGGCGGATGAATACGCGAGCGCGCCCTTCGACGTCGGCGGGCTGGGGTTTCCGGCCGGAACCACGATCGAACTGACCTACACCAACCACTTCGATGCCCTGGGCAAGCCGCTCCCCTTCGATACCCCGAACGGCCTGGTTGCCCCCGGAGGGCAGGCGCACATCCACAAGCCGATCTCGGCCATTCAGGACCAGCTCCAGGTGCGGCGGACGTTCGGACGGCATGCGCTTGCGGTGGGCGCCTACTTCGCGAACTATACGGAAGACAACCATTGGTTCTTCAGCGATATCCTGACCGACGTGCGAGACAACCCGCGCTTCCTCGATGCCGTGGTCACCACCCCCGGTGGATCGCCCTTACCTATTACTCGCAATGGCTTCCGGAACTACCTCGTCGGGTATGTCAACGGAAGCGGCCAGACCTCGATCTTCTCCGGTGTAGTGGGTGGCGAGGTCCAGCTCAGTAAACGGGTGCGGGCCAACCTCGGGGTCCGTATCGAGTACAATGATTTCGTCCAAAGCGCAGAAAACACCGCCCAGTTCGACCTGGATGGTGATGCTGCTACGACCTTCGACAACGAGCAGTTTGGAAACAACAGCTTCCGGCACTTCTCCTTCGGCATTACCGACTGGGCCGGGTCGCTCGGCTTCAACTTCGCACTGCGGGACAATCTTGCGCTGTACGCAGCCGGCTCACGGGGCTACAGGATGCCCGCGCTCGACGATTTTTTGAATGCGGTGGCCGAGGAGCAGGTCGATCTGTTCGACGCTCAGGAAGTGCAGTCGGTTGAATCCGGAGTGAAGGGGCAGGTTGGCGGCCTGGCATTCACGGTCAACGGGTTCTACACCAAGCTGAAGAACGTCGTCGGCCAAGGGGCGATCGTGGATACCGTGACCGGGGGATTCGTGTGGTTTATCGAGAGAGCGCCTGAGACTCAGTCATATGGGATCGAGGTCGAAGCAGTCGCGTTCCCGTTCAATGGCCTTCAGCTCTTCGGTAACGCGACCATCCTGGAGGCGGAGTTCGGCACCGGGACAGACATCGGCAGCCGGATCACCGGCGTGCCGAGGACGATAGGCAACCTGGCAGGGGTCTACTCCGTCGGGGACTTCGAGCTGAAGGGTGACTTCCACTGGGTCGCCAGCCGCTTTGTGGACCTCGACGTGGGGACCACGTTGCCGGCCTACAACTATTTCAACGTCGGCGCCGCGTACAATCTTCCCGGTGGCGGGACGAGGATCGAGGTCGACCTGTTGAATGCATTCCAAGACAAGGGTCTGGAGGAAGGCAACCCCCGACTCCAGAGCGCTGGTGGGGCTCCCATCTTTCTGGCCCGCCCAATCCTGCCCCGGCGATTGACGCTGGCGGTGACTTATGATTTCGGAGGCCGCTAGCCGCCGCAGCCCTGATCGCCGACGCTGAGTCCCGGGATGCGGGAAGGCGGGGTCGAGACGGCCTGGTTGGCGTGCGCCGTCGGCAACGAGCGCGCAGCGAGGTTCTACGAGAAGCGGCTGCGGTAGGCACGATCCCTATGCACACCCTATTCAATAGCGAGTGGCGAGCCGTTCTGCTCGAGCGCCTTGGCGCCGTTCACCCCGAGGAGCCTGCGCGATGGGGGCGAATGAATGCCCCACAAATGCTAGCACATCTGGGCGACATGATGCGGCTAACGCTGGGTGATGAGCCGTGCTGCCGGATGCCGAGCCCGTTGCGGTACCCGGGCCTCAAGCAGGCGGTGCTCTATGTGCTGCCCTGGCCCAAGGGCCGCGTTCAGGGCCCACCGGAAGCATTCGTGACCCCGCCAACAAGTTGGTCGATGGACGTAGCAGCCTTGGAAGCCTTGATCGCGCGATTCATCGCCCGGGGCCCGAGCGGCATGTGGCCGGAGCACCCGCTGTTTGGGCCGCTGACCGGGCTAGAGTGGGGCGTGTTCTCCTATCGCCACTTCGACCACCATTTGCGTCAGTTCGGCGCCTGAATCCGGTTCAACAATCAGGTGAGCCTCGCCGCTGCCGCCTGATTCGCCGCCGCACGAGGTAAGATCCCTCCCCGCCGCGCCACTAACGGGAAGAACCAATTCCCGGGAGCGGCGGCTTGAGGCCCTCATTCATCCCGCGGGGGCCGCCGCTCCTCCGTGAGTTCAGCACGGAGGTACCAGATGTCGGAGCAAAGCGGCCGGGTTGATCGATCGGGTGGGTCCGCCACCCTGCAGGCAGCGGCCGAGGTCACCTACGGAAGCGTCGCTGTGGATGGCGTCAACATCGCCTTTCGCGAGGCCGGTGATCCCGCCAATCCCAAGCTGGTCCTGCTGCACGGGTTCCCGGCATCGTCCCACCAGTACCGCAACCTGCTTCCAACGCTGGCGGATCGCTTCCACGTGATCGCTCCGGACTATCCCGGCTTCGGCAACAGCGATCGGCCCGATCCCGCGTCCTGGTCTTACACCTTCGATCGGATCGCCGAGGTGATCGAGCGCTTCCTCGAGCTCAAGGTCTTCGACCGTTACGGCCTGTACGTGCAGGACTACGGCGGCCCGGTGGGCTTCCGGATCGTGGGCCACCGACCCGAGGCCCTCGAATGGCTCATCATCCAGAACAGCAACGCCTACGAGGTTGGATTCACCTCCGCGTGGGACGGATTTCGGGGTGCGCTATGGAAGAACAGGTCGCCGGAAACCGAGCGACCCCTCGCCGCCTTTCTCGAGCACGACGCGATCAAGGCGATCTATCTTCACGGCGCTCGCCGGCCCGAGCTGATCAGCCCCGACAACTGGACGTCGGACGAGGGCTTCATGCGCCGGCCTCATGCGGTCCGTCTCAATCTCGACTTGTTCTACGACTACCGGACCAACGTCCCGCTGTATCCTCAATGGCAGAAGTTCCTCCGCGAACGCCAGCCCAAGACAATCATCTTCTGGGGGCAGAACGACGTCTTCTTCACCCCAGCGGGGGGAGAAGCCTACCTCCAGGATCTGCCGGAGGCCGAAATGCACCGGCTCGACGCCGGGCACTTTGCGGTGGAGGATCATCTGGATTACATCGCTTCTCACATGCGCACGTTCTACGAGAGTGCGGTGGTCGGTCGGCCGTAACTATCGATCCCGCCATGACGACATCGGGCTCCGCTCCGGTTCGGCTCCTCGGAGTGGCGCCTGGCGTCAGGGACGCCGGTGCTCGAGATTTTCGAGCATGCCGCCGGAGCTGGATTCCGAGTCCACCACCTGGATCGCCGATCTCTCGTCCGACGGGCCGGCACGGGAAGCCGCCACGACTCGGCTCCACGACATCCTGCTGCGGGTGGCGCGGTCGGAGTCCTCCCGCCGCCGCGCGAACCTGCCGAACTTGAGTCTCGGCGAGATCGACGACCTGTGCCTGCAGGCTGCGAATGATGCGCTCATGACCATCCTGGGCAAGCTACCCGAGTTTCGCGGCGCGGCACGCTTCACCACCTGGGCCTGCAAGTTCGTGATCTTCGAGATCTCGACCAAGCTCCGCCGGTCCGCCTGGAGGCACAGCCGAGTCGAGGCCGGCGAGGCGGTGTGGGAGACGATTCCCGATCGAGCACCACCGCCCCTGGGCCTGATGGTCGACGCGGAGCTCGACGCCGCGCTGCAACGCGCCATCGCCGAGGCGCTGACACCGGCGCAGCGGCAGGTCTTCAAGGCCGCGGCGATCGACGAGGTTCCGATCGACGTGTTGGCCGAGCGGCTGAACCGCTCGCGGGGAGCGATCTACAAGATGCTGCACGACGCCCGGAGCAAGCTCCGGCAGGCGCTGATCGTTGCGGGGCATGGAGAGCGGATATCATGACCGGCACGCCCATCGATCGCCTGCTGGGATATCCGGGCCGCGACCCCGGCTGCGAAGCGGGGTTCGAGCAGCTGGATCAGTACTGTGACGCGGTGCGCCGGGGTGAAGACGTGACCGAACAGTTCGCCGATTTGCTCACCCACATCGCCAATTGCCCGGCCTGCCGCGAGGACACCGAAGGACTGTTGGCTGCGCTCGATGATCTGGAGCGGCCGAAATGAGGGAGCAATGACACCGCCAATCGATGCAGGTAAGGACCGGGAGGAGAGCGGACGACTCATGAGGATCGAAGCAAAGCCTGAGCCGATCGTCGTGGATCCCGCCCAGACGGCAGTGCTCGTCGTGGACATGCAGAATGACTTCGGGAGCGAAGGCGAAATGTTTCATCGTGCCGGCATCGATATTTCGATGATCCAGCAGGCCGTCGCTCCGACCGCAGCGACCCTGAAGGCGGCGCGGAGCGCAGGAATCAAGGTCGTTTACCTCAAGATGGCGTTCCAGCCTGACCTGTCAGATGCAGGTGGCCCGGAGTCGCCCAATCGCGTACGCCATCTCATCCTCGGCGTGGGACAGCCGGCACGTTCTCCCACGGGGGCGGCCACTCGGATCCTGATTCGCGACACCTGGAACACCGACATTGTCCCGCAACTCGCGCCACACGCGAGGGACGTCGTCATCTACGAGCATCGCTTCAGCGGTTTCTATCAGACGGATCTTCATGCGAAGCTCAAGAGCCTGAGGGTGCGCTACCTGATCGTCACCGGCTGCACCACGAGCGTGTGCGTGGAGTCCACCATCCGCGATGCCATGTTTCGCGACTATTCCTGTGTGCTGTTGGAGGATTGTACCGCTGAACCCATTGGCCACGACCTGCCGAGGAGCAATCACGCCGCATCAATTCTGGTGATTCAAACCCTCTTCGGATGGGTATCCGACTCGGCTGCGTTCATCCACGCGGTTGAGCGGGTCCCTGCTACGGTGGCGACACCATCCGGCGGCTGATCCATGAACCCTGATGCTATAGCGGTCTTCATTCCGATCTCGGCGTTTGTCATGGGCGGCCTGGTCATGATCACCAAATACCTTACCCAAGCCCGACGTCAGGGGGGCAGTGAAGCGGTGGAAAGGCGGTTGCAGACCATCGAGCACGAGCTGACATCGGTCCGGGATGAGCTGGCTGAGACGCAAGAGCGTCTGGATTTCGCCGAGCGTCTGCTCTCGCAGTCACGGGAAGACAAGCGGCTGGAGTGAGCTAGCAGCTAACAGCTAACAGCTAACGGCTAACAGCTAACGGCTAACTGGCGCAGTCCCCTGCCGGACGTTTACTTAGAGGTTCGAATCCCAGCAACAGACCGGGCTCCGGGAAGCACCCCATGGGTGATCTGACGGACGGCTTACGCGATGCGCTCGGCGAGCGCTACACAATCGAGCGTGAGCTCGGCCGCGGAGGCATGGCCACGGTCTATCTCGCCCATGACCTCCGCCACGACCGCCCGGTCGCGCTCAAGCTGCTGCATCCGGAGCTGGCACAGGCGCTCGGCCCGGAGCGGTTCCAGCGCGAGATCCGCTTCGCGGCGCGGCTCCAGCATCCCCACGTCCTCACCGTGCTCGACTCCGGTGAAGCGGCGGGACGGCTGTGGTTCACCATGCCCTTCATCGAGGGGGAATCCCTCCGCGCCCGGCTCAACCGGGAAAGACAGCTGCCGATCGAGGATGCGCTCCGAATCGCCCGCGAGGCGGCCGACGCGCTCGACTACGCGCACCAGCAGGGCATCATCCATCGGGACATCAAGCCCGAGAACATCCTGCTCTCGCGGCGGCATGCGCTGGTGGCCGATTTCGGTATTGCCCGAGCGCTCGATGCGAGCGGCGCCCACGGTCTGACCGAAACCGGGATGGCGGTCGGCACGCCGGCGTACATGAGCCCGGAACAGGCCACCGGGGAGCGAGCCCTGGATGGGCGGAGCGATATCTACTCCCTTGGCATCGTGCTGTACGAGATGCTGGCCGGCGAGACCCCCTTCGGCGGCGCCACCGCCCAGGCGATGATCGCCCGCCGATTCACCGAGACCGCTCGGCCGCTCCGCACCATCCGGGAAACGGTGCCGGCGCCGGTGGAGGAGGCAGTCGCCAAAGCGCTCGCCAAGGCACCCGCGGACCGATTCGGAACCGCGGGAGAGTTCGCTCGCGCGCTCGAAAGCGGTCCGCAGGTCACGCCGACGGCGACCCCTGGCCCGGCACCCGCCATGCCGGCGACTCAGCAACTGACTGCCCGAGTACCTGACCGGCACTTGGCTCGCCAGCCCCTTCCCCGCTCGGCGATGCTCCTCGTTCTTGGCTTCGTCATCGGGCTGGGCGTGTTGTTCGGTTGGCTCCGGAAGCATGGCGCGGAGCCTACCGACACTGGGGGTGCCAGACGGCTGGCCGTGATGCCGTTCGAAAACCTTGGCGCGGCCGACGAAGAGTACTTCGCCGACGGTGTAACCGACGAGGTACGCGGCAGGTTAGCCTCGCTCCCCGGTCTCCAGGTCACGGCCCGCAGCAGCTCGAACCAGTACAAGAAGACCACCAAGACGCCGCAGGAGATCGGGCGCGAACTGGGAGTGGACTACCTGCTGACCGGAACAGTGCGGTGGGAGAAAGGCGGCGGAGGCAATCGGGTACGGGTGAGTCCCGAGCTGATCCAGGTCTCGACCGCTTCGACCAAGTGGCAGCAGCCGTTCGACGCGGCGCTCTCCGATGTGTTCCAGGTTCAGGGGGACATCGCGGGGCGAGTGGCGCAGGCGCTCAATGTGGCTCTGGAGGGGACCAAGCAGGAGCAACTCCATGAGCGACCGACCCAGAACCTCGCGGCCTACGATGCGTACCTGAAGGGAGAAGAGGCCGCGCAGGGCATCTGGGCGATCGATCCTGCAACCCTCCGCAGCGCCGGTCGCTATTACGAGCAGGCGGTCGCTCTCGACTCGGGGTTTGCCCAGGCCTGGGCGCAGCTCTCCCGAGTTCTCTCCTATGCCTACTACATCGGGAACCCGGTCGCGGCAGACGCCGAGCGCGCGCGGGTCTCGGCCGATCGGGCTTTAGCGCTCGCGCCCAATCGGCCTGAAGGCCGACTGGCCCAGGGCGACTATCTGCGCTACGTGAAGCAGGATCATCGGCAGGCGCAGGAGCAATATGCTGAAGGGCAGCACCTCGCCCCCAACAACGCCGACCTGCTGACGGGCGGGGCGCTGGCCCAAGAGGGACTGGGCCGGTGGGAGCAGGCATTAGAGGACCTTCGCAAGGCAATCGCGCTGGATCCTCGCTCGACCAACACTGCACGTCGACTGGCCTTCACCCTGCTCTGGCTGCGACGGTACCCCCAGGCGGATGCCGCGTACGATCGCGCCCTGGCGCTCGGTCCGACCAATCTTCAGGCGCTCGAGGGCAAGGCCATGGTTCAGTTGGCGCAGGGAAATCTCGACGGAGCGCGAGCGGTGCTGAGATCAGTCCCGCAGGAGGTCGAGCCGACCGCGCTGGTCGCGTACGTCTCCACCTACTGGGATCTTTTCTGGGTGCTCGAGCCGGAGCAGCGGGACCTACTGCTCCGACTCACGCCCGCGGCGTTCGATGACGATCGTGCCACGTGGGCCATCGTGCTGGCCCAATCCTATCACCTGCGCGGCGACGCGACCCGCACTCGGAAATACGCCGACTCCGCCTTCGCCGGGTTCGAGGACCGTCTCAGATCGGCGCCGAACGACCCCCAGAGTCATGCGTTTCTGGGACTCGCGCTGGCCTACTCAGGCCGTCGAAACGAAGCGGTCCGGGAGGGAGAGAAGGCGGTGGCGATGAGCCCGATCGCCCAGGACGGGTACAACGGACCGTACTATCAACACCTCCTCGCGCGGATCTACATCGTGGTCGGGGATCAGGAGAAGGCGCTGAACGCGCTGGAACCCCTGCTCAAGATCCCGTACTTCCTCTCACCGGCCTGGCTCAAGATCGATCCCGCCTTTGATCCGCTGCGGAAGAACCAGCGGTTTGAGAACCTGGTGAACAGCAGTGAGGAGTGAGGAGTGAGCAGTGAGCAGTAATGCACTGAGAAGTGAGAAGTGAGAAGTGAAAAGTGAGAACTAAGGAGTGAAGAGCAGCCATGTTGTCACCCTGGAGGCACGAAGTGCCGGAAGGGGCCGAAGCTCTACCTGGAGCCCGGCCCCTTTCGCTCGCTGCGCTCGCTCCAGGGTGACAAGCCACCATTAGCTGCCAGCAGCTCTTAGCTGTCAGCCGTTAGCCGTTAGCCGTTAGCCATCCATGCACCGACGCCAATTCCTGAAAAGCGTCGCCGCGATGCCGCTCCTTACCGAGTGGTCTCACCCGCTCCGAGCCCTGACCGTCCCCGCGACAGACCCGGTGCGCCGCGTCCGGCCGGGCGATCCTGGATGGCCCTCGGACGCGACCTGGGATCAGCTGAAGCGCGAAGTCAGCGGTCGGCTAATCAAGCTGAAACGCGAGCCCCCGGGCGAGTTGATGAAGGAATTGACCAACCCCTACTACATCGGCGACCAGCCGGCCCTGACTCAGTCCTCCGGCTGGCTGGACGCCTGGACCTCGGCCCCCAGCGTTTACGCGGTCGCTGCCGCAACGGCGGCCGACGTGGTTGCGGCGGTCAACTTCGCCCGCAAGCACAATCTGAGGCTGGTGGTCAAAGGCGGAGGACACAGCTACCAGGGAACCTCCAACTCCGCCGATTCGCTCCTCGTCTGGACTCGGCATATGAACCGGGTCGAGCCGCACGATAGGTTTGTCCCGCAGGGATGCAATGGCAAAGTTGCGCCGCAGCCAGCGGTGAGCGTCGGAGCCGGTGCGATGTGGATGCAGGTCTACGACGCGGTCACGACTGGGACCGGGCGCTACGTGCAGGGCGGCGGCTGCGCTACGGTCGGCGTGGCGGGACTGATTCAAAGCGGTGGATTCGGCAGCTTCTCCAAGAGGTACGGCCTCGCAGCTGCCGGACTGCTGGAAGCCGAGGTGGTCACGGCGGACGGGGTGCGTCGGGCCGCGAACGCCTGCACCAACCCGGATCTATTCTGGGCGCTCAAAGGCGGTGGAGGAGGAAGCTTCGGCGTTGTCACCCGACTCACCCTCCGGACCCGCGAGCTCCCGGAGTTCTTTGGCGCCGCGTTCGGGACCATCAAGGCCGGCTCCGATCCCGGGTACCGCAGCCTCACCGCTCGGGTGACCGACTTCTACCAAGAGCGACTCTTCAATCCTCACTGGGGCGAGCAAATCCGCTTCAAGCCGGATAACACGGTAGAAATCGGAATGGTGTTTCAGGGACTGAACCGGCAGCAGGCGGAAACCGAGTGGCGTCCCATGCTGGATTGGGTCGCCGATTCGTCGCACGGCTGCACCTGGGAAGCGCCGCTCCGGATCATCGACATTCCGGCGCGTCACTTTTGGGATCCCGGGTTTCTCAGGCAGAATGCTGCCCAATTCATCGTCGCGGACGACCGGCCGAGCGCACCCCAGGGCAACATCTTCTGGCGTGGGGATCAGGACCAGGTTGGAGTGTTTTGGCACGGGTATCGATCGGCGTGGCTCTTGGCTTCGCTGCTGCGCCGGGATCGCAGAGGAGAGTTGGCGGACGCGCTCTTCCGGGCCAGCCGGCACTGGGAGGTATCGCTGCACTTCAACAAGGGGTTGGCAGGCGCGCCCGAGGAGGATCTGGCCGCCGCGAAAGACACGGCGACCAATCCCGCCGTGATCGACGCCTTTGCTCTGGCGATCATCGCCGGTGGCGGCTCGCCTGCGTTCCCCGGCCTGCCCACCCACAAGCCCGATCTGGCGGCGGCTCGGCGGCACGCCGGCAGCATCTATCATGCAATGGAAGAGCTGTTGCAGGTGGCTGGTCCGCCGGGATCGTATGTGTCGGAGAGCGACTACTTCGAAAGCAGATGGCAGCAATCGTTCTGGGGTCCGAACTACGCCCGGCTGGCTGCTATTAAGGAGAAGTACGATCCCACCGGTCTTTTCTTCGTCCACCACGGCGTGGGCAGCGAGGGCTGGAGCGCCGATGGCTTCACCAGGCTGACGCGGCCCTCTTAGCCGTTACCCGTTAGCCTAGAGCCCCGCCGCTTGGCGGCGGCAAATCCATCTCTTCCCCAGCGGCGTACTCCCACCAGACCACCACCCACATCCGTATGAGGAAGGAGCCGCCCGTGAGCGCGCCGATCCACCAGGTCTGGTTCGAGAACCCCAAGCAGGGGCAGCGGGTCCGTTGCCTCACCCTGCCCGCCGAGACCGGCGGCCGGGGGTTCACCCTCGAGTACGTGTACCGGCCGTTCACGGGAGAGACCGCGGTGCCGGCCCACATTCACACCGCCGCGACCGAGACCTTCGACATCCTGTCCGGAGAGGCGAAGTATCGAGTAGGCCCCAAAGAGGGGAGCGCGCGAAAGGGCGACCGGATCGTGTTGCCGGCAGGGGTATCTCACGTTCATCCCTGGAGCGTGAGCGAGGAGGAGCTGCACGTTCGCCAGACTACCGAGCTGGAGCAACCCGACAGTGCCGGTCTGGTGGCGAGTCTCCAGGCGCTGGTGACGCTGTTCGGGCTGGCAACGGCGGGCAAGGTGAACGACAAGGGTCTCCCCAACCTGCTCCAGCTCGCGGTGCTGATCCGGTCCACCATGCCGGCCACTTACATCGCTGGCATTCCAATCGCAGTGCAGCGCACCCTGTTCGGCGGTCTGGCGTGGGTGGGTGAGGCCTTGGGGTATCGCACGGCTTATCCCGCGTACGGAGTGCTGACCGAGGGAGGGCTCCAGACGGCGCGCTAGGCCACTCTTCCGCGATCACGGTACAACCGGTATATCCACGTAGCAGCCCGCAGGGACAGCCCCGGGGCGGTGTTCCCCCACACAGAGTCTCGATGGCCGTCATCCTATCCCGTTTGACCTTATGGTCTTCGGTCACCGGAGTGTGGCTGGTCGCGGGCTGTCGCGAAGGCGCCGATATCCAGGCCCCGGCCGAGCCCACCGTCTCCCAGGTGGTCGTGACCGCCTCCGAGAGCACCCTGGTGATCGGGCAAACGGTGCAGCTCACGGCCACGGCGAGGGACAGCGCGGGCAATCTGCTTGAGGGTCGCACCTTCGTCTGGGCCAGCAACAACGCCGGTGTCGCCGCCGTGTCGCAGACCGGACTCGTGACCGCGGCGGCCGAAGGCCAGGCCTCGATCACGGCCACGGCGGACGGGGTCACCGGCGGCCACACCATCACCGTCGCGGCCGATGGTACGCCGCCTCCCGAGCCTCCTCCTCCAGAGCCGCCACCGCCTCCGCCCCCGCCTCCGCCACCTCCGGGAGTCCCGGGTCTGCAGCCGATCGCCTCGGGTCTCGCATTCCCGGTCTTCCTGACCTCGCCACCCGGAGTGGGCGATAACCGCCTGTTCGTGGTCGAAAAGGGCGGGACCGTCCGGATCATCGAGAACGGCACCGTTCGTTCCGCGCCGTTCCTCGACATGTCCGCCAAGGTCGGGATCCGGGAGGAGCAGGGCCTGCTATCGCTTGCGTTCGCGCCCGACTACGCGACCAGCGGCCGATTCTTTGTCTACTACACCGATCTCGGGGACGACACCCAGGTCGCGTCGTTCGTGGTGTCGAGCGATCCTTCGGTTGCCGATGCCGCGAGCGAGACGCCGGTGCTGAGCGTGAATCAGCCGGGGCCAAGCCACAACGGCGGTCTCATCACCTTCGGGCCGGACGGCATGCTCTACATCGGGCTGGGCGACGGCGGCTCGCGCGACGGGCTGGACAACGGGCGCGGGCAATCGCTCGACGATCTGCTGGGCGCGCTGCTCCGGATCGACGTCTCGTCCGGCGCCGGCTACACGGTCCCGTCCGACAATCCGTTCGTGGGCACGCCGGGCGCCAAAGGCGAGATCTGGGCCTATGGCTTCCGCAACCCGTGGCGCTACAGCTTCGACCGCGCGACGGGTGATCTCTTCATCGCCGACGTCGGCGAGAAGCGGTGGGAGGAAGTTGACCGCGCCACCACGGCGGAAGTCCGCGGCCGGGGCGTGAACTACGGCTGGAGTGTGATGGAGGGGCCGGAATGCATGACGGCAGGCTGCGACCAGACCGGCCTCACGCTCCCGATTTTCCAGTACGGCCACGACCAGGGCTGTTCCATCACCGGGGGCTACGTCTATCGCGGCACCGCCCTGCCGTCACTTCAGGGCCAGTACCTGTACGGCGACTACTGCAACGGGTGGGTCCGCAGCATCCCGGCCCAGGGCGCACCGGGGACGCCGACCGATTGGCCGGCGCTCGCACCCGGTGGCAGGATCACCAGCTTCGGCGAGGATGCCGCTGGAGAGCTCTACCTGCTGACCGAGGACGGTGGGGTGTTCAAGATCGTGCCGAAGTAGAAGTACATTCCGTCGTCCCCAACCCGGTTTGCCCGATTCCCGACCTGCGCGAAACCCTCCAGCGAAGCCTCGGCACCAGCTACACCATCGAGCGCGAGCTCGCCCATGGCGGAATGTCGCGGGTCTACCTCGGCGAGGAGGCCGCGCTCGGTCGCCAGGTCGTGATCAAGGTTCTCCCGCCTGAGCTGGCTCACGCCGTCAGCAGCGAGCGCTTCCGCCAGGAGATCCGGCTCGCGGCGCGACTCCATCACCCGCATATCGTCCCCCTGCTCGCAGCAGGTGAGAGCGACGGTGTGCCTTACTACACCATGCCGTTCGTCGAGGGTCAGTCGCTTCGCGTGCGGCTGGCTGATGGCCCGCTGCCGATCCAGGAGGCGGTGAGCGTGCTGCGCGATGTCGCCCGCGCCCTGGCCTACGCTCACGAGCACGGCGTGGTCCACCGCGACATCAAGCCGGATAACATCCTCCTGTCGGGGGGAACTGCCGCCGTCACGGACTTCGGCGTGGCGAAGGCGGTGACTGCTGCGACGACCGGCGTGCGCGGCGGGCTCACGTCACTCGGTGTGGTGCTCGGGACGCTGGCGTACATGGCTCCAGAGCAAGGAGCCGGCGACCCGGCTACTGATCACCGCGCCGATCTCTACGCCTTCGGCTGTCTGGCCTACGAGGTGCTCACCGGCGCGCCGCCTTTCGCCGCGCGGCCACCGGCGGAGCTCATCGCGGCCCATGCGCTCGAGGTGCCGGAACCGGTTGCGGTCCGCCGCCCCGACGTACCGCCCGGGCTGGCCGGGCTGATCGTGCGCTGCTTGGGGAAACGGCCGGCCGATCGGCCGCAGAGCGCGGTCGAGGTGTTGCAGGCACTCGATGGGATCCAATCGCAGGGTGGTGCCGGCGCCGCGACCCGCTCGTCGCGACGGTGGATGTGGGCCGGTATAGCGGGAGCGCTTGTGCTGCTTGCCGCGGTCGGAGCGTCGCTGGTACGGCTCCGCGGTCCCGCCCCGCCGAAGTCGCTACGGTCGGTCGCTGTCCTTCCATTCGTCAATACCGGCGGCGACCCCAAGGACGAGTACTTCTCCGACGGGATGACGGATGAGCTGGCGCACGCGCTCGCCGCGTTTCCGGATCTTCGGGTAGCGGGGCGCACATCGTCCTACGCCTATAAAGGAAAGGCTGCGACCGTACAGGAGATCGGCAGTGCACTTGGCGTAGGGGGCGTCATCGCGGGCACGGTGCGGCGCTCCGGCGAGCGGCTCCGGGTGACGGTGCAGCTCTCCAGCGCGGCCGACGGGTTCGAGCTCTGGTCCCACGAGTACGAGAGCCGCTCGGCCGACGTGTTCCAGGTGCAGGACGAGTTTACCCGGGCGATCATATCGGAGCTGGAGCCGGCGCTCCGAGGAACAGCGTCGAGCGTCGCGAGCGGGCAGCGGGGGACTAGCGACGCCGAAGCCTACGAACACTATCTGCGAGGGCACTACTTGTGGGCCCGGCGAGGGGCGCCCGGACTGTACCTCTCGCTGGAGGAATTCCGCGCGGCGATCGCGCGGGACTCCTCGTTCGCGAGGGCCTGGGCGGGGATGGCTCTGAGCTACGTCATCCTGCCCGCATATGCGACCCTCAATGCGGATTCATTGAGCGATCTGGCCATCGGCGCCGCCCGGCAGGCTCTGGCGCTCGACTCCACAGTGGCCGACGCGCACATGGCGCTGGCCACCGCGTTGGGGAACAGGGGCGAGCTGGCCGCGGCGGAAGCGGAGTTCCGCCGGGTCCTGGCGCTGGCGCCGAACGACCCGACGGCACACCAATGGCATGGCTTTGTCTTGCACAGCCAGGGCCGAGTGGACGAGGCCCTGGCCGAGGATCGCCGCGCGGCGGCGCTGGATCCGCTGTCGGCGGTGATCATCACCGACGTGGGACTGGTGCTGATGTCGGCCCGGCGCTACGACGAGGCGATCGCAGCAGCGCGCCGGGCGCTCCAGCTCGATTCCACTTTCACCTTTGCCTACGCCGTCCTGGGTCAGCTCCACGCATTGCAGGGCCATCTCGACAGCGCTCTCGCGGATCTCGGCCTGGAGCCCGCCGACGGCCGCTCGACATGGCGTGGCCCGGCATGGCGCGGTTTGGCCGCGTGGCTCTACGGACTTGCGGGCCGGCGGGCCGACGTCGAGCGCATGCGGGCAGAGATCGCCCGCGAGCTGGGCCCGCTGGGCAGCTACGACAACGCGATGGCTGCCCTCGGCCTGGGCGATCGAGCTGGGGCCGTGGCCGGGCTCGCGCGCAGCATGGAGCGGCACGAGCTGTTCAGCCTCGAGGCGAGCCCGGGTTGCAACCCGGTGTTCGATCCGCTGCACGAGCTGCAAAGCTATCGGGAGCTGATGGGGCGCTATGGCATCAGGATGTGCCGGTAGGGCTGAGCCCCGCTCGCTAGCGCAGGCCCGTGCCGCACGTTTACTTATGGATTGATCCCAACACAGGCTTGAGACTCCGGGGGCACCCGCATGGGTGAACTGGCGGATGGACTGCGCGACGCCCTGGTGGGCCGCTACGCGTTCGAGCGGGAGCTCGGCCGCGGGGGCATGGCCACGGTCTACCTCGCCCGGGACCTGCGGCACGACCGGCCGGTGGCCTTCAAGGTGCTCCATCCCGAGCTCGCCGCCTCGCTGGGACCCGAGCGCTTCCAGCGGGAGATCCGCTTGGCCGCCCGGCTGCAGCATCCCCATATCCTCACCGTGCTGGACTCAGGCGAAACCAGCGGCCGGCTATGGTTCACCATGCCCTTCGTTCAGGGCGAGTCG
>JBIOUY010000118.1:0-7559 GCA_044867445.1 Gemmatimonadales bacterium
CTCGAGCCGTCGGCCATCAGCGGCACCGGCCGGGGCGGGCGGATCACGGTGCAGGACGTGGAGGCGCACGTCGCCTCGCGCGCCGGCACACCGACCAAGCCTGAGCTCGGTGCCTATCCCAGCCGGAGGGTGCCCCACGGCGGGATGCGCCGCAGCATCGCCCAGCACATAACCCAGAGCGTCGCGGTGGCGCCGCATGTCACCGCAGTCTTCGAGGCCGATCTCTCCGCCGTCGTCGCACACCGCGAGGCTCACCGCGCAGGGCTCGAGGCCGACGGGGTCAAGCTCACCTATACCGCCTATTTCGTCCGTGCGAGCGTTGCTGCGCTCCAGGCCGTGCCGGAGGCGAACAGCCGGTGGCACGACGACGCACTGGAGCTCTTCGACGACTGCAACATCGGGATCGCCACCGCACTCCCCCAGGGCGGCCTCATCGTGCCCGTCATCCATCGCGCCCAGATGCTCGATCTGCGGGCCACCGCGGAGCGGCTGCAGGATCTCACCCAGCGAGCCCGAGCCGGCGCGCTCAGCCCGAACGACGTGCAGCACGGCACGTTCTCGATCTCGAACCATGGCGTGAGCGGCAGTCTCCTAGCGGCGCCGATCGTCATTCCGCAGCCGCAGTCAGCGATTCTTGGCATCGGCAAGCTGGAGCGGCGGCCGGTGGCCCGGATGCGAGGGGAGAAGGAGATGGTGGAGGTGCGGCCGATGTGCTACGTGACGCTCACCATCGACCATCGAGTGCTCGACGGCTATCAGGCGAACGCGTTCCTGGCCCGCTGGGTGGAGGAGATCGAGGGCTGGGGTTGATGTAGATGCATGGTTTACCTGCCGTCGGCGAAGCCGGGCGCTGGCAAGCGGGGCATAGATGTGCCATCTTGGCTAAGGTCCGCGCTCACGAAAGAGAGGTGGGGAGATGGCGACACCATCGTGGCACATCAGCGGGCAATACTATGAAAACTGCAGCTGTGATTTTTTGTGTCCCTGCGTTCCGGGGCAGCTGGCGGTCAAGCCCACCAAGGGGTCGTGCACGGTCGCCATGGCATTCCAGGTCGGGCAGGGAAGCCACGGCACCGTCTCACTCGACGGTCTGGGCTTCATCGTGCTTCTTTTGACGCCGGAGGAGATGGGCAAGGGCAACTGGTCGGTCGGAGTGATCGTGGACGCCCGGGCCAGTGCCGAGCAGCGCGATGCCATCACCTCGATCGCGAGCGGATCCGCCGGTGGTCCCATGGCCGCCTTGTCACCCCTGGTCGGAAAGTTTCTAGGCGTGGAGTCGGCGCCGATTCGCTTCGATCGCTCGGGCGCCGAGTGGTCCGTCACCGCACCAGGGTTGGTCGACATCGCGGCCAAGCCGGCGATGGGCATCAATCCCAACGCCACGGAGCCCCTCTATCTGGACAACACAGGCCATCCGGCGGCGGACCGGTTTGCCCTCGCGCACGCCGTGAAGAGCCAGGTCACTGCCCTGGGGCTCAGCTGGAGGGACATGAGCGGAAAGAACCATGGACAGTACGCCCCGTTCTCCTGGCGCGGCGCTTAGCCCTCCATCGGCCGCGGTCGCCACAGCCCGCGACCGTCTTCTCGTCTGTGGCTGCATCCTGCTCGTCACCGTCCTGGCCTGGGTGTATCTCATTCACCTCGCTCGGCACATGGAGTCTCCCATCGACGCGGACATGATGGCGAAGATGGGAATGGCGACGAATCAGCCATGGACGGCGAGTGACGTATTCTACACGTGGGTGATGTGGTCGGTGATGATGATCGGCATGATGGCGGCGTCCACGTTACCGGTGCTCCTCCTCTTCGCTGGCGTGCACGCTCGGCGCGCGGAGGGCGGCCGATCGCTGGCCGTGCTGTCCTTCGGGCTCGGCTACTTCGCCGTCTGGCTGGGGTTCAGTGCCTGCGCCGCGATGGCGCAATGGGCGCTGCATCAGGGCGCGTTGTTGTCATCGGCCATGGCCACCTCGAGCACCGCCGTCGGCGGCGCCATTCTCGTCGGGACGGGCGTGTATCAACTGAGTCCGCTCAAGGGCCGTTGCCTGACGGGGTGCCAGAGCCCCACTGGGGGTTCTGATGTGCAACTGGCGTGACGGGTTGCGCGGCGCGTTCGCGATGGGAATGCGGCACGGAACCTTCTGCCTGGGTTGTTGCTGGGCGCTGATGGGCGTGCTGTTCGTGGTGGGCGTGATGAATCTCGTGTGGGTCGGTGTGCTGACCGTGTTCGTCCTGATCGAGAAGATCGGACCCACGGGTGTCCGCCTGGCACGGACTGGTGGCGCCATGATGATCGCGCTCGGCGTGATCATGGTTTCGACCGGCTGCTCTCAGGCCGCCAGGCCCCCCGCCGCACCGGCCATTCCAGCCTCCGAGGCCTATGTCGAGCCCGAGTCGGGCGAGGCCACCTGCGTAGCATCCGGCAGCTCACCTTCGGCGGCAACAACGCCGAGGCGTATTTCTCACCCGATGGCAAGCGGCTGATCTTCCAGCGGCAGAACAGCGTGAGCAGCGGGTGCGACCAGCAGTACGTCATGAACGCGGACGGCAGCGGATTGCGGCGGATCTCGAACGGACTCGGCAAGCCCAGGGGATGCTCCAGTGGCCCCACTCGGGCTTCCACGTCCATGCCGGCGTGCCCGGGGACGACCGCGCCTTCGCCCTGCGGCTGGCGCGCTGTTGTGCTCGGAACCCCGTCGCGCTGGAGCGGATGACCTACGATGCGGAGGTCGAGCAGGTGACCTACCGTTCCGACAGGGCCGCGGGGCCCACCGCCGGCACCGCCACCGTGGACCCGCTCGAGTTCCTGGCCCGCCTGGTCACCCACATCCCCGAGCCCGGCCGGGTGATGCAGCGCTACTATGGCTGGTACGCCAGCCGGACCGGGGCGCGCGGCGGCGGCAGGCGAGCGACGCGGCCGAGGCGCCGGTCGCGATCGTCGAGCCGGTGGACTGGACGCTCCGCGCAGCCCGATTCCGCTGGGCGGAGCTGCTCCGCCGCATCTTCGAGGTCGATCCGCTCACCTGTTCCCGGTGCCAGGGACTGATGCGGATCGTCGCCGTGATCACCGAGCCCGCCGTGATCACCTGGATCCTCGCCCATCGAGTCCGAGCCCGGGACCCGACCCCGCGGTTGCAGGACCCCCTATCCTATCGCTATGAGTTTCGTGCGGTCGACGGTCTCGTCTTCTGATTTCCCGACCGAGAGGAGGAAGGCATATGCCGGAGCACAGAATCGGGACGCGTGAGGAGTGGCAGGCGGCGCGGGACGAGCTAGCGAAGCTCGAGGCCGAGCAGGCGCAGCGAAACGAGGAGATCAAGACCAAGCGGCGCGAGCTTCCGTGGGTGCCCGTCGAGAAGGCCTACGAGCTCGACACCGAGGAGGGCAAGAAGACCCTCGCCGACCTGTTCGACGGCCGGTCGCAGCTTCTCGCCTACAACATCATGTTCGGGCCCGACTACACGCTCGGCGCCTGCCCCGGCTGCACGAGCGTCGGGGACGGTCTCGACGGCTCGCTCGTCCATCTGAACCACCTGGACGTGACCCTGATCTGCTTCTCGCGGGCGCCGATCGAGCGCCTCACTGCGTACAAGGAGCGGATGGGGTGGGAGTTCCCCTACGTCTCGACCTACGACAGCGACTTCGCGTTCGACTTCGGACTCGCGCTGACGCCGGAGCGCGCGCAGCAGATTCCCGAGCTGACGCAGCTGATCGACAGCCCGCCCGGCTGGCTCGAGGAGTGGTCGGGGCAGGTCGGGGCGAAGCTCGAGGACGGATTGCGCGAGAACCCGAGCTGGATCGCCTTCGTGCGCGAGAACGGCACCGTCTACCACACGTACACGGTGTCGGCGCCTGACCCGTTCGTGGCGCCGTACTTCAGCTTCCTGCTCGAGCGCACACCGAAGCCCCCGCCCGCCGAGCCACGGAGCTGGCGGAAGGACGAGTACCCGGACTGAGGACGGCTACTACACGTACCCCTGCGCCGCCGCGTATTCGCGTGCCACGAACTTCGGCACGCAGCTCGCCCAGGCGCTCTCGACGAGGAAGCGCAACTTCTCGTGGTCGATCGCGTCCAGGTTGACGTGGATCCAGTCGAAGCGCAGGTCGGACTCGCGCGGCAGCGAGAACTGCGGCCTGGCACCCGCTCTGTCGATCTGAAAACGGTGAAGCTGCCGCCCGGCAATTACACGATCTACGTGCAAATGGTCGGGAAGCCGCTCTTCCAGAATCGGCTATCGAACCCGGCGATTTGGAATCACCGTTGATGGTGTGGCCTTGCCGGTGCGCTCCGTTCTGCTGTCTTCGCCTCGTTGCACTAACCCGATCGCCGCGATAGCCAATGCGGTCGACGCAACGATCGACGGGCTGATCCGCTCACCGGCAAACAACCATCCGAGCAGCACCGCCACGATCGGATTCACATAGGTGTGGGTCGCAACCAGGGTTGGCGGGTAGTGCTTCAGCAGCCATGAGTACGCGGTGAACGCCACCAATGAACCAAAGAAGACCAGGAACATCAGTCCGCCGAAGGATTCACGCGACACTGCCGTCCAGTGGAAGTCGTGAAGCTCGCCGCGCAGGATTGCGCCACCCAGGAGCATCACGGCACCGCAAATCAGTGGTAGTGCGGCATGCATCGTCGATGTGTCTGGCGCGCCATTGCGGCGTGCCTGCAATTTACGGGTAAGGACGATTCCCACCGACCATGAGATTGAGCCCAGTATGACCGCGAGCAGTCCCGCTATCATCCCCTGTCCAGCGGTAACGTCGGGCCGGAAGAGAACGATCACGCTTGCGGCTCCAAGCCCCAGGCCGAGATAGGTAGTGAGGCCCGGCCGACGTCCCATTGTGAGCAATGGCAGCATCAGCGCCACGAAGATCGGTTCGGTGGCGATCACCAGCGCGGCCACTCCGGAAGGGATCTTTTGTTCGGCCCAGTGCAACGTCCCGTGTCCCACCAGGAAGAACAGGAACCCCAGCACGAGACCAGCGCGCCAGGCTTCTTTGCTGGGGCGCTCGCCGTTCCGCCACGCCCACGCGAGCAGGATCGCGCCAGCGATCAAATGGCGCGTAGCCGCCGTCAGGAACGGAGGGATCGTTTCCACCGCGTAACGGATCGCGAGAAACGTGGAACCCCAGACGATGTAGATGATCAAGAACGCAAGGATGCCTTGTATGCGCATGCGTCCTCTTCAGCGCCTCGCAAACTTGAGGTGCGTCACATCGTGGGCGCCCACCGTCCGTACCAGACGAAGGTTGCCCAGGTCGCTGAGCCCCTCGAACAATCGCTCACCGGCGCCGAGCAGCATGGGCACCATGTGAAGCTCCATTTCGTCCACGAGGTCGGCCAGCAGAAATTGCCGAGCCACGTTCGCGCCGCCGGCAAGCGCCACGTCCAGCCGGCCGGCGGCACGTTGCGCCTGCTCGAGCGCTGCCGCGATGCCATCGGTGACGAACGTGAATGTTGTTCCGCCTTCGAGCGCCAAGGGGGGACGCGCATGGTGGGTGAGCACGAACACCGGGTGGTGGAAGGGCGGATTCTTGCCCCACCAGCCATTCCACGGCTGGGCGCTATTCCACGGCCCCGGATGACCGCCGAACATGTTGCGGCCCATGATCGTGGCCCCGATGCCCGCGATCGTCTCCTCCATCACCGGCGTACTCTCGTTGACTGCCCCACCCTCGAGACCGTGCGGGTTACGCCACGCGGCGAGCGGAATCACCCAGCCGTGCAACTGCTCACCGCCGATGCCCAGCGGGGTCTCCGTGCTCTGCAGCGGTCCCGCCGAATATCCATCCAATGAAATCGAGATGTTGAAGCGCAGTTTGGTCACATTATCTCCCATGTGTTAGTCGTCCGATATCACTCCGCCACAAGCGATCGCGATCGGCTCGTCTGGCGAGCCGGGACAATCGGCAGGATCAAGAGCAGAAGCGCAGTGGCCACTCCCGGCGAGCCGAGGCCGGCCATGAACCGGGCCGGTGGGAACGAATCCGAGCCGTCGCAACCTTCAGCGGATGGGGTGGGGGTCTACCGCCCCCGCCTTGACGCCGTGGAGCTGTAACGGGCAGCGGCCGATGGTCACCGGCTGCTGCGCGCCGATTGCGCATCCGCCCCTGCCGTAAAGGGTAGCGGCATATTTCGACTGGCTAATGCCCTATCTCTTCTATTTCGATGCATGTATTGATAGTCGGCATGGAGTGGACAGAGCGCCGCAGCGACTGATGCTGGTTCCCGTCGGGGCCAAGCGGCCGACGGCTTTCCAGCGAACCATTCCGCTTGGCAATATGATCTACACGCATTCCGTTGCCACCTTCTACGCGGTCCCGAATGACCAGCCCAACTCTCCGCCCCAGACGTATGTCGGTGACCATGCATCCCGGGCCGTGCTGCCTTAGGAGCCTGGTTGTCTATTGGTTGGTAATCGTGGATCCAGGAGCAGCGTCAGCGCAGACGCCACATCTCAGCGGGACAGTCGATGTGGACATGGGCCGAGGCATCCTCGCAGGCAGCATGTGTATTTCGGACTTCCCGCTCCAGGACTCTCTGCGTTTCGTGTTGCACACGGGCCTTAATATCGAATCGATTCGCGATGTCCACGGGCGGAGTCTCGGTTACAGCGGCTATGAGGATGGCCGAATCGTTGGAGAGGGGATGGAATACACGGTGCAAGACACCGTGCAGGCTCTGCGGAGTTTCTGTGTTCGGTACATCGGCGCGTTTCCAATCTACGACAAGCGGGATAAGGTCTACCACTCCAAGGCGCTGATCGCCTTTGACGGCGAGACGATCCGGGCGACAGAGGAATCGAAGTGGTACCCGGTTCTCTACGACCCGAAAGCAGACTGGCTCTATGAAAATGTGAGCTACCGTCTCCGGGTCACCTGATCGGGGCTGTGCCTCCATCTACCTGAACGGGGACCGGCCCCGTCCGGGGCCTGAGGTGGTGGCCAGCTCCGCGGTGCCGCGGCCGCTGCTGCTGCTCGCCGGGGACTTCGCGGCAAAGGAGGTAGACGGCACCTGGTACCTCAACAGCGCCGTGACGGATGCGGATGCGCGCGTTTCCAGCGGCGACCTGGGACCGCTACGAAAAGGAGTGTATCGAGCCAGCTCCGCCGGTGAGCTGCCTGCGCCGTCTCACCGGCGAGGGTTCGAGCCGATCACCTCGCCGCAAGTCCCTCCGAAGGCGGTGAACGCTTCAGAAGAGTTCCTCGGCCAGCGCGACGATGATGCCCGCAGGGCCTCGCATGTAGCAGAGTCTGTACTTGTCCTCGTACTGGGCCACCTCGCCGACGAGTTCGGCGCCGTTGGCGCGCAGGCGAGCGACAGTGTCGTCGACGCTTTCGACTGCAAACATGACGCTCCGGAGGCCCAGCGTGTTCGGCGGTGCGATCGCCGGTTCGATCTCGACCAGTTTTGGATTGCGAAACTTCGTCAGCTCAAGCCGCCCGTGCCCATCTGGGGTCCGCATCATAACGATGTCGACTTGAACACTTTCGAGCCCGTTGACGCGGTCCACCCACGGGCCCTCGACCGGCATCTCGCCTTCGAGCGTCATGCC
>JBIOUY010000119.1:0-22894 GCA_044867445.1 Gemmatimonadales bacterium
AGGGCGACCACGATCGACTTGGTCCATTCCCACAGCCAGGTGATGAGGGAGCGGGTCTGCGCGGCGGAGCGAGCGGTCATGCTGGATCCTAAGTTGCTGGGCGTTGGAATATAGCAGCTTAGAGCTAACGGCTGACAGCTGACAGCTGACAGCTAAAGGCTAAAGGCTAAAGGCTAAAAACTGCTCACTGCTTACTGCTCACTGCTTACTGCTCACCTCTCACCTCACTGCACCATCTCCGCAGCCACCCTCAGCGTCGCTCGGGTGCGAGACAGGGGATATTCCGCGCCCGCCTGGAGCTCCCGGTCCAGGAAGTTCCAGGTGACGAGGCCGTCCTCCGACGCCGGTTCCAGCAGGTACGCCGCCAGAATCCCCAGCGGCTGGGCCGTGCGGACCAGATACCACCCCGGGTTGGCCCGGACAGGTGCCGCCTTTCCCCAGCGACCCTCCACCCGTACCGTGCGATGGCCCTCAAAGAGCGGCTCGACCACCACCGAGTCGATGGTGAACCGCTCCCCCTGGCCGGACCACGCACTCCCCAGCCGCTCGACCATGATCCCCTGACGACGCAGCATTGTTACCAGGTCGCTGAACCGTTCGGGCAGGAGGTAGCCGGCGGGCAGCGCCTCCCGGCGCGAGGCTACGAACCGATCGAAGACCGGCATTCGAATGGTGCGGTACACGCCGGTGCGCTTGCGGTGAGCGAAGCTGCCGTTCCCCTCGCCCGCTGGCTGAGTGATCTCCGCAATGACATCCTGGCGAGTCGGCGGACCGAGGGTGGAGCGCACCGTGACCGAATCTACGGTTCGGTGATCGGAGGCAGCGACGAGCGACGCGATGGTCGCGCCCTGCTCCGCAACGAACCCGAGAATCTCGCGCACGAAATTGTAGGTGGCCACAATTCGGGTGTGGAAGTCGGCGTTGCTATACCCCTCACTCAGCACGGCCAGCCGCCCGCGAAGTCCCATCCAATTGGTCCCAAAGCGGGGGCGCGGATCGTAGGTCTCCCATCCCTGTGCCAGTGAGTCGGGCTCCTGGTTCCGGAAGTTGCCGTAGGAGAAGGTGGCCTGAGCGTGTCGGCTGCGCATCCGCTCGCGCACGGTGGGGAGCAGTCGATCCCGAACGAAGTCGTTCGCCGGACTGGAGTTGGGATTTAATCCAGGGGCATAGGTCAGGACGTATCCGTGGTAGCTGCCGTTAGTGGTGTGGAGGTCGATGAAGAGATCGGGATCCCAGGCCGTGATCAGCGCGGCCGCACCGCGGGTCTCCGGTGCCTCCATCTTCACATAGTCTCGGTTGAGATTGAGCTCCTGGCCATTGGGGTTCCGGCCCACGGTGTCGGGGCCATTCTGGCCTGGCCGGTTCTCTTTGCCTGAGGCCAGTCGCTCGTTGCCATCGGCGTTGTAGATCGGAACTACGATCAAGACCAGACTATCGAGCAGCCGCGAGAGGGGGTCAAGGGTCAAGTCCCGGAGCAGCATCTGCGCGGCCTCCTTCCCCTCCACCTCGCCAGCGTGGATGTTTCCTTGGAGATAGACCACGGGCTTCCCCGAGCGCCGCGCTTCGGCTGGGCCACTCACCGTGGGATGCGCCGCCAGCACATAAGGCACCCGTCGCCCCTCGGGGCTGAATCCGAGCGTCCCCACCCGGATCCCCGCCCCGGCGCGCTGGAGCGAGTCGAGAAAGGCCAACACGTCGGCGTGCGACGAGGTCTCGCGGAAACCGGTGCGTTCCGGCCGAGTGGTCTGGGCAGCGAGCGGAGAGCTCAGTACCGATAGCAGCAGCGCAATCGAGGGGCGGACGATGGTTCCCTCACTGGAGGTCGACATGAGTGACGAACCCACACCGGCTCCACGACGACCACAGATTCCGTTCAAGGATCGTCTGGGAGAGCTCTGCGAGTCGGGCCAGAGAGCACGGCCTACCTGTGGCAAGTGCCCGACGATGAGAGCGTGCGCCGGAAGATCGCCGGTCTCCTGACCGAGATCAAAGCGGAAGCGGCCAAGGGAGGCCGCAAGGAAATGGGGCGGCTAGCCGAGGAGTTGGAGACCGCCCTGGCGAAATCGCCCAGTCCACAGCAAGTCGAGATCCTCCAGGATGGATTCGATCGCCTGACGCGGCTCTGGGCCGCAGCGAAAAGCGGCTTGTTCTGAGCGACGGCGCGAGGCCTACTCTCGGCGAGTTGGTGGAGCTCGATCCACCAACTTCACCGCCGCCGGTGCGCCCTCGGACAAGCGCTCCTGCCCGCCCACGACCACCTGCTCTCCCGACTCGATCCCGCTCTTGACCTCGACAAAGCCTGGCGTGCGTACTCCAAGCTCGATCTGGCGGCGGGTGGCTTTGCCGCCGTTCACCACCCAGGCGTAGGTGTTGCCCTGGATAGGTAAGACGGCATCCTCGGGAACGATCACCGCCCTTGGCCGCACGGCGGTAGCAAGACGTGCTTCGATAAACATTCCAGCCTGGAGCTCCCGGCGGGGGTTCGCGACCAGCGCCTTGACCGTGATGGTTCGGGCGGGCAGCTGCACCACCGGATCGACGAAGTCGACCCGCCCGGCGAACTCCTTGTCGCGCAGCGCGGCCACCCGGAACGTCACCTGTTGCCCTCGCTTGAGCTGATCGGCATATCGCTCCGGCACCTGAAAGGCCGCCCTCTGGGGCGATATCGTCTGAAGCGAGGCCAGTCGCGTATCGGTAGTCACGTAGTCGCCCAGACTCACAAAACGCTGGCCGACGACTCCTCCAAACGGAGCCTGCACCACAGTGCGCTCGAGTCGAACTTTGAGCAGCTGCAGCTGCGCCTCATTGCTCCGCGCGGTGGCCTCGGCGCGCTCCAGCTCGGCCTGAGATGAAGCCTTCTGCGCCAGCAGGTCGCGGGTGCGCCCGAGCGACTGTCGCGCCAGATCGCGATCTGCCTCCGCCCGGTCTACCTGCGCCTTGAGCTCGGCGTCATCCACCTTGAAGAGCGGGGCTCCCCGGGCCACCTCGGCACCCTCGCGGACCAGGATCTGGGCGAGCCGGCCTTCGATATCGGGACGGAGCTCGATCGACTGCAAGGCCTCGATCTGACCGGTCGCCAGAATCGCGTCCACCACCGTATCGGTCCTTGCGGCCGCCGCCTCGACCGGCATCGCGGGGGGGCCGCCACCGCCTGGCCCGGCGCCACCTCGTCCCGGCTTGCCGGCAGACTCGGCATCGTTGCATGCAATGAGCAACCCCGACAAGAGGGCCCAGCGGGCGAAGGGCAACCTGGTTGGATGCATCGGCTTCACGGTACGTCCTCGTTGCGGTTGAATCGGTGACCCAGAATCGCCTCCAGCCCCGCTTGCGCCAGCCGGGCGGCGTAGCGCGACTGAACCAGGTCCGCCTCCGCCTGGGTCAACCGCAATTGGGCGTCGAGCACGTCCAGAATCGTGGTCGACCCAGCACGATAGCGGGACTCCTGGACCCGGTAGTTCTCCCGCGCAACCAGCACCGCTGTACCGGAGAGCTCGGTCGTGGCCTGAGCGGTGACGTAGGACTCGTAGGCCTCGATGACATCCCTCCGGGCCGAGCGCTCCAGGTCTTCCCGAATGGCCCGAGCCACATCCCGGCTGACCCGCGCCTGAGAGATCGCGAGCTCCCGGGAGCCGTCGTCCCACAAGGGGAGAGAAACGGTGAGTGCGATCGAGTTCACGTTGCGGGCGCCGGGAAAGAAGCTGTCGTCGAATCGGAGGTGGGTGCCCACAACGCTGAAACGAGGCAGGTAGCTGCCCCGCTCGGCCCGCAGAGTTGCAGCCGCTGCTCGCTCGTTCGCCCGCGCTGACTGGTACTGAGGCCCCTGTTCGAGGGCCATGCGCACGGCTTCCTCGCGCGAGACCGGGAGGTCGGGCGCGGCCAGGGTATCGAGCGGGGCGGCGTCCACCGGCCCAGCCTGGCCGATTCTCCGGCCAAGCTGAAGACGCGCCACTCGGAGCGACGCATCCCGGCGGAGCTGATCCACCCGGGCCTGGGTGAGCTCCAGCACCAGCTGGAGCGAGTCGCTCTGCACGGCAGCGCCGGACACCACCCGCGCCCGGGCGATCGCCAGCCCTTCGACCGCCCGTGCGGTCCGTTCCGCGGCTACCCGAGCGAGCTCCTGATTCTGGAGGACGTCATAGTAGTCCGACTCGGTGAGGAGCGCGCTTTGAAAGCGCTGGTTCAATTCCCCTGCCTCTGCGCTCTCCAGCTCAGCCCGGGTGCGCCCGAGGTCCGCGAACTTCCGGGCACTGAAGAGATGGTAGCGCCCCGTAAAGCTGGCGTTGACCGCGGTGCTCTGCGGCCTCCCCGTGCCGACATTGAAGAAATCAGTCGAGTACTTGGTCGCGTCCAAGCTGGCAGTGATGGCCGGCAGCACGAACACCGCGAAGGCCGCCCGCCGCCCCCATTCGGCGTTGTCCACTTGTCCCATGGCCCGGACGTAGTCGGGATCGAGCCGGGTGGCGCGCTGGATGGCCTGCTCCAGGGTGACCCGGGGAAGGGTGTCGCCGGATGGAGCCAGCGCCGGAGCAGCCTGGAGTGCGAGCACGAGGCCCAGCATCATTCCGCCTCCGCCGGCGTAAGGCCCTGCTGCGGGGCGACCGCGCGACGACGAGTCCGAGCGCGGAGCCCGTCGAAAATCAGATACACCGAGGGCACCACATACAGGGTGAGCAGGGTCGAGAACAGCACTCCACCCACAATCGCGTACCCCAGCGGCCGGCGGCTGATCGATCCGGCCCCGAGACCCAAGGCGATCGGGAGAGCGCCCATGACGGTCGCGACCGAGGTCATGAGGATCGGCCGCAGCCGGATCCGCCCCGATTCGAGTGCCGCCTCGAGCGTGGAGAGGCCGCGCTCCTTCAACTGGTTGATGTACTCCACCAGCAGGATGGAATTCTTGGTCACCAGGCCGATCAGCAGGACCATCCCGATCTGGCTGTACAGGTTGACAGTGGATCCCGCGAGCTTGAGAGTGAAGAGGGCGCCGGTGACCGCCAGTGGCACGGCCATGAGCACGGTGAAAGGATGCACCAGCGATTCGAACTGGCTGGCCAGCACCATGAACACCACCAAGAGCGCCAGCAGGAACGCGAAGTAGAGCGAAGACCCGCTCTCCTCCAGCTCTCGGGACTCTCCGGCAAGCGCGGTGCTGCTGCCCCGGGGGAGGACCTCGTTGGCGATTCGGGTGAGGGAGTCCATGGCCTCGCCCAGAGTGAAATCAGGCGCCAGGCTGGCCGTGATAGTGGCCGAGCGCACCCGGTTGAAGTGGTTCAGCTGTCGGGGCCCCACACCTTCCTTCACGCTGGCGAGGGCCTCCAGCTTGATCAGCTTGTCATCCCTGCCGCGGAGGTAGAGTCCGGTCATGTCGCTGGGCGTGGCTCGCGCCCGGGGATCGAGCTGGACAATGACGTCATACTGTTTGTTGTTGCGGGTGAAGGTGCTGGTCCGGTTCCCACCCAGAAGCACCTGGAGCGTAGTGGCCACATCGCCAACCGGCACGCCGAGGTCTTCGGCCCGGTCGCGGTCGAAGTTGACGGTGAGCTCGGGTTTGTTCACCCGCAGATCGCTGTCGACGTTGATCAGGCCCTTGATCATGCGGGCCCGCGCCAAGAGCGTGTCGTTGCCTCGTGCCAGCATTCCGAAATCAGGGTGCTGAATCACGAAGTTGACCGGGTTACCCCAGCCGAATGCCGGAGGGTTGTTCGCAAAGGCCATGACCCCGGGGATGCCGAAGTACTGGGGCTGCACCTCGCCGATGATCTCCTGCACCGACCGGGAGCGCTTGGACCAGTCGTCCAGGTTGCTGAAGATGATCCCCCGGCTCACCCCATCGCCGATGTTGACCACGCTGAAGTAGCTCTCGATTCCCTTGGTCCGTGACAGCACCGCTTCGGCCTGCCGCTGATAGCCGTCGGTGTAGGCGAGCGACGACCCCTCCGGGGCGATGATGAACGAGAGGAACCAGCCCCGGTCTTCCGGGGGGACGAATTCCCGTTTGAGCGCGCGGAACACGAGCACCGCTCCGGCGGTCACCAGAATGGCACCGCTCACGACCACGAATCGATGGTGCAGTGCGCCTCGCAAGCTGCGGGAGTAGCCTGTCGCCAGGCGGTTGAAGCCCCCCTCCAACAGCCGATAGAGGGCACCATGACGGGGTGGGACCCGGAGAATCTTGGCGCAGAGCATGGGCGTGAGGGTGAGCGCCACGAACCCGGAGATCACCACCGACCCCGCGACCGCGATCCCGAATTCATTGAAGAGTCTGCCAGTGGATCCCTTGAGGAACGCCAGCGGGGTGAACACCGCCACGAGGGAAATGGTGGTGGCGATGACGGCGAAGCCGATCTCCCGGGTGCCGTTGGTTGCCGCCTGGGCCGGGCTCTCGTTCAGCTCTTCCTGATGCCGGTAGGCGTTTTCGAGCACGATGATCGCGTCATCCACCACGATGCCGATGGCGAGGGTCAGGGCCAGAAGGGTGAAGTTGTTGATCGAGAATCCCAGGAAGTACATGATCGCGAAGGTCGCGACGATGGATGTGGGGATTGCCAGCCCCGGGATGACGGTCGCGCGGAGATTGCGAAGGAACAGGAAGATGATGACCACCACCAGTCCTGCCGCGAGCAGCAGGGTTTCCTGGGCCTCGAGGATCGAGCGTTTGACGAAGATCGACTGGTCGAAGGCGACGCTGATCTTGACACCGGGCGGAAGCGACTCCTGGATCTTGGGCAGCTCCCCCCGGATGGCGTCCGCCACGTCGATGATGTTGGCCTTGGACTGCCGTACCACCCCGATCGCCACCGCCGGCGTTCCGGTAAAGCGCAGGGCGCTGCGCTCGTCTTCCGCGCCCAGCTCGACCCGGCCCAGGTCCTTGAGCTTGACCAGGATCCCCTGCCGGTTGCTGACCACCAACTCGGAGAATTCTTCCGGGGTCTTGAGCTCACCCAGCGACCGAACCGTAAACTCCCGGCGGGAAGATTCGATCCGTCCCGCGGGCACCTCGACGTTTCGGGTGCGAATCGCCTCCTGGACGTCTTGCACCGTGAGCCCGCGAGCCGACAGCTCCGATGCCGAGAGCCAGACCCTCATGGAGAAGCGTCGCTCGCCAAAGATCTGGGCCCGCCCGACGCCGGGAAGCGTCTGCAGCCGGCTCTTCACCAGTCGGTCGCCGATGTCCGAGAGCTGCAGCAGGTCGTAGTTCTCGCCTGAGAGCGCGAGCCAGTAGAAGGGCTGGGCGTCGGCATCCTGCTTGGCCACGACCGGCTCGCGCACGTCTTCCGGCAGGCGTCCCCGCACCCGGGAAACCTTGTCCCGAACGTCCTGTGCCGCCGCTTCCACATCCCGCTCGAGATTGAACTCCAGGGTGATGTTGCTGAACCCTTCCTGGCTGCTGCTCGTAAGGGTGCGGAGCCCCTCGACCGTGCTGAGCTCCTCCTCCAGGATGTCGGTCACGGCCGACTCGACCACCTGGGGATTGGCTCCCGGCAGCTGGGTATTGACCGAGACAATCGGCGGATCGACATCGGGGAATTCGCGAACGGCCAGTCTGGTGTATCCGATGGCCCCGAACAGCACCAGTGCCAGGCTGATCATGCTGGCGAGCACCGGCCTGCGAATGGACAGGTCCGAGAGTGTCATAGCGTTATTCCTGCGGGCGATAACGACACGTGCCTGGGGTCGGGGAGACCGGTACCCCCCATCGACCTGTTGCCTTACGGAACGCGTCGGCGAGAGATTCAGGTATGAGTGTCAAACTTTCGTCACGCCAGCAGGCCCAGCTCGCCTTTCTGGAGACCCTGCCTCCCAAGTTCCAACGGATGCATGCCGTGATCGAGGAGATGTCAACCCTGCGAGCTGACGAGGCGGTGGTTCGAGGCTTTACCCGGATGCTGGACGAGATCAAGGGCAATGCCGCAGCGCTCAGCCTCTCGGGCCTCGCCGATACCGCCGGACTCATGGGGACAATGGCACGTCGAGGCGGGGGGCTGCAGATGAAGGTGCGCGGGCTGCGCGAGCTACTGGGAAGCTTGAAAACCAACTACGAAGGCGCCATGCGAATGGCGACCACGCCCGAGGCCGCTGGATCGAAGGATGCCGCCGAATCGAAGCCGCCCGAGGGCTGATCTCTAGCTCGGAGGGCTATCGCCCGGCGGCCTTCTCACGGCGAAGCAGCAGGCGATCGATGATAGGCCCGCACATCAGGGCGATCATCGCATTAACCAGCCCGCCGATAAGGGCCGAGACAAAGGCGAGCGCCCCGATAATGAGCGTCGCCCCAATGGTAGCAAGCAGGACTCCGAGCCAATACCACATGCTTCGTCTCCGGTGTGGGGAAAGGCGATTCGGAGGGCCGTAGGTTAGCCGACCCGAACCCGCCCCGCAACCCGGATAACCGGTCCAGGCGTTTACCCCGATCGAGGATTCTCCCATGCACCGGATGTTGTCTGTCACCGCCCTGCTCAGTTCGCTCGCACTGCCCCTATCGGCGCAGGGGACCGACACCGCCACTGTCCGGCACCATCATGATGACGCCGATCATCCCGTTGAAGGCGGCGGAACGGTACCGGCCGGTTGGGCGGTCCGAGCCGACAACAAGGGAAACCCGAAGAACGTCAAGGTGGTGACGATGGGGAAGGGACTGCACCTTACGCTTGGGCCCGCGATCATCCTCTACCGGGCCGGGGACGATGGTGCAGGGCCGTTTCACACGCTTGCCACATTCACCCAGACCAAGAAGACCGAGCACGCGGAAGGCTATGGGCTCTTCTTTGGTGGCCAGGATCTCACCGGCGCCGGCCAGAAGTACACCTACTTTCTGGTGCGGCAGGACGGGAGCTACCTGATCAAGACCCGGGATGGAGAGAAGACGACGGAGATCACCAAAGGCTGGGTGAAGCATTCCTCGGTGCACCAGCCCGATGCCCAGGGTGCCGCCACCAACCTGCTGGAAGTGGATGCCAAGAGAGAGCCGGCCAAGGTGAGCTTCAAGGTGAACGGCCAGACCCTGCAGACGGTCGATGCTTCATCGCTGAACCTGAAGGGCATCGTGGGCATCCGCGCGAACCACCATCTCGATCTCCATGTCGAGGGATTCGCGGTTCACCGCTGAGGCTCAGCCCGCCTGGCGCTTCTCGGGGTGGAGCAGGCGGCCGGCGGCTGGGCTTATGACGCCGTCGTTCTCCCGCGTCAGCCGCTGGAGCATGTCGCGAGCATGCGCGCTGCTGCTGAGCGCCAGGGCGGACACGGCCGCGAGACGCTGCCGGCTGCTGTAGCCCCGGCGGCGGAGGAGATTGCGGCGAGCCAGCGCCGCCCGGGCGAGGGCGCTGCAGGCTTCCAGGCTGCCGATGCGACCCAACGCCAGCACGTTCGCGTTCCACGCGTCGCGATCCCGCTCGGTCTCCAGGGCGGCCACCAGCAGAATAGCCAGCGCTCCTCCACGCCAGACGGCGATGGCGTCCGCGGCTGCCGCCCGAGTACGGGCCATGGGGTGGTGCAGCGCGAGACGCAGCGCGTCGGCCGCGGGCCCCTGATGCAATGAGCCCAGAGCGCCGATCGCGGCATGTCGCACCGACTCTTCCGGATGAGCGAGCAGTGGCTGGAGCTGGTCGACGGCTTCGCCATTGCCCAGCCGGCCCAGGATCATCGCTGCGTGCCGGAGCTCGTGCGCGAGGGAGCTACGCAGCATCGCCGCTACCAGAGGGTATGCAGCGGGCACCCCGCCGACCACCTCGTAGAGGAACCCTCGCACTCCGGGCGTCTCTCCACCGCGAAGCCGATCGAGTACCAACTCCACCGCCTCCAGGCCGACCCAACGGAGCACGGTTGCCGTCGGATCCCGGCTGGGGAGATCGCTCTCGGACTGCCGGACCAGGGCTGCCAGGGTTGGGCGCGGCAGGGCCCGGCGCAATTCGATGCCGAACATCGCGCGCTCGGCGTGGGGAACTCGCTGTGCCAGCATGACCAGCTCGAAGGCGGCGTAGAGGACCTGGGTCCAATGCTGCTCCCTGGTTCCGCGGGTGAGCGCGTCATGCAGCCGATCGATTTCGCTTCGCAGGTCCTTGATGAGGTAGATCCGCCGCTCACCGGTGGTTCGGCGATCGCTGCCTCGCCGGCGCTCCGGGCCGGCCCAATAGGATCGACGCTGGCGCCGGCGCTCGGCCCATTGCCGCCGTTCCATTCCCTGCCTGCGATTGGCAATCGAGGATGTGATTCGGAGTTCGGGGTCTCTCCGTGCCTCCCGGCGAGGCGGACTGCCACCAGTGGGTGGTGGTGGTGGAGCGAGGAGCGGTACCAGATCGACCCGCACGTTGGCCGTGGTCGGAATGGGCATCACGTCGTGCGCGAGGGCCCTGGCCAGGGCCAGCAGCTCGTGCGGCTCGGCGTCGGCGGCGATGCGAATGCATTCCACCTGTCGGCTGAGCAGCCGCCCCTTGAGACTCAGTTCCGGTGGAATCTCGTTCCACTCGACTCCGGCCTCGATCTCGAGCGACGTACCCGCCACCGCTGCACATGCGGCGGTGAGCGCGAGGTCCTGGGCGGCATCGTTCCCAGGATCGACGCGGAGTAACACAACCAGGTCGCCGAAGCGCTTGATGAATGCGGACTTGGGGTCCACGCCCTATCCTCGTAGGAGAAAGCTTCCGCGTAGGGAGAGCTTCCGCCAAGGTGCACTGGGGAAGTTAACTTCGCAACCGGGACAGCCGGTACCCATTCCCGCGGCCCGGTCTGATTTCTATCGCGCCATCTTAGCTTGACGCTCGGACCTCAATGGGTACATTAGCCCATGCTCCGGGCCAGCTTCCGAAACTCGAACGCGTCCACCTTCTATCACGCCTTCACGTAGGCCGGCGGTCGCGCGTGCGCTCTTCTGCGTAGCGAATTTGCGGCCCGCTCCACAGCTCGAGCGGGCTTTTTGCTGCGCTCGCAGCCACCTTGACCTCAGCCGATGGGAGACACCATGACACGAGCGAGGGTACTGAGAGCTACGCTGCTGGTTGCAGGCACACTGGGCTAGGGCGCGACGGCGCAGGCGCAGGCGCGAATCGGGGTGGACGCGAGTCTGTTCAGCTCCTAGGTGTGGCGCGGCCTCAGTCTGACCACCAAGCCCGTCCTCCAACCAGATGTGTACGTCACCTTTCCGGCCGGCAACGCCTCCTTCACGCTGGGCGGCTGGGCCAACATCGATCTCGGCAAGTACGACGACCTGGATGACGATATCAGTGAGAGCGGTGGGCTGTCAGCCTTCAACTTCGCGGAGTTCGATCCCTGGGCCGAGGTCAGTTATCCGGTCGGGAAGGCGACGCTGACGGGAGGGGTCACGGCGTACATCTACCCCAACGACGCCGGACTCACCTCAGACCTCAATACCGTAGAGGTCTACGGGAAGATCGCTGCGGACGTTCCCCTCAGCCCGAAGCTGGCTCTCTGGTACGACGTCGACAAATCAAAGGGCTCTACGGCGAGGCCAGCGTTTCACACACAGTCCAAGCGATCGAAAAGGTAGGAGTCGCATTGGGCGCACTCCTCGGATTCAATGCAGTGGTTGGGTTCAACCCCGCCCGGCGAGCGCTTCCGCGACCCGCTTGATGTCCCGGAAGAATTCTCGCCGGGCTTGCTCCCTGGCTTCGTCCGGCGCTCGCAGAACCGACGACGGATGCACCGTCGCCATCACCGGGCCGGCGCCATCGGCCTGCACCACCCGGCCCCGTTTCTGCGTCACCCGAAAACTGCTCCCCAACAACGCCTGAGCCGCGGTGCTGCCGAGGGCGACGATCATCTTCGGCTGCACCAGGCGAATCTCCTCCTGCAGCCAGGGATTGCAGGCGCGCACCTCGCCGGCGCTCGGCTTCTTGTGCAGCCGACGGCGCGTCAGCTCCTGGCGCACGAACTTGAAGTGCTTGACGGCGTTGGTGACGTAGACCTTGCGCCGGTCGATGCCGGCCTCTTCCAGCGCGCTATCCAGCAGCCGTCCCGCCGGACCGACGAAGGGATGGCCCTTCAGATCTTCCTGGTCGCCGGGCTGTTCGCCGACGAACATCACGTCGGCGCCCCGAGGGCCCTCGCCGAACACGGTTTGGGTGGCGTTGAGCCAGAGATCGCAGCCGCGGCACGATGCGGCGGCGGCTCGAAGGGTTGGGAGCGTCGGGCGCGGCGGAATGAAATCGGCTGCGCTCCCGGTGCTCGAGGCGGTCCCCCGAGCGCGAGCGCGCGCCGGCTTCATTGGTCGTCGCGGAATTCCGGAGGTTCGTTCTCCAGGCCGCCGCTGCCGGCCGAACCGAACTTCGGTGCCACGACCCAACCGCTCTTGGTGTAGGGCGGCTCGTGCTCGGTGCTCTCGACGTAGCGATCCGGATCGGCCCTAAAGGCCCGGAGGCACTGATCCGAGCAGAAGTAGTAGTCCCGAGACTCGTAGGTTGTGCGGCCAGCGGCGGTGGCCGGGTCGACCGTCATTCCACAGACTGGATCCTTTGCCTGCTCCATGTCTCGTCCCTCGCGTGGGCGTGACGCCACCCCGAGCGGTGGCCTTTGTCGCAATGTCCGCGAGGGTACAACGAGCTTCGGTGACCTGGCTCACCCGCTGGCAATTTCCTTGAACGTGTCTTCCAGCCGATTCAGCATTTCCTGCAACAGCTCCAGCGGAATCCCCAGGGCGGGTTCGATCCGGATGACCTGGGCTTTGGAGTAGGTTCCTGCCACCAGCACGCCGCGCCTGAAGAGGCCGGATGCCACCTTCCAGCCAACCTCCTGCGCCGGAAACTCCATCCCGATCAGCAGACCCTTCCCGCGAACCTCCTTCAGGACCTGGGGATACTTCTGCCTCAGGCACTCCAGCTCTCGGAGCAGGAAAGTCCCCTTGGTGGCGGCCTGCCCTGGCAGGTCTTCCTCCAGGGTGACCTGAATGGCGGCCAGCCCCGCGGCGCAGGCCAACGGATTCCCGCCGAAGGTGGTGGAATGGATGATCGGATTGGGGATCATCACCTCCCAGATCTTGGCAGTAGAGATGAAGGCCGAGAGCGGCATGACGCCACCGCCGATTGATTTGCCCAGGCACATGATGTCAGGAACCACGTCCCAGTGGTCCACACCCCACAGCTTGCCGGTTCTTCCCATGCCGGTCTGGATCTCGTCGGCGATGAGAAGAGCGCCATAACGAGTGCAGAGCTCGCGGGCCCGGGGGAAGAAATCGTCGGGTGGAACTACCCCTCCGGCCTCGCCCTGGACCGGCTCCAGCACAACACCCGCGACCCTGACGCCGACGGTATCGCAACGGCGCAACTCTTCCTCCAAGGCGTCGGCGTCACCGTAGGGAATGAACCGAACGTCCTGGAGCCCACCCATGAACGGCTCCCGGAACGAGGCCTTCCCCATGAGCGAAAGTGATCCCATGGATTTCCCGTGGAAGCCGCCCAGCGTAGAGATGAAGGTGTTTCGGTTGGTGTATAGTCGAGTGAGCTTGATCGCCCCCTCGATGGCGTCGGTGCCGTTGTTGATGAAGAAAGAATTCTGCAGGTCACCTGGAGTGACCTCGGCCAACACCCTGGCAAGGGCCGCGCGCCAGGGCTCGAGCAGCTCCTGGCTGTTGAGCGCCATCCGGGTGAGCTGGTCACTCACCGCCTTCACGATCCGGGGATGGTTGACTCCCGAGCTGAAGATGCCATATCCGCCCAGGCAGTCGATGTACTCCCGGCCCAGCAAGTCATGCAGGATGGAGCCCTGTCCGGACCACTCGAGGGCCGCAAACTGCCCCGCCTCGGTCACCGATTTGCGATAGCCGATGAATCCACGGTTATAGAACCGCTCGTAGCTGTCGACCGTCTCCGCGATAAAGGCCTGCTTGTCTTGCGCGGACATCTCCCGCCCCGCGATGAGCTCGAGATACCGGGTGGTGTGCTTCAGAACCTCGCTGTTCGGCAGACGCAATTGATCGGCGCTCCTTTTGAAAGGACGCAGAAGACGGAGAGGACGGAGAAGACGCAGAGGTTGCGGTGGGTGTGCGACGGCTCGTGTTGGCTCCCTGCGTCCTCGGCGTCCTCTGCGTCCTCTCGTCAGGCTGACTTGATCTCAGTCCAGATCTGATCCCATGTCTCCGTGTCTTTCCCCAGATCCACTTGGTACTCCAACCGCTTGAGCTCCTCCTCGGTGGGATACGGGACCGGGTCCTTCATGACCTTGCTGGCAGCGGCGTTGGGGGAGCCATAGCCAGTCGCCTCGGAGAGTTTGGCTCCGACCTCCGGCCGCAGGATGTAGTTCATCCACTCATGGGCCGCGCGCTTGTTTGCGGCACTCTTGGGAATGCACATGTGGTCGCCCCAGATGGTGCAGCCCTCCTTGGGAACGACGTACCCCAGATTCGGCTGTTCCGCCTTGGCCTGCTGGGTGTCCCCGTTCCAGAGCTGCGAGATCCAGACGTCACCGGAGATGAGCTGCGCCTTCACCGGTGCCGAGATGTAGGCCTTGAGGTGCTTCTTGGCATCGATCGAATCGGCCTTGGCCTGGGCCAGCTCCTGGGGATTGGTGGAATTCAGTGAATGTCCCTTCCACCGAAGCTGGGAGCCGATGACCTCACGGCCATCGTCCATCATGGTCATCTTCTTGTGGAACTTCGCATCATGGAAAATGGCCCAGCTGTCGATCGGTACCTTGACCTTGTCAGTGCGATAGGCGATGCCCGACGTTCCCCATTGCCAGGGAACCGTGTGCGCGCTTTCCGGGTCAGTGGGCAGATTGATGAAGATGGGCGAGAGGTTCCCCCAGTTGGTCAGGTACTTCTTGTTGATCGGGACGATCAGGTCGGTCGCTACCAGCACCGGGACGATATAGCCCGAGGGCACGATGATGTCGTAGCCGCTCGCTCCGGCCTGGAGCTTCGCCACCATCTCCTCGTTGCTCTCATAAGTGTCGTAGGTCACCTTGACCCCGAACTCCTTCTCGAAGTTCGGCACGGTGTCTTCGGCGATGTAGTCCGACCAGTTGTAGATGTGCAGCTCCTTCTCCATCGGACCGAGGTCGGCCGCCTCGGCAACAGGTTTGGTGCCGTCCGCCGGAGTGCCGGCCGCTTTCTCCTTGCCCTGACAGGCGGAGAGCAGCGCTCCGACCGAGCTGATGCTCAGTCCCAGCGCGAGAGCGCGGACCACGAAGTCGCGGCGGGAAACCACGCCCCGCTGAAGCTGCGCCGCGAGACGTTTGATTTCCTGACTGTCGCCCACGAGAAGGCCTCCCGATGAAGAGTGACTGGTCGCAGGTCACGGGCCGCGGGTCAGAAGTCGCGGGTCACGGGTCGCGGGTCACGGGTCGCGGGTCACGGGTCACGGGCTCCTCTGCTCAAGGCCAGCATCCCCTCATCCTGAGCGAAGCGAAGGACCTGCACCGAATATCTTTGAACGAGGCTGGCGTCGAGCACTCCGGATCAGGTCCCTCGCGGAGCCTGCCCTGAGCCTGTCGAAGGGCTCGGGATGAGGAGCTAACGGCGAACCCGCGACTCGCGACCCGTAGCCCGAGACCTTCATCCCAACCAATCCCGCGCCCGGTAATACGCCCCCACGAGCGGAAGAAACCAGGGCCGGCCCCGGTATAAGGGGATCGGGGGGAATCCCCGGCCACTCACATCGGGGAGCTCGCGCGAGCTTGCGATCGCCTGCCCGACGCGAGCACCCAGATAGGTGGCCATCGCGACTCCATGGCCGCAATAGCCGAGGGCGAAGTACATGCCGTCGACCCGGCCGGTCGCCGGGAGTCGGTTCCAGGTAAAGCCGACCTGGCCTCCCCAGGCGTACTCCAGCGCCATGTTGGCCAGCTGAGGGAACACCTGGCTTACTCCCCGCGCCAGGATCTCCGCACTCCTCTTGAGCGTCGTCGGCGTGAACGACGCTCGTCCGCCAAATACCAGCCGGCCGTCAGGGGACAGCCGGAAATAGTACAACAGGTGCTTCGTGTCACTCGCGACTCGTCCGCCAGGCAGCAAGCGCTGGCACAGCTCGGCTCCGAGCGGCTGCGTAGCCACGAGGTAGCTCCCAACCGGGATTACCCGCCGGGCGAGCCAGGGCACCACCGCGCCAGTGTAGCCGTCGGTGGCCACCAGGACATCACGGGCCCGAACCGGTCCCCGCGAAGTTTCAATCGCAAAGCCACGCCCCTCGCGACGGATCTCCAGCACTCGGGCTTTTTCAGCGAGAACGGCGCCGGCTCGCTCCGCCGCAGCCGCGAGTCCCTGGAGATACTCGGCGGGGTGGAGCGAACCTGCGCCCGGATCGAGCAATCCTCCATGATACCGGTCCGACTCGATCTCATCCGACAACTCCTCTCGACTGAGGAGCTCGGTCTGGTAGCCCAGCGCCTGATGTAAGAACCGCTGCGATCGCTCCAGTGCCCGGTAGTGCCGCGGCCTGGCAGCCAGCGTCAGGCCACCCGATCGGGTAAATCCGCACTCGATCCGTTCCGCATGGACCAGCCGCTCAACGTAGTCCACTGCTTCGAGAGAAACAGCGAACAGCCCTCGGGCCAGGTCGAGACCATATCGTTCGGCCAGCAACTCGACTTCCGCCTGGTAGCCCGGAAGCACGAATCCGCCGTTCCGGCTGCTTGCCCCCCATCCCAGAATGTGCTGCTCGAGGACCGTCGCGCCGATTCCATGACGAGCCAGCATATGCGCCGCAGCCAATCCGGTATATCCCCCACCCACGATCGCGACGTCACTCTGGGGCGGCAACTCGGCGAGGGGGCGAACCGGAGGCGGCGCCGATTCGGTCCAGAGGCACCGCTCGAAATCCGGACTCCGCACTGTCGTCGCAAGACTCTTCGGTTACGCCTGCGGTTTCTCCAAGGCCAGCGGCTTCTCCCGGCCCACCCGATCCGCCAGATAGATGAAGATCGTCGTCACCACGAGAATGATGGTGCTGATGGCATTGATGCTGGGCTCGACGTTTCTCCGCACCATGCTGTAGACCACGATCGGGAGCGTGGACGAGCCCGACCCTGAGACAAAGGAGGTAATCACGAAGTCGTCGAACGACATGGTGAACGCCAGCAGAGCACCGGAGAGAATGCCAGGCCAGAGCTGGGGCACCGTCACCTTCCAGAATGTGGTCACCTCGTCGGCGCCCAGAATCATCGCCGCCTCCTCGAGGTTGCGGTCCATTCCCTCGAGCCGCGCCAAGACCACGATGACCACGAAGGAGATGTTGAAGGCGACGTGGGCAATCGTGATCGTGGTGAGGCCCAGCGGAAACCTGAGCAACGCGAAGAGAATGAGCAGGGAGATGCCAACCACGATCTCCGGCGTCACGATGGGCAGATAGAGAAAACCCTCGAACGCGGTACGGCCCCGAAACTTGTGGCGCGCGAGGGCCAAGGCGAGCAAAGTGCCAAAAATGGCCGAGATGACGGTTGAAAGGCTCCCTACGATGAGGCTCGCCCTCAGCCCACGGATGATGTCGGGGCGCTCGAGCAACCGGTGGTACCAATTGAAGGTGAATCCACGCCAATCGACCGAGAACTTCGAGTTGTTGAACGAGAAGATCACCAGGATCAGAATCGGGAGGTGGAGGAAGAAATACACCACCACGGCGATGCCCAGCAGCCACCGCGGGATCTTGGTCGACACGTCAGCGCCCTCCCGGGGTTCGGTCCCGGACTCGGAGATACACCATGACCGAGGCGAGCACCAACGCCATCACGATAAACGAGGCCGCCGAGCCGAACGGCCAGTTGCGGGCGGCGGAAAACTGATTCTGCACCAGGTTGCCGATCATGAGCTGCTTGGCCCCGCCCAACAGGTCGGAGGTCAGGAACGAGCCGAGGGCGGGAATGAAGACCAGGAGGCAGCCGGCCACCACGCCGGGCATGGAGAGGGGGAGCGTCACCTTCCGAAAGCGGGCGCCGGGCCGAGCCCCCAGGACTTCAGCAGCCTCGAGCAGCGACAGGTCGAGCTTTTCCAGCGAGGCAAAGATCGGCAGGATCATGAACGGGAGAAAGCCGTAGACTAGCCCGACCATCACCGCGAATGGAGTGTACAGCATCGACAGAGGTTCCTGGATCAGGCCAAGCTTGATCAACCAGTCGTTGATCAGCCCCGTGTCGCGCATGAGGAAGATCATGGCGAACGTTCGCACCAGGAAGCTGGTCCAGAAGGGGAGCACCACCAGAAACAGCAGGAAGTTCTTCCATCGTCCGCCGCGGGCGATGACGTAGGCGACGGGATAACCCAACAGGAGGCAAATGACCGTGCAGAAGATCGACCAGAGGAAGGTCCGCTGCAGAATGTCGAGGTACAGCGGATCGAAGAAGCGTCGGTAGTGCTCCAGGGTGAACCCCGGTTCGACTCCACCGTAGATCCCTCGCGGCATGACACTGTAGACCAGCATGATGATGATGGGCACCAGGAAGAACAGGAACAGCCAGAGTCCGCCCGGGGCGAGCAGCGACCACGCCTGGGCCTCCGGCCGCCGGTGCAGCCAGGCCAGCGCCCGTTCCCGGACGTGCGCCATTACTCGTCCTCCAGGATCTGGCAGTCTTCCGGCAGCCAGGCCACGGCCGCGGCGTCGCCCCGCTTCCAGGGCAGCGGCTTGATCAGCTGCCCCTCATTCCGTACGGCGATGGTAACCTCGTCATTGCCGGGAAGCGTGACGATCACGTGCATGGTCTCGCCCAGATAGATCAGGTCGCGAATGGTGCCCACCACCGCGTTCTCCCCCGGCGGGACCGCATCCGGCTTCCAGACGTCCATGCACTCGGGTCGAATGGAGATCCGCACCTGCTTCCCCCTGGCTACGGACGGATGGTCCACCACCTGGAAAACGCCGCCGTCCGCCCGGCGGACGGACCAATGCCCGCCGTTCCGATCATCCACCCGACCCTCGAAGAAGTTTGACTCGCCTATGAACTTGGCGACGAATCCGGTCCGAGGATGCTCGTAGATCTCCGCCGGCGTCCCCAGTTGCGCGACCCGGGCATGGTCCATGACCGCGATCCGATCGGACATGGTGAGCGCCTCTTCCTGGTCGTGGGTGACGTAGACGAAGGTGATGCCGAGCTGCTTGTTCAGGGTCTTGAGCTCGAGCTGCATCTCCTTGCGGAGCTTGAGGTCGATGGCGCCGAGCGGTTCGTCCAGCAGGAGGATGGTGGGCTCGAGCACCAGCGCCCGGGCCAGCGCGACACGCTGCCGCTGTCCGCCCGAGAGCTGGGCCGGCATGCGCTGGGAAAAGAACTCGGGCTTGAGCCGAACCATGCTCAGGACGCGCCATACCCGCTCGCCGATCTCCCCCTTGGGTGTCTTTCGCTGCTCCAGGCCAAAGGAGACGTTGCGCTCGACCGAGAGGTGCGGGAAGAGGGCATAGTTCTGAAATACCATCGAAATCTGCCGCTCATACGGCCGTTTCTTGTTGACCACTTCTCCCAACAACCGCACCTCGCCCCCATCCTCGTCCGGCTCCTCGAAGCCGGCGAGCAGCCGCAGCGTCGTGGTCTTCCCGCATCCCGAGGGGCCCAACATGGAGAAGAATTCCCCGCGGTAGATGTCGAACGAGATGTTGTCCACGGCCCGCACATCCCCGAACGTCTTGGAGACGCGGGAGAATTGCACGACGGGATTGTTGTTCTGGGGGACGGGCGCGGCCACGAGGAGAGATCCTTTGCCGAGGATGAGGGTCGGCCTAAGTGAAAGGCGCAAACAGATAGCGGGGAAGGCGGCCGGAGCGGCGGCTGGACGACATGATCTGCTCCGGCTTCGTATTGAACGAAGCCTGGTTGGACGAGCCCGATGTCAGCATAGGGCCTAACGTATCCCCGCCTCTCAGGCCTGTCGAGAGGGCGTGGCGCTGGCTGTTGCGCCCGCTGCACGCGGTTCCATCGACCCACCGACGGCCACCGCCAAGGCACTCTCCATCACCGCGAGACCCTCATCGATGATGGCGTCTTCGGCGGTGAGCGGTGCCAGAACCCTGACGGTGTTCCCATAGGTGCCGGAGGAGAGCAGCACCAGACCCCGCTCGAGGGCTGCGGTCAGCAACCGGGCGGTGAGTGCTTGGTCCGGCGTTTTGGAGCTGGGATCCACTACCAGCTCCATACCCACCATGGCGCCCAGCCCACGCACGTCGCCGATACAGGGATAGCGATCGGCCCATTCCCGGAAGCGGGTGCTGATGCGGTCGCCCATTCGCTGGGCCCGCTCCGGAATCCGCTCGGCATCCATGGCGTCGAGCACGGCAAGCGCCGCGGCGCACGCCAATGGATTGCCGCCATAGGTGCCACCCAGACCGCCGACCTGCGGTGCCTCCAGGACATCGGCCCGTCCGGTCACCCCCGCGAGGGGCAGGCCGCCGGCGAGTGACTTAGCCGTGGTGATGAGATCGGGCACCAGCCCATAGTGCTCGCTGGCGAACAGCTTGCCCGTGCGGCCGAACCCGGTCTGGATCTCGTCGGCGATGAAGAGGATGCCGTGCTCCCGGGCAAAGGCGGCAATCGCCTGCACGTATTCGATCGGAGCGGGCACAAACCCGCCCTCACCCAGCTCCAGCTCCATGATGATGGCAGCCACCGACTCCGGATCCACGATGGCGGCAAAGATCTGCTCCAGCCGCGGCCGGCTCGCCATGCAGCATTGGGCGGCAGGAGCAGTCTCGCAGGGGCCGACCTCGCAGCGATAGCAGTAAGGGAATGGAATTCGGTAGACCTCGGGGGCGAACGGCCCGAACCCCTTCTTGTAGGGCATCACCTTCGAGGTGAGCGCCATTGCGAGGTTGGTTCGCCCGTGAAACCCATGCTCAAAGCAGACGATGGCCTGGCGGCCGGTGAAAAAGCGCGCCGCCTTGACCGCGTTCTCCACCGCCTCGGCGCCGCTGTTGACGAAGAACGTCCGCTTCTCGTGCGACCCGGGCGTGAGCCGGTTGAGCCGCTCGGCCAGCTCGACGTAGGGTTCGTAGGTCGAAACCGGGAAGCAGACGTGAGCGAAATGGTCGAGCTGCTCCCGGACCGCGCGGACCACGCTCGCATGCCGGTGACCGGTGTTCACCACGCCAATCCCTCCGCCGAAATCGATCAGCCGGTTGCCATCGGCATCGGTCAGAACCGCACCATCGGCCTGTACCACCGCGATCGAGGTCACCGCCGGCACCCCGCGGGGAACGGCCTTGGCCCGTCGGGCGAGCAAGGCGCGGCTCTTGGGGCCGGGGATTTCGGTCTGCAGGCGAATGACGCCGGGCATGCGGCCCTCGGGGCGTGAGAAGTGAGAAGTAAGAAGTGTACCAACGCCGCGTCAATTCACGGAGTTGGTACCGAGAGTCAGGCCCTCCCTGCTCACACCTTCCTTCTCACCTCTCACTGCTTACTTCTCACTTCCCGCTGGGCGAAGACCGCGCCGGCTAGGATGGGTCGGTGCATAACTATGCACCGCGGCTGATTGGCAGAACGCCAACCGTTTGCTCCTCATCGGGTTCTCCACCTGAATGGCAGGTCCGAAATATCCCCTCTGCCACTGGCAGGGTGATGGGGGGACTGGACAGGACGCGGGGGGCGGGAGCTAGAATGGCTGTACGCCACCCCCACCGGGGGAGGGCGTGTTTGCATCCTCCGACCAAGCGGAGGGTCCACTCTCGCAGCTGACTTTCTCCTTGAGCTGCGAGCCCCCATCAGCGGCGGGGGCGAGGGCGTAGGGATGCATCGGGTCGTGACCCACCCTACAACCAGACCGAGTGCCGCGCCTACAATGAAAAGAGGAGTTTGTGAAAGTCCTGATGTTGGGCGCCGGCGCGGTGGGGACCGTGTCCGCCCTCAAATTCGTGCAGGACGCGATGCTCGAGCAGCTCGTCATCGCCGACGCGGTGTCCGCCCGCGCCTCCCTCCTCGCGGACCGGGTGAGAGATTCCAGAGTTTCAGCCATGCAGCTCGACGCGGGCGATCGGGCAGTTATCGCTCGCACCATCCGTGAGACCGGCAGCACCCTGGTCCTGAACGCGGCACTGCCCGTCACCAACCTCGATGTGATGCGGGCCTGCCTCGCGGCCGGCTGCGATTACATCGACCTGGCCAGTGGCGGGAGCGATGCGGACGGCATCCCCAAGTTGGAGGATCAGTTCGCGTTGGACGCCGAGTTCAGAGCCGCCGGTCGGCTCGCCCTGCTTGGTATGGGCGCCGATCCCGGCACCACCAACATCTACGCCGCCTATGCCGCCAAGCATCTCCTCGACTCGGTTACCGAGCTTAGGGTTCGCGACGGCGACAACTCCGTTTGCCAAGGGCACGACGGGTTCGTGGCGGCCTTCAGTCCGTGGGTATTCATCGACGAATGCCTCTGTAAGGCGGTCTCCTACCGGGAGGGCAGGTACCAGCTGGAGGAGCCGCTCACCGGGTTTGAGCCGTTCGAGTTCCCGGAGCTCGGGGTACTCAACTGTTATTACGTAGACCATGAGGAGTCGAAGACCCTGCCTCGGTTTTTCCCTCAGGCTCGGCTGGTGGATTTCAAGCTCTGCATGGGCGACGTGACGGTCGAAACCCTCCGGGTCATAAAGCGACTGGGGCTTTCCGGTAAGAACCGGGTGCGGGTAGGCGATGCTTCGATCGCCCCGCGCGACCTGGTGGTCTCTCTCCTGCCGCAGCCCAAGGACCTGGCCGGCCGGATGCGGGGGAAGACCTGCGTCGGTACGGTCGTCAAGGGTCTCAAGAACGGCGAGACGCGGGGCTTTTACATCTACAACGTGGCGGATCACGAGACGGTGTACGCCGAGCTGGGGGTGCAGGCCACGGCCTACCAGACCGGCATTCCTCCAGTGATCGCCGCTCGATTGATCAGCGAGCGACGCTGGCGCGGGACCGGAGTGATGTCGCCCGAGCAGTTCGATCCCGATCCATTTCTCGAACGACTGGCGCGCGAGGGGATGCCGTGGCACATCCGCGACGACTCGGTTCG
>JBIOUY010000120.1:0-8024 GCA_044867445.1 Gemmatimonadales bacterium
GCTAACAGCTAACAGCTAACAGCTAACAGCTAACAGCTAACGGCTAACAGCCTAGATATTAGAAAGGCCCTCCGCAGTTCGGGAGGGCCCTTCGTTTAGCTGTCAGCTGCTAGCTGTTAGCTGATAGCTCTCATGCCACCAAATCCCGCAGTCGATCACCGGTCTCGCCCTCGCGCAGGCGAAGCAGAGCACGGTCGCGGAGCTGACGGATCCGCTCCCGGGTGACACCCATCATCCGACCGATCTCCTCCAGCGTCCGACTGTTGCCATCGTCCAGCCCGAAATAGAGCCGGAGCACCTTGGCATCGCGCGGTGGAAGCGCGGCCAGCGCCGCCTCGATGTCTCGCGTCTGGCTGTTCGCCATGGTGGTCATGTCGGTGCTTTCCTGCTCGCCGCTAGTAAAGCGCTCGATCCGCTCGTTGCCCTCACCGTCGCGGGTGGGGTGATCGAGCCGCACGGCCTCGGAGTTAAGCGCGCTCAGCGAGCGGACCGCCTCGACCGTAAGGCCGGTGGCACGGGCGAGCTCCTCGGTAGTGGGCATCCGGCCCAGCTTGTCCTTGAGCAGGGTGGTCGTGCGACCCAGCCGGCTGAGATCGGCCGTACGATTGAGCGGCACTCGAACCGGACGGCCATGCCGGGCGATGGCGGCCTGAACCGCCTGACGAATCCACCAGACCGCGTAGGAAATAAACTTCACGCCTCGATCGGGATCGAACTTCCGGGCAGCAGTCATCAGGCCGAGGTTTCCCTCGCCGATGAGATCGACCAGCGGCACGCCCCGATTCTGGAACTTCTTGGCGACCGAGACGACGAACCGGACATTGTGGCGAGCCAGCCTTTCCTGGGCAGCCACGTTGCCCTTGAACGCCTTACGGGCGAGCTCCATCTCCTCCTCACGGTTGAGGAGGGGAACCCGACTGATCTCGTCCAGGTACAGGTCGAGACTCTCACGGCCCTCATCGATTGCACGAGCGATCTGCGCCGGTCGCACCGGGCGACGCTTGCCACGTGCTTTCATCGTCACGCTGTTTGCCTCCTCCAGGACTCCCGTCCCCGCACGGTATAGGAGCTTAGGAATCTGAGTCCAAATCCGGCTAAGCCGGCCTAATATATCACCTAAGATTCGCAAAATCAACACCTTAGGTAAAACCTGACAGGATGGAGAGTTGCGTGAAGCGGAACTGAATCGCAGCAGGATTGTGACCTATGACCGGTAGGACTGCAATTTTGGCAGGATATAGACGCAGCAGGCCTAGCCTGTTACAGCGTGCAACGCATTCTAGTACGGTGGAATCCCTTCCCACCGTACCGAGCCACCCCTTAGGCTCGAGCCTGAAGAAAAATCTGAGTTCTAGTCCCTACTTCCCACCCATCATGTCTTGCGGGGTTTCGGTAATGGACGACGTCGCGCCCGTGCCAGTGGCGGTCAGGGCGATGTCGTGGTTCTTCCCCGTCGCCTTGACCATCGCGAACGGCACATTGGGAGAGATCCAGCTGTCGCTGTTGTACTTCGAATTGTGGAAATGATAGGTCTTGAAGGTGCCGGCCGGGACGGTGACGCTCTCCTCGCCCACCAGGGTCACACCCTCACACATGTTGTTCAGGAAGGAGCTTTTCTCCATTTGCCCCCGAACCATTTTCATCATCATCCCACTCACCTTCATGGCCTTCCTGTCCCCGGACTTCATGACGATCTCTTCCACTTGTCCGACCTCATGCGGCCCGCTCGGCACAAGCATCTGGAACACCGTGGTGTCATTCGCTTTCTCGCCCATATGCTTGTACTCGATCCACTTCATCTCGGTGCCTTCCCGAGTCTCGGTCCCGACCACGGCATAGCGCGCGATGCCAGGCTTCTCATTCAACACGCTCTGGTAGGTGGCCCAATTCCCTACCCCGGGCCACTTCAGGTTCTTGAGACAGTCATTTCCCGTCTGGGCGGGGAGTCGGCTGGCCGAGGCAATCAAGAGAAGCAGAACACCAAAGCAGGTCGTGCGCATAGGGAACCTCGAAAGGTCCTGAATGGAGGCGAAAAGCTCAATGTAGACCGCTTCCGCCGGCCAGCTGCTTGACCAGGTCGCCGATCACGTTCTTGGCGTCGCCGAATAACATCCAGGTCTTGTCCGAAAAATACAACTCGTTGTCGATCCCCGCGAAGCCGGGATTCTTGCTGCGCTTGATGGCGAACACGGTCCGCGCCTTGTCCGCATCGATGATCGGCATCCCGTAGATGGGACTGCTCTTGTCCGTCCGCGCGGCAGGATTCACCACGTCGTTCGCGCCGACGACCAGGGCGACATCGGTCTGAGGCATATCCGGATTGATCTCATCCATCTCGACCAGGTCGGTGTACGGTATATCCGCTTCGGCGAGCAGCACGTTCATGTGCCCCGGCATACGTCCCGCCACGGGATGAATCGCGAAGCGGACTCCGATGCCCCGTTTCTTGAGCTGGTCGTAGAGCTCCCGCACCTTGTGCTGGGCCTGCGCTACCGCCATGCCGTAGCCGGGAATGATGACCACCGAGTTGGCCTGCTCCAGGACCTGGGCTCCGCCCTCGATCGTCTCGGCCTTGTAGACCTTCTGGTCTCCCCCCGCAGTCACCTGCTTCACCTGACCGAATGCACCGAAAAGGACGTTGGCGAAGGAGCGGTTCATCGCCTTGCACATGATGACCGCCAGTATGAAGCCGCTCGAGCCGTCCAGCGCGCCGGCAGTGATCAGGAGCTTGTTGTCGAGCACGAACCCCATCGCCACCGCCGAGAGTCCCGCATAGGCGTTGAGGATGGCGATGACGGTGGGCATGTCCGCGCCCCCGATGGGAATGATCAGCAACACGCCGAACAGAAGGGCCAGGACGATAATGACCGGAAAGAGCGAGCTGGCCCACGGAGCAGTGGGATGAAGAAGCAGGGCGACGCCCGCCACCGCCGCGACGCTGAGCAGCCCGAGGTTGGTGACGTTCTGCAGCGGGTACGTCACCGGCCGTTGCGGGATCCACTTGATCTCCTGCAGCTTGCCGGCAGCCATCAGGCTGCCGGTGAACGTCAGGAAGCCGAGGATGATCTCAGCGATGATCGCGACCATGCGAAAGGCGGTGAGGTTTTCCGGACCTTCAGACAGCCAGAGATAGTACTTCGCGGTTCCGACCAGGCCGGCGGCGAGACCGCCGAAGGCGTGCGACAGCGCGGTCCGCTGGGGGACGGCGGTGAGCGGCACTCGAGAAAGTGGAATCCCGACCACGAAGCCGGCGATGATGGCAAGAATGATCCACTGATGGTGGACCACCTCTGGCTGAGCCCAGGTGGCCAGGATGGCGAGCACCATGCCCGCGACGCCGGCGAAGACCCCCCGGCGGGCCGTGGCCGGCGCGTTCATCCAGTGCAGCGCGAAGACGAAGAGCGCCGTGGCGATGATGTAGGTGAGCGGGACGAGCGGGTGGATCATCGGCGGCCGTCCTGACCCGGCTTGATGTCAGTCTTGAACATCTTCAGCATCCGGTCGGTGATCAGAAAGCCACTCACAATGTTGGTCATCGAGGCAAAGAGCGCGATTGCCCCCATGATCCGGATGGGCTGCGGATAGTCTGCGCCGGTGACGATGATGGATCCCACCACCGCGATCGCGGAGATCGCGTTGGTAATCGACATGAGCGGGGTGTGGAGCAGGCGGGACACCCGGCGGATCACGCCGAGCCCGATGAAGGACGCGAGCACGAAGACGAAGAGCTGGCTCCAGAAATCGGCGGACTGCATCGGGGGCTCCACCGCCGCTTTGCGGCGCGGCTAAAGGCTATAGGCTAACGGCTAACGGCTAACGGCTAACAGCTAACAGCTACATCTCACCTGTCACCTCTCACCTTCTTACTTCTCACTTCTCACTGCTTACTGCGGTCCAGCGCTTCCCGGGTCCGCGCGTGCCGCACTTCGCCCGCGTGGGTGATGAGCGCGCCTTGCTGGATCTCGTCACCCAAGTCGACCTGGAAGGTACGGTCCTTGGTAAACGCCTGAATGAAGGCCGTCAGATTGCGGGAGAAGAGCAGGCTGCTGTGGAGCGGCATGGTCGCGGGTAGGTTGAGTGGCGCGAGGATGGTGACGCCATCCACCCTGACGGTCTCGCCCGGGCGCGACAGCTCGCAGTTGCCCCCGCCCTCCGCGGCCAGATCGACCACGACAGCGCCAGGCTTCATGCTCCGCACCATGTCCGCAGTGAGCAGTCGAGGCGCGAACACCCCGCCGATCAGCGCGGTGGTGATCACCACATCGGATTGAGCGCATTGTGCCGCCAGGAGCTCCCGCTGGCGTACTCGGTCCTCCGCCGACAATTCCTTGGCGTATCCCCCACCCGCCGAGGCGCTCTCTGTGAGTTCGATGCCCACGTACTTGGCGCCCACGCTTTCGATTTGCTCTTTCACTTCGGGCCGGACATCAGTCGCGACCACGTTAGCTCCCAGTCGGCGAGCGGTCGCAATCGCCTGCAGGCCCGCGACCGCAGCGCCGATCACGAAGACTTTGGCCGGCGGCACCATCCCCGCGGCCGTCATGAGCATCGGGAAGTACTTGTTGAGCTCCGCCGCGGCGAGGAGTACGCCCTTGTAGCCCACAATGCTGGCCATGGAGGAGAGCGTATCCATGGCCTGGGCGCGGGTAGTGCGTGGGATGGCATCGGTGGAGAAGGCGGTGATCTGCCCTGCGGCGAGGACTCGAACGACCTCCAGATTGCGGAGCGGCATGAGAGACGCGATGAAAAGCGTGCCTGGCCGCATCCAGCCCACCTCGTTCCGGCCCCCACTTCCCGTGTCCGGTGGCCCCACTCTCAGCACCAGGTCTGCCGACCCAAGCAAGTCCTGCGGGTTGGACGCTATCGTTGCGCCCGCAGCGCGATAGCCCGCGTCCGGGTATCCCGCCGACTCGCCGGCGCTGGATTCGATCCCGATCTCGTAACCTGCCTGGGTCAGCTTCTTACAGGATTCAGGCACCAGCGCGACGCGCCGCTCGCCAGGGGCGGTCTCCTTGGGAACTGCGATCCGCATGGGAACTCCGGGCTGCTGGAGAGGTCGTCTAATGTTACGCGGATTGGGGCCGGGTCAAGGCGATGTGAGCGGTTGACCAGCGACTGACTCGGGATTGACCGCTGCGACGCAGGTTCTTCCTCACCAGCAAGAAACATCCCGACCTTCAGCCAAGGGAGTCCCCATGAACCGCGCCACCGCGACTACAGTCGTCTGCTGGCTGAGCCTGGCTGCCGCCGCATGCACCGGAGACAGCGGCGGTCCCAGCGCCGCATCGAGTGACGAGACCCTCGTCCAGTCGGACCGCATCGGTGGCGTTCCGCTCACCGGTGCCTGCGCCACCACCTACGAGTTGACCGATCAGATTCTCGTGAACGAGAAGGACCTGGTGTCGGCCAACTATCACGACGCTGGCTCATGCCGCCTGTCCCACCTGGGGAACGCTACACTCAGCAACAGCGGCAGCATCGATTTTTCGACCATCCCCGCCGTGGGCACCGGCAGGTTCACGCTGATCGCGGCGAACGGCGATCGGCTGGAAGGCACTGAGCGAATCGGGTACGACGTCCCTAACGAGGACGGGGTGTTCAGCTTCTCCGGGGCCCGCATCATCACTGGTGGAACCGGAAGATTTGCCGGCGCGCAGGGGGCCGTATCGATCACTGGCACCGGCTCGACAGAGGTCAATACGACGGAACAGGACTTCGACGGCTACCTTAGCTTCTGAGAACATCGTCCAACCTGCTCAGCTGAGACGGCGAATGGCCTCGCTGAAGCTGGGATCGGGCGCGACGCCCAGATCCTGCTGCAGCAGGTCCTCATGCCGGCGCGCGGCCAGCAGCGCGCCGGCCCGATCCCCGGACGCTGATAGCGCCTGGACCAGGGCAAGCGCGGTCGTGGAGTCGTACGGATCGATCTCGCCAGCTCGACGCCACCACTCCGCCGCCTTCCGATGGTCACCTGCGCTGGTCGCGCGCTGGGCCAGCGCCGCGAGCGCGGCTGTCGTACGGCGGGCAAGCCGGCTGCGCTGGTCGTCGACCCAGCGCTCGAACTCCGGCGCATCCTTAAGGAAAAAGCCATCCAGAAAGGGGCCGCGATAGAGCGCGACAGCCTCTTCCAGGTCTCTGTTGTCGACCGCCTGCTCGAGCGCCCCGACGTCGGTCCAGATGACCCCTGGGTTCAACCGCAACGTCTTTCGTCCCAAGAACAAGCCGTCCTCCCCGAACTGCCGACGTTGGGCATAGAGCAGCTGGTTCAAGACATGCCGAGCGTGCTCCGCGTCGCTCTCAGGCCAGAGATAGCCGACCAACTTGTCGCGGCTGAGACCGTGCTGTTGCACCACCGCCAGCATGGCCAGGATCGCAAGCCGCCGCCGCTGGGTCGCGGCGCCGGTGAGGTCGTCCTCACCTCGTCTCAGGGTGAGACCCCCGAAGGTGCGCAGTTGGAGCATGCCAGTTGACTCCCGACTGACCGGAGATTGACCGCGGCGCTCTAGCATATAGCCCGCAACCTCATACAGGGGCAAGCGGCCCCACCTGGGTGAGCCGCGCGACTGGTAGCCGCTCGTGAGAGGAGTCTTTCTATGAGTCGAGTGATCGCCTGGAGTGCGCTAGCCTCGGCACTAATGGCTGCCTGTGATCCGTCCGAGCCTCCCACAGCGCCGGCCAAATCACCCGAGCTGGTGAAGACATCGCCGGGACCGGCCGAACCGGTTCTTGTCGCCACCGGGCTCAATGACCCGCGGGGACTTGCCTTTGGTCCCGACGGGGCACTCTACGTCGCCGAAGCGGGCCTCGGCGGGACCACCTCCACCATCGGCCAATGCCTCCAAAAGCCGTTCCCGTTTGGTCCAGGCACCGGGGGAGCTACTGCCCGGATCTCGCGTATCTCTCCTAACGGAGCGCGGACGACAATCATCGAAGGCTTGCCGTCGTCTCGGGACAACCCCCTCGTAGGCGCTACGGTGCTCGGGGTTGCGGACGTGGCATTCATTGGCAACACGCTCTACGCGCTCATTGCCGGTGGAGGCTGCTCCCATGGGAATGCGGGCACTACAAACGGGATCATCCGAATCAACCGCGACGGGAGCTGGAGGCAGATCACGGATCACAGCGCCTTTTTGCGAGAGCATCAGGTGGCACGGCCGGACTCGGGCGACATCGAACCGGATGGCTCTCCCTACAGCATGTTCAAACATGGCGCGGGCTTCTACGTGGTCGAAGCCAACCAAGCGCAAATCACCTTCGAGGCGCTCGATGGAACGATTCGGCGAGTGTCCGATATCACTGCCCAGTTGGGAAACATCACGCCCACGGCGATCACCGCGCGCGGCAGCCATCTCCTTATCGGTAATCTGGGCAATGTCCCCTTTGTCGATGGCAGCGCCGCGGTTTACACGCTCTCGCGCCAGGGCGCGCTCACCCGGCTCGCAGGCGGGCTCACGACAGTAATCAGCATCGACCTGGACCGGCGCGGTCGACTCTACGCGCTGGAGACCTCGGTGGGCAAGCCCGTCTCCCTGCCCTTCCTGTTCCCCTTCACCGGCCGCGTGGTACGGGTCGAAGAGAATGGCGCTCTCACGACTATCGCGGATGGACTCAATCTCCCGACTGCCCTGACGTTCGGACCAGACGACGAGTTGTACGTGTCGGTGTGCGGATACGGCTGCCCGCCAGGATCGGGAGCCGTCGTGCGCCTGTCCACGGACGAGTGAGCACTCTAGGACCTGGGAGCGAACTATGATGCGCCGGATCCTGCAAATCGGACTCCAGTGCTGCACGGCATGGCTTGGCGGAATTCTGGTCGCGGGCTGCAACACGCCGACCGAGTCGAGCCTCGGAACCATCGAGGTGACCAGCTCGACCAGCGGGCAGCCGGTTGACGCGGACGGGTACGCCATCGTGGTGGACCAAGGCGAGCAGCAACTGATTGCGGCGAATGCGACCCTCACAATCTCCGATGTTCCTGCCGGCGAGCACCAGGTCGGAATCGAGGGCATCGCTTCCCACTGTTC
>JBIOUY010000121.1:0-8318 GCA_044867445.1 Gemmatimonadales bacterium
GATGGTGGAGAGCCATATCCCGCACTAGTCTGGCAGGGGTGAAAGGAACGCTCGGACCAGGGAATCGTCTCATGTGGATCGAATTCCCGTATCCCGGCTACGAAGCCATCGCTCCGGTGGAGGTGCCCGATGCGAACCTGATGGGCGTCTTCACGCCGCGCAGCTTTGCCGTGGACGAGGAAGCGGTGCTGCGACAGGGCTTCGAGCGGCCCATTGGCGCTCCGCGGCTCCGGGACGCAGTCCGCGCCGGCCACCGGGTACTGGTCCTGATCGACGATGCCACCCGCCTCACGCCGATCGTCCGAATCCTCCCCCACGTCCTGGACGAGCTGCATGCGGCCGGCGTGGCCAACGAGCGGATCGAGCTGCTCCAGGCGCCGGGCACCCATCGGTCCATGACTGATGCGGAGCTGCGGGAGAAACTCGGGACCGTCTATGGGAAGTACCCGGTGCACGAGCACCACTATCGCGACCGCGCGAGCCTGCACCACTTCGGCTACACCCGAGACGGCACTCCCGTTACCGCCAACCGGCGCCTCGTTCAGGCGGACTTCGTGCTCGCGATCGGCTCGATCGTGCCCCACCGCATCAAGGGCTTCTCCGGCGGCGCCAAGATCATCTTTCCCGGCGTGTCCGGGCCGGAGATGATGGAACGCAGCCAATGGGAAGCCTCCGAGCGTCTGTCCGAGACGGTGATGGGAGTGGCGGAGAACCCGATGCGGCTCCGCATCGAAGAGGCGGCACGCATCGCCGGCCTGCGCTACATCGTCAACGTGGTCTATGACGCGGCCCGTACCATCGTCGGCTGCTATACCGGAGACTTCGTAGGGGCGCACCGGGAAGGATGCAAGCGCTCGCGGGAAGTGTATGGGGTGCACCTGCCGACCCGCGCCGACATCGTGCTGATCGATTCGCACGCGGCGGACCGGGACTTCTGGCAGTCGGCCAAGGGACCGTACGCCGCCACCATGGCGGTGAAGGACGGCGGCTCCCTCATTCTGGTTGCCCCCAACCCCGAGGGCGTGGCTAGCAATCACCAGAACCTGCTGGACATCGGGTATCGCCCCCATGCGGAGATCGTCCGCATGGTTCGGGATGGGCAGGTGGATGACATCATCGGTGCCGCGATCCTGGCTGACATCAGCCAGATTGTGGACAAGACCGATTGCATCATGGTCTCGCCCGGCGTGAAGCCCGACGAGGCCGAGCGGATCGGATTCCGCTACGCCACGTCGGCGCGGCAGGCGCTGGCGATGGCGCTGGATCGCCAAGGGACCGGCGCCTCCGTGGCCGTGCTGCGATACGGCGGCCACATCCTGCCTATCGTGGACGACGAAGCGGCGGAGCCAATCGCCGAACGCAGCGCCTGACGGCGCTCGGCGGGAGAAGCAGATGAGGACCACACTTGGCGCACCACTCACCGCCCCACTGCGGCTGGACGTCCGTTCGCTGGAGCGCGCGCTGCGGGAGAAGGTGCGTGGTGAAGTCCGCTTCGACGACGGAAGCCGTGCCCTCTACGCCACCGATGCCTCCAACTACCGCCAGGTCCCGATCGCCGTGGTTGTCCCCCGTGACATCGATGACGTGATCCATACCGTTGGCGTCTGCCAGGAGCACCAGGCGCCGGTCCTCTCCCGAGGCGGAGGCACGAGCCTCGCGGGACAGTGCTGCAACGTCGCGGTGGTGATGGACTTCTCCAAGTACATGCACCGGGTGCTCGAGATCGATCCCGAGCGGAAGCTCGCTCGGGTCGAGCCTGGTTGCGTGCTGGACGATCTCCGCCGAGCCGCCGAAGCCCATCACCTGACGTTCGGTCCCGACCCGGCCACCCATACCCACTGCACCATCGGCGGGATGCTGGGCAACAACTCCTGCGGAGTGCACTCGCTGCTCTCCCGCAACCACGGGCTCGGTCTCCGGACCTCCGATAATACCCACGAGCTCGCCATCCTCACCTATGACGGTGCCGGCATCCGGGTCGGCCCGACGCCGCCGGATGAGCTCCGGAGGATCATTGAAGGCGGGGGACGCCGGGGAAGGATCTATGCCCAGCTGGAGGCGCTGCGAGACAAGTACGACACCGAGATCCGGACGCGCTTTCCCACGCTTCCCCGACGGATCTCGGGCTTCAACCTGGATGAGCTGCTCCCCGAGCGGGGATTCCAGGTGGCGCGCGCATTGGTCGGAACTGAGGGCACCTGCGTCACCATCCTGGAGGCCACCCTGCACCTGGTGCCGAGCCCCCCGGCGCGTGCTCTGCTCGTTCTCGGATACCCCGACATCTTCATCGCGGCCGACCATGTCACTGAGATCCTGGAATACCGGCCCGCGGCGCTCGAAGGAATGGACCAGCTGCTCTTCGAGTGGGTGCGGGACAAGGGCGACAAGTGCGCCAACCTCGCATTACTCCCGCCCGGCGGCGGCTGGCTGATGGTCGAGTTCGGCGGCGAATCGAAGCGGGACGCGGACGATAAGGCCCGGAGGCTGATGGCCGAGCTCGAACAGGGTGGCAGCCCGCCCGCGATGAAGCTGTATGACGATCCGGTGCAGGAGGAGATGATCTGGAAGGTGCGCGAGGGCGGTCTGGGCTCGACCGCCTGGATTCCCGGCCGGCCCGATACCTGGGAGGGGTGGGAGGACTCGGCGGTCCCGCCGGAGCGCATGGGCGCTTACCTCCGCGGGTTTGCCGATCTGCTCAAGAAGTATGACTACACCACCGCACTCTACGGTCACCTGGGCCAGGGATGCATCCACTGCCGGATTCCGTTCGACCTCTACAGCGCCGACGGGATTCGAAAGTATCGCTCCTTCATGGAAGACGCGACCGACCTGGTGCTGCGGCACGGCGGCTCGCTCTCGGGCGAGCACGGAGACGGGCAGTCGCGCGCGGAGTTCCTCCCCAAGATGTTCGGCGAGAGATTGGTGGAGGCGTTTCGAGAGTTCAAGGCCATCTGGGATCCCGAGAGCCGGATGAATCCGGGCAAGGTGGTGGAGCCCTTTGCGGTCACCGACAACTTGCGCATCGGGGCCGACTACAATCCCCCGGCGCCGGCGACCCACTTTCGCTATCCCGCCGATCGGGCAGCCTTCCCCCGCGCGGTGCTCCGCTGCGTCGGCGTGGGAGCTTGCCGCCGGGAGACCGGCGGAACCATGTGCCCCAGCTACATGGCCACCCGGGAAGAGATGCACTCCACCAGAGGACGGGCGCGGCTCCTGTGGGAGATGCTGAATGGTGAAGTGCTGGACGGCGGCTGGCGGAGCGGGGCGGTGAAGGAGGCGCTCGACCTCTGTCTTGGCTGCAAGGGATGCAAAAGCGACTGTCCAGTGGGTGTGGATATGGCCACGTACAAGGCCGAGTTCTTCTCCCACTACTACGCCGGACGTTTGCGGCCGCGGCACGCCTACGCCTTCGGGCTGATCCACGTCTGGGCTGGCCTGGCGTCGCGCGCACCCGAGCTCGCTAACCTGGTCACTCGGCTCCCGCTCATTGGTCATGCCGCCAAATGGTTCGCTGGAATAGCGCCGGAGCGGAGCGCCCCGTTGTTCGTGCCCGAGACGTTTCGCGCCTGGTTCCGCCGTCACGCGGACCGGAACCGCACCGGCTCCCCGGTGGTGCTGTGGCCGGACACCTTCACCGACCACTTCCATCCGGACATCGGGAAGGCCGCCGTCGAGGTGCTCGAGCGCGCCGGCTTCAGGGTCCAAGTGCCGCAACAGGACCTCTGCTGCGGGCGCCCCCTCTACGACTACGGCTTTCTCGGCCTGGCCCAGCGCTGGCTCCGCCACATCCTGAAGACGCTTCAACCGGCGATCGAGAGCGGCGTGCCGTTCGTGGTCCTGGAACCGAGCTGCGCGGCGGTGTTTCGTGACGAGTTGACCAACCTCTTCCCCAACGATCACGACGCCCATCGGCTCTCGCGCCAGACCTTCCTGCTGAGCGAGTTCCTCGAGCAGAAGGCTCCGGAGTTTCAGCCGCCGCGACTGGAGCGAAAGGCGCTGGTCCACGGGCACTGTCACCACAAGTCGATCATGGGGTTGGACGCGGAGGAGCGGATCTTCCGGCGGATGGGAATGGACATCGATCTCCCCGAGACGGGCTGCTGCGGGATGGCTGGCGCGTTCGGATTCGAGCGGGGAGAACACTACGACGTCTCGGTGGCGTGCGGGGAGCGGGTGCTGCTCCCCAGGGTCCGGGAGGCTGACGACCAGACGCTCATCGTGGCCGATGGCTTCAGCTGCCGCACCCAGATCTCTCAAGCGACCGAACGCGAGGCCCTGCATCTGGCTCAGGTGATCCAACTCGCGTTGCGGCACGGCTCGCAAGCGCCGAGCCGGGTCCCACCCGAGGCGGAGATGGCGCGCGCGCGGCGCCGCCAGCACGCCCGAGCCGCATTCAGGACCGGGGCCCTCTTGGCTGGCGGTGCGCTCGCGAGTGGTGCGCTGTGGTGGACGCTTCGAGATGGAGGCCGGAATGCGGTCGCAGGCGCTGGCCGGCGCTGACCGCCGCACCTTCGCTCTCGTCTTCGACCGCGGGGAGGAGGTCGCGACGGGACTCCTCCGCTTTGCGCGGGAGCACGAGCTCCGCGCCGCCAGCTTCACCGCTATCGGAGCGCTGCAAGACGTGGTCCTGGGATATTGGGATCGAGGGATCAAGGACTACCGTCGGATTCCGATCCGGGATCAGGTCGAGGTGCTGTCCCTGGTCGGCAATGTCGCCCTCGCCCCGGACGGATCGCCTCGGGTGCACGCGCACATTGTGGTAGGGAAGTCCGACGGAAGCGCGCACGGCGGACACCTGCTCGAAGGTCATGTGTCGCCTACCCTGGAGGTGGTGCTCGAGGAGTCGCCCGCGACCTTGCAGCGAAAGACCGACCCTGACACCGGGCTCGCGCTGCTGGCGTTGCCTCGGTCGCAGCGGCCCTGAAGACCATGCCCGCCCTCTTTCCCCGCTCCAGTAACCGCGTCATGCGGCTCTCTATCGCGGTCGGGGCCGCAACGGTCGTCGCTATTCCAGTGTTCCTCATGGCATGGGTGCGCTCCTCGTTCGTCACTGGACAGTTCGCCGCCCCGGTGCAACCACTGCCCTTCAGTCATCAGCTCCACGTGACCGGATTCCGGATCGACTGCCGGTACTGCCACAGCACCGTGGAGCGGGCGGCCTCCGCCGGAATGCCGCCGACGGGAACCTGCCTTCCGTGCCATAGCCGGGTGTGGCGGGAGGGACCGATCTTCGCCCTCGTTCGGCAGAGCCTGGCCACCGGGCGGCCGCTTCCGTGGATCCGGGTGAACCGCCTGCCTGACTTCGTCTTCTTCAGCCACGCGATCCATGTCAACAAGGGAGTCGGGTGCGAAACCTGCCACGGTCGGGTCGATCGGATGGCGAGAGTGCAGCAGACAGTGCCGCTAACGATGGGGTGGTGTCTCGACTGCCACCGTGATCCCGAGCCACACCTCCGACCGGTGGAACAGATGGTGACCATGAGCTGGCGGCCACCCACGTCCCAGGCGGTGCTCGGCGCCGAGCTCGCGCGGCGGTATCACGTGCAGCGGGTCGTTACGTGCACGGCCTGCCACCGCTGATTTGGAGAGCAATGTGTTCACCAGGACAGCTACAAATCTGCCGCCCTGCCCAACCACCTTCACTACGGAAACACGGAACACACGGAAGGGACACGGAGAGCCACGTGATTGTTGTCTCACAGCTTTTTCCGTGGTTTTGCCGTGCCTTCCGTGCTTCCGTGGTGAAGGCGGTGGGTGGGGAGCATGAGAACTGACACCGGGCATCGAGACGTGAGCGACGCGTGGACGACGGCAATCGAGAACTGGAAGGGCGAGGGCTGGCGCGGGCTCGAGGAGCTGATGGGCACACCGGAGTTCCGCGAAGCGCTCCGCCGCGAGTTCCCCGCCGGCGCGACCGAGCTCGACGAGGGCATGACTCGGCGGAGCTTCGTCCAGCTGCTCGGCGCGAGCGTCGCGCTCGCCGGGCTCGGCGGGTGCATGGAGCGGCCGCGAGAAAAAATCCTCCCCTACGTCTTCCAGCCTGAGCTCATCCCTGGAGTGCCCCAGCATTACGCAACTACGATGACGCTGGACGGATACGGCACCGGACTGTTGGTCGAGAGTCATGAGGGCAGGCCCACCAAGGTCGAAGGAAATCCCGAGCATCCCGCCAGCCTCGGTGCGGCCGGCGTGTATGAGCAGGCGTCGCTGCTCCAGCTCTACGATCCGCAGCGCGCCCGCCGGGTTCGGGAAGGGAAGAACTGGTCCACCTGGAATGCGTTCGCCCAGCGTGTGGCCCCAACGCGGCTGCGCAATGCGATCGGCGCACACGGCGCCGGACTCCGAGCCCTGCTCGAGCCGACGGCCTCGCCGCTCCTGGCCCGACTGATCGCCCAGGTGCAGGACCGCTACTCCGAGTCACGCTTCTGCTATTACGCGCCGCTCGCTGCGTCCTCTGCGGTCGAGGCCGGAATGGCGGCGTTCGGCGAACCGCTCCATCCGCTTTTTGACTTCCGAGCGGCGGATGTTGTCCTTGCGCTCGATGCCGACTTCATGTCGGCCATGCCATTTCATCTGCGCCATGCGCGGCACTTTGCCGAGCGGCGCCGCCCTGATGGTTCCATAAGCGCGATGAACCGCCTCTACGCGGTGGAGCCGGTGCTGAGCGTGACCGGTTCCATGGCCGACCATCGCCTGCGGGTTCGGGCGCGCGAGGTCGAGTCGGTGGCCGGCGCCCTGCTCGCCGAGGTGGTCCTCACACTGGGACGCAGGCCCGCAAGCTTCCCACCGGCCCTCGACTCGCTGCTCGCCCGTTACCGGCAACAGGACCCGCGGGCGCGCTGGACCGCCGCGGTGGCTCGCGATCTGGAGGCGAGCGCGGGCCGCGGCGTCGTAATCGCGGGGGACGATCAACCGCCACGAGTGCAGCTGCTGGCGCACCTGCTCAATGCCGCGCTGGCCAACGTGGGCCATACCGTCAGGTACACCACCTGTCCGCTCCTGGAGGCTGGATCGACCAGTTACCGATTGGACTCGCTGGTCGCCGACATGCGCGACGGTGAGGTCCGCGCACTCGTCATGCTGGAGACCAACCCGGTCTACAGCGCGCCCGCCGATCTGGACTTCGCGGCTGCGCTCCGCCGGGTTCCCCTGACCATCACCCACGGCCTCTACCAGAACGAGACCGGCCGCGAGGCGGGCTGGTTCCTGCCCGCGGCGCACTACCTCGAGTCCTGGGGCGACGCCCGCGCCTATGACGGAACGGCCTCCCTGGTGCAGCCGCTCATCGCCCCGCTCTTCGGCGGCAAGACCACCAGCGAGGTGCTTGCTGCCCTGCTCGGCGAGGGACACCGCTCCGCACACGAGCTGGTCCGCGAGCACTGGCGCGGCCAGGTGCGGGCGTCCGACTTCGACGCACTCTGGGACCAAGCCCTACAGCGCGGAGTGATCGATAGCAGCGCCGCGCCGGCCCGAACGCCGACCGTTCGTTGGGAGGCAGTGGCCTCCTTGCTCGGCGACGGCGGCTCTCTTGGAGACGAGAGTGGGATGGAGATCGTCTTTCGCCGAGATCCCAGTGTGCACGACGGGCGCTTCGCCAATAACGCCTGGCTCCAGGAGCTGCCCGACCCGATGACCAAGCTCACCTGGGACAACGCCGCCCTGCTGAGTCCTGCCACCGCGGCGCGCCTTCGGACGGGCACCGGCGATCTACTCCGCCTGCGATACCGGGGTCGGGAGCTCCAGGCCCCGGCATTCGTGCTACCGGGTCAGGCGGACGATACGGTCGCGCTCGCCTTGGGATACGGGAGGGGCGAGGGCGACGAGGCACTCGCCCGGGGCGTGGGGTTCGATGCGTATCGGCTATGGAGCTGGGAAACTCCCTTCTTCGGCGCCGGGCTCGTCGCCGATCGGATACCGGGCAGCTACCCGCTGGCCACTACCCAGACGCACTGGGCCCTCGAAGGCCGGCCCATCGCGCTGCACGCTACGCTGGCCGAGTATCACGAGCACCCCGACTTCACCGCCCGGGAGCGCGGCCGAACACTCTCGCTCTATCAGCCGCCCCGTGAGAATGGCGACCAGTGGGCCATGACGATTGACCTTTCGGCCTGCACCGGGTGCAGCGCCTGCGTCGTGGCGTGCCAGGCGGAGAACAACATCCCAGTCGTTGGGAAAGAGGGCGTGCTGCGGAGCCGGGAGATGCATTGGCTGCGCATCGACCGCTATTTCACCGGCGATGCCGATGACCCCGCGACAGTGCAGCAGCCGATGCTCTGCCAGCATTGCGAAAAGGCGCCCTGCGAGTACGTCTGCCCGGT
>JBIOUY010000122.1:0-2732 GCA_044867445.1 Gemmatimonadales bacterium
GTTTTGGAGCCGCCAGACGACATCGGATCACGTGACAGGGCCTCGCAGCCGGCCACCTCTGATCTTCCAGGCACAACGCGTGGAGACCCTTGGGGTCTCCTCATCCAGGCCGATAAGGCCGGATGTGCGCGGAGCGATACCGCCGGGGTGGCCCGGGCTGGTCGCCCCGCTTTTTCACTGGCGTATGGCGGTAGGGCGGTATGCCGGTAGGGCGGTCAGGAAGCGCCCTTAGAGTACCGCCTTACCGCCGGAGTGGCGGGAAGGTGAGGACGGGTACCGCCTCTACCGCCCCGCGTAACGGAACACGATCGAGAAACGGAACAGCATGGCGCGCCAGACTCCGCTCGAACACTATCGTAACATCGGCATCATGGCCCACATCGATGCCGGGAAGACGACGACAACCGAGCGCATCCTTTACTACACCGGCAAGAACTACAAGATCGGTGAGGTCCATGAGGGCGCCGCCACCATGGACTGGATGGAGCAGGAGCAGGAGCGAGGCATCACCATCACCTCCGCCGCCACGACCTGTTTCTGGAACCGGAACGGCACTCAGTATCGAATCAACATCATCGATACGCCGGGGCACGTGGACTTCACCGTCGAGGTGGAGCGGTCGCTGCGGGTGCTCGACGGCGCGGTGACGCTGCTCGATTCGGTCGCCGGCGTCGAGCCGCAGACCGAGACCGTCTGGCGCCAGGCCGATCGCTACGGTGTTCCTCGCCTGATCTTCGCCAACAAGATGGATCGCGTGGGGGCGGACTTCGATCGCTGCCTGAGCATGATCCGCGATCGGCTCACCAAGAAGGCCTATCCCATCCAGCTCCCGGTCGGCTCGGCCGAAATGTTCACCGGCCACATCGATGTTCTCCGCCGCGTCGAAGTGATCTTCGATGAGGAGACCCTCGGGAAGACCTTCACCGAGATGCCGGTGCCCGAGGCCTATTGCGAGCGAGTAGAGCAGGCCCGGCATGAGGTCATCGAGGCGGCGGTCGAGCACGATGACGAGCTGCTGGGCAAATACCTGGGTGGGGAAGAGCTGAGCATCGAGGAGATCCAGCACGCCATCCGCAAGGCCACGACCTCCGGTTCCATCGTGCCGGTGCTCTGCGGCGCCTCCTTCAAAAACAAGGGCGTCCAGGCGCTGCTCGATGCCGTCATCGACTATCTCCCCAGTCCAGTCGACATTCCGCCTATCCAGGGTCACATCCCGCTGCACGACGACACTCACGTCGAGCGCTGTGCCTCGGATACCGAGCCGTTCTCGGCACTGGCGTTCAAGATCGCGACTGACCCTTATGTCGGCCGGCTCACCTTCTTCCGGGTGTATTCCGGCTCGCTCAAGTCCGGCAGCTACGTCTACAATAGCACTAAGGACAAGCGGGAGCGGGTCGGCCGGCTGCTGCAGATGCACGCCAACAAGCGGGAAGAGATCGAAGAGGTACTCGCCGGCGACATCGGTGCAGCAATCGGACTCAAAGACACCCGCACGGGCGACACGCTGTCGGATGAGGACAAGCCGATCATCCTCGAGGCGATGAAGTTCCCCAATCCGGTCATCGACGTCGCCATCGAGCCCAAGACCAAGGCCGACCAAGACAAGCTGGCGATCGCCCTCCAGAAGCTGCAGGAAGAAGACCCCACCTTCCGGGTTCGCGCCGATCAGGAGACCGGGCAGACCATCATCGCCGGTATGGGTGAGCTGCATCTTGAAATCCTGGTCGACCGGATGAAGCGGGAGTTCAAGGTCGAAGCCAACGTCGGCAAGCCGCAGGTCGCCTTCCGGGAAACGATCCGGAAGAAGGTCAAGGACGTCGAGGGCAAGTTCATCCGTCAGTCGGGCGGCAAGGGTCAATATGGCCATGTCGTCATCGACCTGGAGCCGACCGAGCCGGGCGCCGGCTTCGTCTTCGAAGACAAGATCGTGGGCGGGGTGATCCCGAGAGAGTTCATCAAGCCGGTCGAGGCCGGAATTCGCGAGGCGCTGGAGAACGGCGTGCTCGCCGGCTACCCGATGGTGGACGTGAAGGCGACGCTCACCTTCGGCAGCTACCACGACGTCGACAGCTCCGAGATGGCCTTCAAGATCGCGGGCTCAATGGCAGTGAAGGAGGCCGCCCGGCAGGCCAGCGCCATCCTGCTCGAGCCGGTGATGGAGGTTGAGGTGGTAACGCCGGCCGACTTCCTCGGCGACGTCATCGGCGACCTCTCCAGCCGGCGCGGAAAGATCGGCGGCATGACTCAACGGGGCGATGCCCAAGTGGTCGCCGCGGACGTGCCGCTCGCCGAGATGTTCGGCTACTCGACTCAGCTTCGCAGCATGACGCAAGGCCGGGCGGTGTACACCATGCAGTTCGATCATTACGAGGAAGTTCCGAAGAATATCGCGGAGCAGATCATTACCAAGGCTAAAGGCTAACGGCTAACGGCTAACAGTCTTTCATGACTGGACTCCGATACCGGACGCCGAGAGCCGATGCAAGATGGGCAGGACCGTTAGCTGTTAGCCGTTAGCTGTTAGCCGTTAGCTGTTAGCTACGACCAGAGGGAGCACATGGCCAAGGCCAAATTTGAGCGGACCAAGCCGCATGTGAACGTGGGGACGATCGGGCACGTGGATCATGGGAAGACGACGTTGACGGCGGCGATCACGAAGGTTCAGGCGAAGAAGGGGCTGGCCCAGTTTACCGCCTACGATCAGATCGACAAGGCGCCGGAGGAGCGGGAGC
>JBIOUY010000123.1:0-11526 GCA_044867445.1 Gemmatimonadales bacterium
GAGGGGTTTCGGGACGAGTTCCTGAACCAGGTCCGCGCCGACCTGGCCGAGCGGATCAGTCCGGACCTTTGGAAGCTGGCGTGGAGCTGGATGCAGGCACCGGGTCGGCGTGAGATCGCGGTCGGTCTGATGGAAGGGCTACGAGAGAATCTGCAGTGGTTTCCCCGATACCAGGCCTATCTGCGTGAGCACCGCCCGCCGACCCTGATCGTCTGGGGACCTCAGGATGGCTACATGCCCGAAGGCGCGGCGCGGGCCTATCTCCGGGATCTGCAGGATGCGGAGCTCCATCTGCTCGACGGAGGCCACTGGTTGCTGGAGACCAACCTTGATGAGGTCGTAAGTCTCATGCGGGACTTCCTGGGCCGCCAAGCCTCTGGACGAGGAGATGTGGCATGAGTGCGAATCGACCTGTACCTGTCTTGTTCCGACTGGCTTGTCTTGCCGGACTCCTATCGCTTGCCTCCTTCGCATATGGGCAGGACCCGGCAGCAGGCCAATCCGCGTCGGTCACACCCTTGATCCGGCAAATGGTGGGAGTGTGGCACGTCCGGTCACGGATGTGGCCTGGTCCCGATGCAAAAGCCGTCGATCTCCCGCCAGCTACGGCACGTCGCGAAATCGTCAGAGACGCTTTTCTGCAAGAAGTGATGGAGCCCGCAGATACATCGGGCCAGGCCTCGTTCACCCGTGTTGCTTACTTCAGCTATAACCAGATCAATCAGCAGTACGAGTATTTCTCACTGGATAGCCGTCTTCCACAGATGATGAGCTATGTTGTTCCCGGAGCCAACAAGGCACGGGGTGGAAGACTCGAGCTGGTTGGAGGAACGAGTTTCGTAGCGCCCGAGTGGGGAACGGCCAAAAACGTTCCGTTCATGTACCGACTCACCGTTGGCCCAGTTGACGAAAACCGGCAAGTCGTACAGCTCTTCCTCACCGAGCAGACCGGGCGGGGGCGGCGCAAGGAGTTTCTTGCCTTTGAGTACGTTTACAGCCGACAGTCATGAAGGGCGATTCTCAAGATAGCCGCAGTCGCGGAACTTCCGCGCCGGACGTAGCCAACCTGGGGCTCGTTCGTCCGCCTTTCGTCTATCTGGGCTCGATCGCACTCGGCCTGGTGCTTCATCTCCTTTGGCCGGTACGGCTCGTCCCCACTCCGGTCAGCACGCCACTCGGCGCCATGGTCACGCTCTTGGCCGTCGTCCTCTTCGTCTCGGCGGTTCGCACCTTCCGCGCAGCTGGCACGCCCGTCCCAGGCAATCGTCCCACGACAACGATCGTCCGCTCGGGGCCCTACGGCGTCAGCCGAAACCCCATCTATCTCGCCTTCTCGCTTCTTCAGCTCGGTCTCTCCCTTTGGGTCAACAGTATCGCATTGCTGATTACGCTCATTCCGGCCGTTGCGCTCATGTCGTTCGTGGTCATCCCGAGGGAAGAGCGTTACCTCGAAACACGATTTCCCTCGGAGTATCTGCCCTACAAGGCTTCGGTCCGTCGATGGCTATAGAAGAACCCGCCTCACCCGTGGAGTAGCATGGCCCGACTCCTGTCGGTAAACGTCGGACTCCCCCGCGATATCGAGTGGAAGGGCCGCACGGTGCACACCGGGATCTGGAAAAGTCCCGTGCCTGGCCGGTGTCGGGTCGGCCGGTTGAGTCTCCACGGCGACGGGCAAGGCGACCTGGCCCGGGCACGGGGGCGAGCAGCGCGCCATCTACGTCTACCAGATCGAATCATATCGCTATTAGGAGGAGCAGCTCGGGAGGGCCGACTTCGACTCTGGACAGTTCGGCGAGAACTTCACCATCGAAGGACTGCCCGACGATGCGGTGTGCATCGGCGACCGGTATCAGATCGGCAGCCCGCTGTTCGAGGTCACCCAGGCGCGCGTGACCTGCTACCGCTTGGGCATCCAGATGAGCGAGCCCCGGATGGTGGCGCTGCTGACATCCAGCGGAACGCCGGGCTTCTACCTCCGCGTCCTCCGGGAAGGCGAGGTGGGCGCCGGCGACGAATTCATCAAGCGTGCAGAGGCCCAGGAGCGGATGACCGTCGCGGAGATCAACGCGCTCCTCTATTCGCCCAATCATCCGCGCGAAGGGCTGCAGCGCGCACTGCGGGTCGAAGCGCTGTTGCCCGGGTGGCGCTCGTCGTTCGAGGAATTACTTCGCGGCAACTCGGGGCTCACGCCGGCAGCGGCCGCCCATCCGGCCGCGCCCGGATTTCGGCTGCTCACCGTGACGGCAATCGATCACGAGTCTGCCGACGTCCTCTCGCTGACGCTACAGAAGCCGGACCGTGAGCCGCTGCCTACCGCTCTGCCGGGCCAGTACGTGGTCTTGCGTCTTCGACCGACCGCCGGTGGACCGCCCCTCTTTCGCAGCTACTCGCTTTCGGGGGCCGTCTCGAAGAACCGCTATCGCATCAGCGTAAAGATCGAGCCGAACGGGGCCGGAGGAACCTACCTGCGCCAGCATGTCCGGGTGGGCGATACGCTCGACGTGAGCGCCCCGCGCGGAAGCTTCATCCTGCAGTCCGGAGATCGCCCCATCGTGCTGCTGAGCGCGGGCATCGGGGTGACCCCCGTGCTGGCGATGCTGCACGCCCTCGCATCGGCCCGATCGACTCGGCAGGTCTTGTGGCTCCATGGCGCTCGCGATCGGGAGCATCATCCCTTCGCCGCTGAAGCCCGCGGCCTCATGCGCGCGCTCCCGCACCGCCGGAGCTACGTCTGTTACAGCGGGCTGGCCCCAGGCGATCGGATGGGTGAGGATTTCGACGCTACCGGCCACCTGTCACGGTCGATCTTCGACGAAGTTGGGCTGCCACTTGAGGCTGATGTCTACCTGTGCGGGCCAACTCGCTTCATGGCAGAGATGAAGGAGGCGCTCAAGACTCTGGGCGTGACGCCGGCCCGGATCTACGTCGAGATCTTCAACGGCAGCGAGCCGCTGACACCTGGTGTCGTCGGCAGGGCGACCCGAGCTCCGCACCTGCCCAGCGACGATGCTGACACCGGTCCGCTCATCTCGTTCGCGCGCAGTGGCATCGCCGCACACTGGAAGGACTCGTACCAGAGTATCCTGGAGCTGGCCGAGGCATGCGATGTGCCGGCCCGTTGGTCGTGCCGGACCGGTGTGTGTCATAACTGTGAGAGTGGTTTGATCTCGGGGGAGGTCGCCTACCGGCCGGAGCCGCTCGACCAGCCGACCGACGGCAACGTGCTCGTCTGCTGCTCCCAACCGGTTCGCGACCTGGTCATTGATTTGTGGAGCCGGGGACCTCTGGCCCCAGGTGGAGCACGAGCGCGCCGCAGATGAGGCCGAAACTCACCCGCGGCGCGACGACCGCGACCAGCATGGCGGTCGTGAAGATCGCGGCTCCACGCCTACGCTGGCGTGGTCGCCAGACTATCCAGCAGCTCTTGAACGTGCTGCCGGCGCTCACCAAAAGTTACCAGGGGTATCACCCGGGTTTCCGCCACCGTCCACACCGGCAAGCTCTCGATCATTCGGTCCACCTGCTCCGATGAGTCCGCTTCCATAATGAACCGCAGCGCGACGCGTCCGAGCACGGCTCCGCCGCTCAGAATGCTCTTTTCCGCGACCAGTTGCTCGGCTCGCGCGAGGGTGGGAAAGATGACGCTCTTGATGAAGGCCCGACCTGATTCAGGCGTCACCATGGTCCCCGGATTGACACGATCGAGTTCGACCAGGAAAAGCATACGATCTCCTCTGTGGACGGCGCCTTCGCGCGCGAATGGACGATAAGTAGCAGACTTCGTCGGTAGCCGTTCAAGCCCAGCCAGTGTCGGCGCCGGCTGGCGACCCGTGCGACAGCACCAGGGCCACTGGAGCAGGGCCAGCGGCCAAAGCCACCGCCCTGCGGGCCAACACCCCGGCGAGGTGCGCCCGGTATGCCGCGTCTGCAAACAGGTCCTCCAGGAGCCTCTCGAGCGACAGCCGAACGTCGCGCAGCGCCTCGGGCGTGAACTCCCCCGCGAGGGCGCTCTCGGCCTCTCGCCACCGGAACGCACCGTCCCTGCGCGCACCGGTGACCGCAAGGCGAGGGCTGCCATCTCCCGCGACGGCGGCGAATACTCCGACCATGGCGTACCGCGCCGCCGGATTCAGGAATTTGATATATGCGCCTCGCACGGCGATTGGAAAGCTCGCGGCAATGACGATCTCCCCAGGCTCGAGCACGCTCCGACGATTGCCATTGAAGAACTGCGAAGCCGCAACCGTCCGGCTGGTCGTGTGCACCGTGGCGCCGAGAGCGAGGCAGGCGGCGGGGTAATCGCCCGCCGGCTCGTTGGCGGCGAGCGCGCCGCCCAAGGTGCCTCTATTGCGAACCGCGGGGTCGCCGATGTGGCCCACCAGATCCGCCAACACCGGCAGGTGCCGCCGCAGAACGGCGGAGCCGGCGACTTCGGCGTGAGTCGCCCCCGCTCCGATCGACACCGCGCCATCACGAAGCTCGATGTGCTGGGGAACGACGCCGGCAACGTCGATCAGGCTGGCTGGTGAGTGCATACCGAGCTTCATGTCCCGCAGTAGCGTCTGACCGCCGGCGAGCAGCATCGCCCCCTCCTCGAGGGCAAGTCGGCGGGCATCGTCGAGCGAGGTGGGCCGGTGATAGACGAAGTCGCGCATGTCGAGCCTCAGGTCTCCTGGACCGCCATCGCCTGAGCCCCGGCAGCGATCGCTTCGACGATGTGGTGATAGCCGGTGCAGCGGCAGATGTTGCCCTTGAGCTCCTCGCGAATCCTCGCCTCGTCCGGCTCCCTGATCCGGCGCGCGATGTCGAGCGCCATCATCACCATGCCTGACGTGCAATAGCCGCACTGGAGTGCATGATGCTCCCGGAACGCCGCCTGCATCGGATGCAGGGGAGCTCCGGGTGCGGCGATGCCCTCGATGGTTCCGACCTCCGCGCCCTGACACTGCAGCGCCAGCATGGTGCACGATTTCATCGGCCGGCTGTTGACGTGCACCACACAGGCGCCGCACTGCGTCGTGTCGCAGCCAATGTGTGTGCCCGTCAGGCCCAGTCCTTCCCTGAGGAACTCGACCAGCAGCGTCCGCCCCTCGACCTCACTGCGCACTGCGCGCCCGTTCACTCTCATCGACACTTCGGGCATGAGTGGCCTCTCCTTTCGGGTCGCGCGCCCCTTGAATCGCCAGCCAGACCCGCATCGGGGTCAGCGGCATTGGGATGTCGGTCACGCCAATCGGTGCGAGCGCATCGAGGACCGCGTTGATGACTGCCGGTGTCGCGCCGATGGTGGCGCCCTCGCCCACTCCTCTCGCGCCCAGCGGGTTGATCGGAGTTCGGACTTCGGTCCGGCCGGTCTCGAACCGAGGCAGGTCGGCGGCGCGCGGCATCGCATAGTCGTTGAATCCACGCACCAACGGCTCGCCGCTGGCGTCATGGACCACCGCCTCCATCAAGGCCTGACCGATGCCTTGCGCCGCCCCGCCATGCACCTGGCCTTCGACCAGCAGAGGACTGATAACCCGACCGCAGTCGTCCACGACGACATGTCGCAGCAGCGCAATGTGTCCGGTCTCGGCGTCGACCTCGACCACGGCGACATGGGCACCGTAGTCGAACACAATGTCTTTGGGCTCGAAGAAATGGGTCTCGTCCAGACCGGGTCCCATGCCGAGTGGCAGGTCGTGGCCCAGATGCGCCTCTCGCGCGACTTCGGCGAAAGTCACCGCGTCGACCCCACGCCGCGTGGCCGGAAGCTCGAAGCCACTGCGCCGCTTGAACACGAGCGGTATGATCTTTTGCGCGATTCTCTGGCTCGTATGCGCGAACGACGCGGCCGCTCCCGCATGCGCGGTCGCCCGGAAGGCCCCGTTCTGATAGATGAGATCACGCGGACGTCTCTGGAGCTTGTATGCCGCGATCCGAGTCGCCTTCTCCATGATCTTGCGAGCGGCCTCGTACACCGCCGAGCCGCCGACCGCCATTGATCGTGAGTTGAAGGTCCCGGTCCCCAGCGGTACCGCCTGGGTATCGCCTTCCACTACCTCCACGTCGCTTGGCGCGATACCCAGCACGCTGGCCGCAATCTGGGCCAGACTGGTGACGTGGCCTTGCCCAGTGCTCTGGGTGCCGCAGAACACCGTCACCCGCCCGTCGGCATGGACCACGACTCGCGCGCTCTCGTGGCCGGTCATCGCGAACCCGATCGCACCCATCGCCATCGAAGGGGAGGCAGCGGAGCTCGCGGAAAAGGTGGTGAGGCCGATGCCGAGATAGCGACCCTCGGCGCGCAGCCGGGCTTGACGCTCTCGCAGCTCGGCGTAGCCTGCGGACCTCAACGCCGCATCCATATTGGCGGCATAGTCGCCCGAATCGAGCGTGAACCCGGTCGGCAGGCGATGGGGCATGGCGGAGGAGGGCACGAAATTCACTCGTCGCAGCTCGGCGGGATCGCCCGCGAGCTCTCGGGCGAGCTCGTCCATCATCCGCTCGATGAGAAAGGTGGCCTCGGGATGTCCGGCACCGCGGTATGGTCCGGTCGGCGTGCGGTTCGTGTAGACCCCGATCACCTCGCAATCGACGTTCGGAATGTCGTAGGGGCCCGTGACGGAGATCCCGGTGTTGATCGAGGGCACCCCCGGCCCCATGCCCAAGGCATACGCTCCAAGGTCGGCAATGATACGGGCTCGGAGTCCGGTGATCCGGCCATCGCGCCGGGCTGCGAGCTCGACATACTGGACCTGGTCGCGTCCGTGCGTGGTTGCGAGAAAGCTCTCGCCCCGGCCTTCGGTCCAGGCGCACGGACGCCCGGTGCGCATCGACAGCAGCGCGCAGATGACGTCCTCGGCATAAAAGCCGAGCTTGGACCCGAATCCGCCCCCGATGTCCGGAGCGACGAGCCGCAACTTGTGGAGCGGAAGTCCGATGCACCCGGCGAGCAGGCGGGCATGCGTGTGCGGCAGCTGGCTCGACGTGTGGTGGATCAACCGACCTGCTCTGACGTCGAAATCCGACAGCACGACTCGGCCCTCCAGCGGCGCGGCGCTGACCCGGCTGTTGGTGAGGCGCCGACGGATGACGATCTCCGCGTCGGCAAACGCTCGCCCGACATCTCCGCCGGCCCGCCGAAATCGGAAGGCCACATTGCCCGGCGCGGCATCGTGCAGGCGGGGCGCGCCGTCCTTGATGGCCGCCTCCTGCTCGGCGACGGCAGGCAGCGTTTCGTAGACCACCGCGATGGCGGCGAGCGCGTCGTCCGCCGCGTGTGCCGTTTCGGCGGCCACCGCCGCGATCGGCTCCCCGGCATACCGGACCCGATCCCTCGCCAGGACCGGATGCAGCGGCACCGCCTCCATGCCCGGCGCAGCCCACTCGCAGGGCAAGTCGGCGACATTCAAGATTTTGTCGGGTGTGAGCAGGTCCACGACGCCCGGCAGGGTCCAGGCCTTGGCGGCGTCGACGGCAACAATCCGGGCGTGGGGATGGGGCGAGCGCAGGACCTTCACACGCAAAGCCCTGGAGGTCGCGATCAGGTCCGAGACGTAGCGGCTCCCCCCGCGCAACAGTCGCTCGTCTTCCAGGCGTGGCAGGCGGGCGCCGATGCCCGCGCGGTTGCCCTCAACGGCAGTCCCCGTCACGTGGTCACCTTCTTCGTTAGCAGGAGCCGGAATACCAGCCAGTGAGTGATGAGGAGGAGAGGTACTAGAACCGTCGGAATGAAGTAGGCCGCGCCCTGGAGGCCCGGCGCATCCCCCACGCCAGTCCGGCCGCCTTGGTAGTACGCGTTGAGCAGATCGACGGAGCCCAGAAGGTTGAACGCCCAGACCAGCACGAATCCCAGTCGGCTTGGGAGCATCGCCATCCCGAGCAATGCCAGGATCGCGGTGGCCAGGTCGCCGTAGGCCGCTGGACGGGCGAAGGCGGCCGGCAGATCGGGCGAGACGACGCCCGGTACTAGGAAGGACAAACCGATGAACCGGAAGCTGTGCAGCAGGAGGATGGGCCGCAGTGCGTCCGCGGGTTGTCGGATGTGCAGCGCGGGCCAGATATACTGCCGGGTGACAATGCCCCAGGCGAGAAAGCCGAAGGCGACGCTGATACCAAACAACGCTTGGGGAGACACTTACGACTCCTATCGGACAGCTGCGACCGGCCAGCAATGACGCGCCTAACCCGGTTGGCCGATGCAGAATCGGGACGACCGGTGTATCCTGCTCGACGGAGGTGACGACTAGTGATGCGGAGGCGGCACGCCAAAATGCCGATGATTCTTATCGGATGCGTCGATAAGGTCGATATGGTCGCATGCTAAAGCGCGATCAGCATCCGGGGATCCAATTGTCGCTGCGCGAGAGCGGAGGGGCTCTGGGTCTCGAGCTCCGCCAGCTTCGGGCGTTCGTCACCCTTGTCGATCAGGGAAGCTTGACGTCGGCGGCCCGCGTGCTCGGCGTGGCACAATCGACGATATCCGAGGCCCTGGCCGCCCTGGAGCGGGCCCTGGGCACTCGGGCGGTGACCCGGAACCGCGGGGCCCACAGCGTTGCGCTCACCCCGGCCGGCGCGGCCCTGCTGCCCTACGCGCGCACGGTACTCGCCTCCCTGGAGGACGCACAGGTCGCCGTCGCCGCGGTGGCGCGTGATGTGCGCACCAGCATCGAGATCATCGCCAACGAATCGATCAGCATCTATCTGCTGCCGGGCGTGCTCGGCGTGCTCCGGGAGCGGTGGCCGAACACGCGCTTCGCGGTGACGGTGGGAATGTGCCCGAGCATCACGCAGGGCCTGGCAGGTGGCCGGTATGACGTTGGCTTGATGCTGCAGACGGCGCGGTGTGAGCCGGCCGGCGGTGCAGAGGAGGGCGGAGCCACTGGTTCCGCGTCGCTGACAACGGTGCCCCTTGTGGTGTTCTGCAGGCCCGAGCATCCGCTCGTTGCTGACGCGGAGGGTTCCATGCTTTCCCGCGATCGGCTGGCCCCGTACACCGTCTTCGTGAGCGACGCCAGAGGTTACTTCCACGACCTCCTGCGCGACTTCTTCCACGCCGACGGCACGCGGGCTCCGCGACTGGAGCCGACGGGCAGCGTCGAGGCCGTGAAGCGCAGCGTCCTCAGCAATTCGCAGGCGATGGGGGTGCTGCCGCGATACGCGCTCCTGGAGGAGCTTCGGACCGGAGGGCTATGCGCACTGTCGCTGAGGCCAGGCCTGCCGGGGGTCCGACTCGAGGCCAGGGTGTGTCGCACCCGGCCTCCGACTCACCCCGCGGTCGCTGAGCTGATCGAAGTGCTCTGCACCACGTTGAGCGAGCGCTCCGAGCGTCGATTGACTCCAGTCTGAGCGCCCCACCCTTGGAGATACCCGAGCCGTCGGTCTAGCGCCGGACTTCGGCGGGCGCGACCTCCCTGTTTGGCCAGGTCGACCAGCGCTCCACCATCTCGAGGCCAATCATCACCACCACGACGCCGGAAGCGACGTTGGAACGGCCCCTCCCCGCACCGACGAACCTGACGCTCACGCCCGCCGGCACTTCTGCGTCATTGCGTTGGGATCCCGTTCCCGATGCGACGGGCTACCTCGTCACCAGGACGAGCGCGCTATACGGAACCATTCAGCAGACGCCCACGCCGATCAGTAGCCCCTCGTTCACCGACGTCAGCCAGCAGTTCGATCCGCGTTACCTCCACACCTATCGCGTGAGTGTGGTATACCCGGATGGACGCACCGGCGCATCCACCGTCATGTCCCTGCCGGCGCCGGCGAGCGTCAGCCCACCCCACTGGGACGGCAATCGCTACACCACCGGGTCCGGTTGGACCACGAAGTGGGCCGCGGTGCCCGAAGCGACGACGTATGTCGTCCGCTACCAGATGCAGATGACCAATGGGCTCAACGCGTACTGGTGGGTCGATACGTCTATCGTCGTTGCGGCGCCGACGACGAGCCATTACGTCGGCGAGTGGAACGGGCTCCGTGGCCTTGGCAACGCCCCGACGGCATTCGCAGCGCTGCCGTGTCCGCGGTCTTCGCGAACGGCGCACGCTCTTCGGCGACGGCCGCGCCGTGACCGTAGACGATGCTATCGCTGGCGCACCCGCCGCCGCGGCGGCCAAAACGACGTGGGCATGCAACTCGGCGGGGCCGAGCGGCTCGGAGTTGAGCCATTCGGTCGCCCACCGAGCAAGGGGCATGTGCAGACGTTCGAACTCGGTCAGCTAGCGAAGCGACCGGAACCCGGCGCGAACCTCTTCTGAAAAGAGCTGCGGCTGTTCCCATGCCGCAAAGTGGCCGCCTTTGTCGACCTTGTTGTAATGGATGAGCTTGGGGTACGCCCGCTCGGTCCAGCTCCGCGGGGCCGGATAGAGCTCGTCAGGAAAGACGCTCACGGCAACCGGGATGGAGACGCCTTTGGCATTGAAATACCCTTTGCCGAAATACTCCCAATAGAGACGGGCGCCAGACAGCGCCGTGTTCGTCAACCAGGTGATCGTGATGTTGTCGAGGATGTCGTCGCGCGTGAGGCCCTCGGCTTGTCCGTGAAAGACGCGTGAGATCAGCTCGTAGCTGCGTGCGTCGTGATCAAGGAAATAAGCCGCCAGGCCGATGGGTGAGTCCGCGATTCCGTATAATGTTTGCGGTCGCAGACCCATCTGGAACCCGTAGGCGATTCCCTTTTGATATACGAACTGCAGACGGTCGTAAGCGAGTTTCTCATCGGCTGAGAGACCCGATGGCGCCGGAGCGCCGGAAAAGGCCGCCGCATCAATGTCGGCTGGAAAGATGCCAGGCATGTTGACGTGGATGCCGAGCAACTCCGGAGCCGCCTGCACGCCCATTTGGTCCGTGATGATCGCCCCCCAATCGCCGCCTTGCGCCACGAATCTCGTGTAGCCGAGGCGCTTCATCAGCACGACCCAGGCACGGGCGATATGAGGGGGATCCCAGCCGGTGGTGGTCGGTTTTCCTGAGTATCCGTAGCCCGGTATTGACGGGATCACCAGATGGAAAGCGTCCGATGCGCTCGCGCCATGCGCCGTGGGATTGGTCAGTGGATCGATGATCTTCATCTGCTCGACGATCGATCCGGGCCATCCGTGCGTAACAATCAGCGGCAACGCATCTTCGTGTTTTGAACGGACGTGAATGAAATGAATGTCCAGTCCATCGATCGTGGTGATGAAATGCGGCAGGGCCTTGAGCTTCGCCTCCACCTTCCGCCAGTCGTACTCTGTCGCCCAATAGCGCGCGAGGTTCTTAATCGTCGCGAGTTGCACGCCTTGCGATTGATCCGTGACCGTCTCCCGTTCAGGCCACCTGGTCGCGTTGATACGCCTGCGCAGCTCAGTGAGCTCCACTTCCGGAACAACGTTCACCTGAAACGGCCGGATCGCCGTTGCCTCCACCACATCTGCGAGCTTTGTCATCACTGTCTCCTTGCAGCCAGTTCGCGACTGCTTTTCGAAAAACATGGTTTCCGCCAATACTCGCGGCGCTAGCTGCAGCCTCGCTCTCTCGTGGATCCTGATGCCTGAC
>JBIOUY010000124.1:0-4454 GCA_044867445.1 Gemmatimonadales bacterium
TGCGTGAGGCCGCGGGCCAGGAAAAGGCCTACGCCTTCATGGTGCGCGTGGGCATCCCCGCCGGGGTAATCACCGCGGAGCAATACCTCGGCCTCGAGGACATCGCCGACCATCATGGCAACGGCACTCTTCGAGTCACCACCCGACAGGGATTCCAGTTTCACGGCGTCCTCAAGGGTCATCTCAAGCCGACCATCGCCGGAGTCAACCAACGGCTGCTCACCACTCTCGCTGCCTGCGGCGACGTGCGTCGCAATGTCATGGGCTGCGCCGCGCCCCTGGGCGATGCCGACCACGCCGCCGTTCGCCGCGTCGCCGAGGCGATCGCAGTGGAGCTGCGGCCGGGGACCAAGGCCTACCACGAGATCTGGCTGGATGGGGAAAAGCAGGTCTCGACCGAGCAGGAGGAGCCGTTCTACGGCGACAAGTATCTCCCGCGGAAGTTCAAGATCGCCGTCGGTCTCTCGACCGATAACTGTGTGGACATCTGGTCTCACGACGTGGGACTCCTGGCGATCGTGGAGGGCGGCCGGGTCCGCGGATTCAATCTGCTGGTGGGTGGTGGGCTCGGCATGACCCACAACAAGGGCGACACCACCGCGCGCCTGGCCGAGCCGCTGGGCTTCGTCCCGTTGGACCACGGCGTCGAAGCAGTGCGAATCGTCGCCGCCATCTTCCGCGATCACGGAAACCGGAGCGACCGTCGCCACGCGCGGCTCAAGTATCTGCTGGCCGAGTGGGGCACCCCTCACTTCCGAGAGGAGTTCCAGCGCCGGGCTTCGTTTACGCTGGGCCCCGCGGTGGAGCTCTCGCCGCTGCCCTTCCACGATCATCTCGGGCGCCATCGCCAAAGCGATGGCCGCTGGTTTTACGGCGTGTTCATCCAGAGCGGCCGCATCGTAGATACCGAAGAGCCTGCCCCGAGCGGAGCGAGGGGCCACCGCCTCAAGACCGCTCTGCACGAAATCGTGAGCCTGCTGAGGCCTGGCGTTCAACTCACCGGGCAGCAGAATCTGCTGCTCACCGATCTGGACCTGGCAGGACTCGACACCGTGGAGCGCATCCTCCAGACCCACGGGGTCACCCTGCCGAATAAGCTCTCGGCGGCTCGGCGCTTCTCGATGGCCTGCCCCGCCCTGCCCACCTGCGGCCTCGCACTCGCCGAATCCGAGCGAGCCATGCCCGATATCCTGGATCGATTCGAGGCGGAACTCGAGTCGCTCGGGCTGCGCGACGCGCCGCTCACCATCCGGATGACCGGCTGCCCCAACGGCTGCGCCCGTCCCTACACGGCCGATCTTGCGTTCGTAGGGCGCTCGCTCGGGCTCTACAACGTGTACGTCGGTGGAGGGCTCGCCGGCGACCGGTTGGTGGATCTCTGGCGCGCCGACGTCCCGGTAGATGAGCTGCTCGAGAGTGTCCGGCCGCTACTCCAGCGTTGGGCGGCGGAACGGACGGACGGGGAAGGGCTGGGCGATTTCTACCAGCGTCTAATGGGCCTTCGCGCCAGGCGGATGACCGTAACCGGGCGAGAGTTGCCGATGTTCGAGTCGGTGCCGCAAGAGGTCAGTCGATGAGGCCCGAACCCGTGCAGGGCGGCGGTCGGGCACTGGTGCTCGCTGCCCACGGCTCCCGTCGCGATCCTGCCGCCAACGCGCTGGTGCGCCGGTACGCCGAGGAGATTCGCCGCCGGCGATTGTTCGATGAGGTGGCGGTCGCGTTCCATCAGGGAGAGCCAGGCTTCGACACAGTGCTGGACGAGCTCACCGCCGAGGAGGTGACGGTGGTCCCGTTCATGACCAGCGCGGGACATTACAGCGAGACCGTGCTCCCGGCCGCGCTGGCTCGGAATCGGCGCTATTCCGAGATCAGGCTGCGGCAGACACCGCCGCTGGGCACCCATCCTGGTATCGCTGCGCTGGTTGCCCGGCGGGTGACCCAATTGCTCAGGAATGAGGGGCTCACTCGCGACGCCGTGTCGCTGGTGTTGGTAGGCCATGGTACGCCTCGGCATCCGGAAAGCCGTACCGCTACCCTGCATCTGGCGGAAGCGCTGGAGCTGCGCCGCGTCGCCGGCCAGGTCCTCGCCGGTTTCATCGACGACGAGCCACCGGTGGGGCAGGTGCTCGAGCAGGTGAGGCTCGCGGTCGCACTGGTGGTCCCATTCCTGATCGGTGGTGGAACCCATGCCCTGGTTGACCTGCCTCAGACGGTCGGGATCTCGGGCGGCTCAAGTCGTGAACCCGGATCGCGCGTGCTGCTGGACGAGGCGGTAGGCAGTTATCCCGGATTGGTCGAGCTGGTGATCGACCTCGCTCGTCGCCATCCGCCTCCTCCACCGCGGCTTCGCCGGAGAGGCGGCCGCCAGAGCTCAAAGGCAACCGGGACCGTGTACCTCGTGGGGGCGGGCCCGGGCGACCCCGGGCTCATCACGGCGCGTGGGCTGGAGCTGCTCCGAGCGGCGGATCTCGTGGTTCACGATCGGCTGATTGGACCCGAGCTGCTGCTGGAGGTCCGCACCGGTGCGGAGCTGGTGGACGTCGGCAAAGGCCGAGGCCATGCGGCCCTGTCGCAGGAGGTCATTAATCAGTTGCTGGTGGATGCCGCCCGCGATGGTCGGACGGTGGTTCGGCTCAAAGGAGGAGATCCGTTCGTCTTCGGGCGAGGGAGTGAGGAGCTTGCCGCCTGCAGAGAGTTGGGCATTCCCTGCGAGGTGGTGCCTGGTGTCTCCAGCGCCATCGCCGGCCCGGCCGCGGCGGGGATTCCAGTGACTGCCCGCGGTGTGGCGCATTCGTTCGCGGTGATCACCGGACACCGGGCGAGCCCGGACGCCGGCGATACCGCCGAGCTACGGGCATTCGCGGCGGTCGACACATTGGTCTTGCTGATGGGGCGAGAGCGGCTGGCAGGCATTGCCGAGCAACTCATACTCGCCGGGCGGGATCCGGCCACACCGGCTGCCTGCATCCAGTCGGCGACCACGGCGGAACAGCGGGTTACCCTCGCGACCCTGGGCACTATCGCCGAGGCGGCCGACCGGGATGGCCTGGAAGCGCCGGTGGTGACGGTGATTGGGGCGGTAGCCGCGCTGGCGGATCCCCGCCCCGCCCAGCCTCTCCGCCTTGAGTCTTTGGTCTTGAGTCTGGGGGCGTGAGAGAAGTGAGAAGTAAGAAGTGAGAAGTGAAAAGTAAGAAGTGAGAAGTGAAACGTAAGAAGTGAGAAGTGAAAAGGCGCCAGATCCTCATTCCGAGGGAGGGCTGAGCGCAGCGAAGCGGACCGAGGAATCTACTTGCCTGGCTTTGATACCTGTGGGATGGATCCCTCGCTGCGCTCGGGATGAGGATCCTGATTCTGCTCCGTTCTGCTATTTACTGCTCACTGCTCGCTGCTCACTGCTTATTGCTCACTCCTCTCTCCTCACTTCTCACTCCTACTCCTCACTCCTTACTTCTTACTTCTTACTTCTCACCTTTCTTGGCTTGCACACCAGCACCGGGATATCCGCCCCTCGAATCAGCTTGTCAGCCACACTTCCGAGCGCTAGACGGCGGATCCCACCGTAGCCGTGAGTAGCGATCGCAATGAGCCCGAACCGTTCCGGATGGGCCAGGGCAAGCAGGGCTTCCGCAACTCCGACCCCGAGGACAGCGGCAGCGGAGGCCCTCAGGCCGTCGGCCTGGATCCGCTTGGTGATGTCCTTCAAGTAGTCATTCGCGGCGTCGCGGCGTATCGTGGTCAGCTTCTCATCGTAGCCCGTCGGGGGCACCATCTGCGACTCAATGGGGAAGACCAGCGGTTCAATCACCTGCACCAGGCAAATCTCCCCATCCCAGGCTCGGGCCAGAGCCATTGCCGGCTCCAATGCGGCTTCCGCCAGGGGTGACCCATCCAGCGGCACGAGGATGCTGCCCAGCTGAGCCGTCGGCGGCTGGACCGGCTCCTCATGCGTCGGCCGGACCAGCAGTACCGGGATTTCCAAGGAGCGCATCAGGTGGTCGGCCACGCTCCCCAGCCAGGCTCGACGCAGTGGCCCGCGCCCATGGGTCGCCATAACGACGAGATCGACGTTGTCCCGAGCGTACCGCTCGAGCGCCGGTGCAATGGATCCGGTGAGCGTTACAGCAGTGACGGTCCGCTTGCTGCGTTCGCGGATGCGATCTGCCCACCGTCGCAGGTATTCCCGCTCCGATTTCTGGACGGCCAGCTCGATCGAGGTATACGTCTGCTCGGTGCCGGCATGGACCGGGGCGATCAGGGTCTGGTGAACCAGGGCAAGGCGAACCTTACACCGTAGTCGCTGCGCGAGCGCGATCGCGAGCGGTACGGCCTGCTCCGCAGTGGATGACCCATCCAGCGGTACAAGCATCGATCCGAAGGGGGTGCCCTTAGCCGCCATGGACCGAGCTCTGCTCCAGCGGGGAAAGGATGTGGCTGCTTTCGGCCGACCTGTTACC
>JBIOUY010000125.1:0-3090 GCA_044867445.1 Gemmatimonadales bacterium
CCGGGCTACGCCTTGGCCCACGCTGGGATGGCTCTGGCGTACGCCGAGCTCGCCGCTGGCCAGGGGTTCGGGTGGATACGGGAGGAAGACGCCTTCCAAGAGGCCCGGCAGGCCGTAATGAGAGCACTCACGCTCGACAGCGGCCTGGCGGAGGCCCACTCGGTGCTTGCCCTGCTCAAGTGCATCCATGACTTCGACTGGGCGGGAGCAGAGCTGGAATTCAAGCTGGCGCTGGAGCTGAACCCGGGCGGCGCGGACATCTACGACCACTACGGGTGGCTGTGCTCCGCGCTCGAGCGGTACGAGGAGGCGTTAGCCCTGGTGAAGCGGGCGCAAGAGCTCGATCCTTTGACTCACCGGGCCGATGTGGCCACGGCTTTCCTTCGCGCGGGACGCTATCGGGAAGGGCTGGAGTCGGCCTTGCGCTGCGTCGAGTTCGAGTCAGAGTACGCCAGGGGACGCGCCTCCTTAGGCTGGGCCTACATCAAGAACGACCGGGTGGATGAGGGGCTGGCAGAGCTGAGGCGGGCGGTCGAGCTGGCCCCCGGTAATGCGGTCTGGCTGGCCCAGCTTGGGGAAGCCTACGGCATAGTGGGCAAGATCGCGGAAGCCCGGAAGGTGCTGCGGCAACTGGAGGAGCTGTCGCGCGAGCGATACGTTTCGCCCTACCACATGGCCTATATCTACACGGGACTGGGAGAGCAGGATCGGGCGATGGATTACCTGGAGCGCGCCTTCGAGGAGCGGGCGGGCAGCGTGTACGGTATCAAGGGCTCTTTCCTGTTTACCAGTCTGCACGGGCACCCGAGATTCACCGCCCTGCTGCGCAAGATGAACCTGGTCTAAGAGGGTCCACCGTTACGCAGTCATGCCCGGAAGTCAGCGTGGCGCGCGGCTCCTAAACGCATAGGGTGCGCAACCTTGCTCGCTGGCTGGAAGCAGGGTTTCGCAGGTTATGATCCGCCGAGCGCGGGGTGTGATCCGCCGAGCACAGGTTCTCATCCTCCCTGCTCGCAGTCGCCCGGTTCCCGCATCTCTCGAGGACAGCACGCATACGTTGGACACGGGCACGGGCTCGTCCGCCAAGGACCCGCGCTGTTCCAGGGCAGTCCCACCGGAGTGAACCGCTCCTCGCCGGCGCAACCGGGGAGCACCCACCTGAGCGACAACCTATTGCGCCTGGCAGGTTGAGCCGCGCGCAGGGGCAACGCGGTGCGGGCGAGATCGACCGGCCCCCGCATCCGTCGGTCGCGGTATTTCGGCTGTCGAGCGCGGGCCAACGCTCGGCCGACGGCTCCCCGCGGTGATGAACCAGGTCACGCACCCCATCGGCCGCACAACGCGGCCGTCGAACAGCAGCACGCGTCGCCGAACCACCGAACGGATGCGTCGAACACCGACACGCACGCACCGAACACCGTCCCGCGGTGGCTGATCGATGACACGCGCCGGCTGCGATTGCGTGCGCAAGTCATGCGGGATGGGTTCCGGCCGACGCACACGGCCTAGAACCCATGCCGGCCTCCGGCCCCTTCGCTGCGCTCAGGGTGACAGCCTGCTTACTGCTTAACTGCTTAACTGCTTACTGCTTACTGCTCACTGCTCACTTCTTACTTCTCACTTCTCACTGCCGTCACCCGACGGCTCGCACCGGCGCCCGCTTCCTCTCCAGCGCCGGCTCAGCCTCCTTCCGCGCCTTCCGCCGGCCGAACCGGCTCTGCCACGCATCCAGATAAGTGTAGATCACGGGCGTGATGTAGAGCGTGATCAGCTGCGAGAACGCCAACCCACCCACAACCGCCACGCCCAGCGGCCGCCGCGATTCCGCGCCTGCACCGGCCCCGAGCGCTATAGGGAGCGTGCCCATGAGCGCCGCCACTGTCGTCATCATGATCGGCCGGAACCGTACGCTGGCCGCTTCTAGGATCGCCGCCCGCGCGCTCTTATGCTCGTTCCGCTCCGCCTCGATGGCGAAGTCGATCATCATGATGGCGTTCTTCTTCACCAGGCCGATCAGCATGATGATCCCTACGAAGGCGTAGATGCTGAGATCGAGCTGGAAGATGACCAGCACCAGGAGCGCCCCGAAGCCCGCGAACGGCAGCCCCGAGAGAATCGTGAGCGGGTGGACGAAACTTTCATACAGAATGCCCAGCACCAGATAGATCACCACCACCGCCAGCACCAGCAGGACCAACAGCCCTTGTTGCGCCGCCTGGAATGCCTGGGCCGTGCCGCTGAAGCTGGTGCTGATGGAACTGGGAAGTGTCTGGTTCGCCAAGCGTTGGATATCAGAAACCGCCGTCCCCAGCGAGGTGCCCGGAGCCAGGTTGAACGAGAGGGTCACCGACGGGACCTGGCCGCTATGGTTTACCGTGAGCGGACCGATCGACGGACTGAGCTGGGCCAGCGATCCCAGCGGCACCGACGCCCCGCTCGGGCTGGTGATGTGCAGCAGGTTCAGCGCCGAGAGATCGCGCTGGTACTGGGGCAGCAACTCCATCACCACCCAGTACTGGTTACTGGAGGTGAGGATGGTGCTTACCTGCCGGGCGCCATAGGCGTTGTACAGCGCGCTCTCGATAGTGTTGACATCGATGCCGAGCGCGGCAGCGCGGTCCCGGTTGATGGTGACCTGCACCTGTGGGTTCTTGATCTGAAGATCGCTGGTGATGTCGGTAAGCCCCGGCACCTGATGTAGTCGCTGCTCGAACTGCCCCGCCGCCTGATACAGCGCATCCACGTCCGAGCTCGACAGAGTGAACTGATACTGGCTCTTGGATGCCCGGCCACCGATGTTGATCACCGGGGGGTTGTTGAGGTACACCCGCATCCCGGGCACCGCGCCGAGCTTCTGGGTGAGCGACCGGGCCACCGCATCGGCGTCCATGGACCGCTGATCCCGCGGCTTGAGATGGATGAAGAGCCGGCCCTGGTTGGTGGTCGTGTTGCGCCCGCCCCCGCCTACCGCCGACATGAACCCTTCGACGTTGGGATCTTCCTGGACGATCGCCGCCGCGGCCTGCTGGTGGCGGACCATGTTGTCGTAGCTGGTTCCCTCGGCCGTCTCCGTCGTGCCGAAGAGCTGGC
>JBIOUY010000126.1:0-13903 GCA_044867445.1 Gemmatimonadales bacterium
ACCGGAGACCTCGCGAACCAAACGCACCCGGAACTTGGCGCCCATTTCACCCGCTCCGCCGAGCGCAAAGCTGCGCCCTCTTGGAAGATTGACCCATGACAGTCTCAGGGGGAAGGGGTGAGGGCTCCTTGCCTCAGAGTGCCCGGTTCACTTGAGTTGGTTCCTGGACGCTCTAAATTGGCTCCGGTATTTAACTAGCAGGTTTAGTAATCCGATGCCAGCCTGAGCGGGCGCCCCCTTTTGCCGTCTCTGGGAGAAGAGACCATGACGATCTTCGAGGCCTCCCCTTGGAGCAGCCGGATGTTGAGCATCTTTCGCATCGTCGCCGCGGTCGTGTTCCTATCGTTCGGGACGATGAAGCTGTTCGGGTATCCACCCAGCCCTGTGCCGCTCCCGCCGTTTAGCCTGACATCGGAGTTGGGCATAGCAGGGATACTCGAGACCTTGGGAGGCCTGGCCATCCTGCTTGGCCTGTTCACCCGGCCGGTCGCCTTCGTCCTCTCCGGTGAGATGGCCGTGGCCTACTTCACTCAGCACTTTCCATTGTCCTTCTTCCCCACCATCAACAATGGCACCCCCGCGATCATGTACTGTTTTTTCTTCCTGTACTTGAGCTTCGCCGGCGCTGGAGAGTGGAGCGTCGATGCCGGGATCGCCCGCTCGCTGCGCAGCGGGAAGTGACGGGCGCCTAAACTAATGGGTTCATCCAATTCAATTGACATCCAGCAGATTCACCACGAAGGCACCTCACTCGGGAACTTCTCTGACGCGGAATGTGACGAATGCTGACAGGATGAGGAGGCCTCTGTGGCCTTCGTGCCTTTGTGGTGAAGTGGCCGCACAAACCTGGTGAATCGCCGCACAGTCGTGAACTGAACTACCTGAATCTCGTTAGTCAGCGGAGCCGGCCAGGATCTCCTCTCCGTACTTTCCCGGCACCGGCGCCTGTAGGTTGTAGGAATGTGGACTCCGCAAAATCCGGATCGCGCGTATCGTAGGGTCCGCCTGCCTGGTATCCGCAATATCGCCGTCTGAATCACCATAGGAGAGCGCCGGCTTGGCCGAGCGGATCGCCTCGGTCTTCGGCTTCTGAGCCGTGAAGATGACGGTGGGCGGTTGGTCGAAGCTGAAGAGCCGCATCAGCAGCCGGCTGGTCTTGTCGCTCGGCGGCTGACTGGGCCAGCGCGCGATCACGAATACCAGGGTATCCCCTCGTCCCCGATGAAACGCGATCAGCCGCTGAGCGATCTCTTTGGGTCGGCTGAAGCGCTGATCCAGGCTGTCGTTGATTAAGGTCCAGAAGGCGGGATCTTCCCGTTCCTTGCCGCGATCCCGCTCCTCGAAATACCCGTAGGCGAAGTGGAACGCCCCGGCCGTAAACAAAGTGGTGTCGTCGATGTCAAATAGCACGGTGCAGGGCGGGTGGTTGGCAAGGCTTCGCTCCAACTCACCCAGGGAGATGAGGTGCTGCGCGGGCGCCGGTACGGCGGACGGCGGCGTGGTTGCCGTCTTGGGTGCGCAGGCAAGAGCCAGCCCAACGGTGCACGAGAGAACGGGCCAACCCAGTCTCGAGGACTTCAGCATGTCCACTCCGATAGTAAAGAGCCCCGGAATACTAAGATGATAGATTGCAAGCGCGGCGATCACACTGGAGGAGATCGGTGAGCCAGCGCGACCGATGGAAACAGGCGGCAGCCGAGCGCGCGGCGGCACTGGTGCAGCCGGGCATGGTGGTGGGGCTCGGCACCGGGAGTTCGGCGGTGTTTGCGATCCGGCGCATCGCGGCTTTGCTCCAGAGCGGTGACCTGCATGACGTCGTGGGGGTCGCCACCTCCAAGGCCACCGAAGCCGAGGCCATCGGGCTGGGCATCAAACTCCTGGATGACTTTGCCCACGAGATCGATCTCACCATCGATGGCGCCGACGAGGTGGATCCGGCACTCAACCTGATCAAGGGCGGGGGCGGCGCTCTCCTGCGAGAGAAGATCGTCGCCCAGGCCAGCCGCCGGGTGGCCATCGTGGTGGACGAAGCCAAGCTCTCGCCCGCGTTAGGTACCCGGTATGCAGTGCCGGTGGAGGTCGTCGGTTTCGGCTGGCAGGCTCAGGCGCGCTATCTCGAGGCCCTCATTCCTGGCACGGCCGCATCCCTCCGCGCTGGGGTGGATGGCGACCGCTATATCACCGACAACGGAAACGTCATCCTGGACTGGGCCACCGGCGCGCTCGACCGGCCAGCCGAAGTGGTGGCCAGATTGGACTCGAGAGCCGGCATCGTAGAGCACGGGCTGTTCTTGGGCTTGACGAGCGATCTGTTCGTGGGCCGCGCGGACGGTGTGTCGCACCAAGTTCGGAACTGACTAGCGGTCCTTGTGCTGCGCCAGGAGCCACGACCTGAATGCCGGGTCGGAGTAGGTGCGGCTCCAGGCATCATGCCCCGCGTCCTCATAGATGGTAAGCCGGACCCGGCCGTGACATCGGTCTAGGCGCTTCGCCATCTCCTCCGACCAATTCACCGGAATGACGTCATCCTTGCGGCCATGGACGATCCAGACCGGTGTGTCCCGCAGACGGCAGACCTCCACCGGATTCCCTCCTCCGCTGATCACCACCAGGGCGGCAAAGCGCTCGGGGTGCGCCGTGGCGAGCTCCCAGGCGCCAAACCCACCCATGCTGAGCCCAGTCAGGTACACCCGCGAGCGATCCACCCGTAGCTCCCCCTCGAGGTGATTGAGCAACCCGGCCAGCGCGTCGGTGGACCACAACTCCCCGTTGGGCGTCTGGGGAGCGACGAGGATAAACGGCAGCTCGCCCCTCTCGGCCAGGGTGGGGAGGACCTGCCGCCTGAGCACCGTGAGGTCTGATCCCCGCTCGCCCGCACCGTGGAGAAACAGCAACAGGGGCCAAGTTGTGTTTGGCTGTCGATAGCCGGGAGGCAGGTAGAGCAGGTAGGTCGCGTGGACCTGCTTGGCGATGACGCTGTCGAAGGTACGGGTCTGGGGTTGAATGGCTCGGCGTTGCGCCATGCTTGGGTGGGAGGCGGCCGCGGCGACCGCGGCCGTAAGGAGAAGAGATCGGCGGTTCACCGCACTTGGGCCTGGTCCCAACCGCCGCTAGGCTTCGGCTGAACCTTTGGGAGATGGATCCGATGCAAGCCGATGAGCTCCGTGCGCTGCAAGCTCCACTGAAGCAGCGTTATCGGGAAGATCCAGGAAGCGCGGTAATCACCCTCACTGCGTCCGGCGCGCTGGATGCGCCGGGCGTCAGTTGCCGAGTCGAGACCGGCCGAGCTCTGGTGGAGGCCGGCCTTCATCCCGCGTCCGGGGGCACCGGTCTCCAGGCCTGTTCCGGCGATATGCTGCTCGAGGCGTTAGTCGCGTGCGCTGGGGTGACGTTGAGGGCGGTAGCGATCTCGCTGGGTATCCCGGTCAGGAACGGCACCGTGCACGCCGAAGGCGATCTCGACTTCCGCGGCACCCTGGGTGTGAGCAAGGAGGCGAAGGTCGGCTTCGGTGCCATTCGCCTCCGATTCGAGTTGGACAGCGACGCCACACCCGAGCAGCTCGACACCCTGCTCAAGCTGACCGAGCGCTACTGCGTGGTGCTCCAGACGCTCCGCGCAGCGCCGGAGGTAACGATCGAACCGTCACCCTGAGCTTCGGCCCCTTCGCGGAGTTTATCCTGAGCCCTTCGGCTGCGCTCAGGGCAGGCTCAGCGAAGGGCTCAGGGCGAGGGTCAGCGCAGATCGTAGATATAGCTGTTCATCTGCTGGATGGTGATCTGCTGCTCGCTCACCTGGAACGCCAGCACATCTCCAATAGTGACCATCCCGCTGATGCCCTTGGCATCGCGCACGGGAAGATGGCGGATCCGGCGTTGGGTCATGAGCGCGGCGCACTCGTCGATACTCATCCGCGGCTCGGCCCCCGTCACGGGAGTACTCATGACCGACGAGACCAGGGTGGTGGCAGGATCGCGGCCTTGCGCCACGACTCTGCGCAGCACGTCGCGCTCGGTAAAGATGCCGACCAGGTCGTCTCCCTCGAGCACCAGGACCCCGCCGATACCCCGCTCGTTCATGAGGTTGGCGGCATTGAGCACGGTCGCCGTGGGGCGGACAGAGATCACCTCGTGCCCCTTGCGGGCGAGGATATCCCCGACGGTACTCATACAGCCTCCTTTCAGGGGATCTCCAGTTTATCGCGCGGACCTCCGCCGCGCCACGGAACAAAGTCCGGAGGGCGAGCGGTAGGCTACACCGAGCGGGTGAGCCCGCCGTCCGCCCGTATGCTCTGGCCGGTGATGTAACCTGCGCCTGGGGACACCAGAAAGGCGGCCATGCCGGCGATCTCGTCGGGGTCCGCCACCCGTCCCATTGGAATCGCCTGCTGGAACTTCTCCGCCACAGGGTAGGTGGTCATGAACCCGGGGAGCAGGCAGTTCATTCGGATGTTCGCGCTGGCGTATCGGTCGGCATAGAGCTTGGTAAAATTTCCCAGCGCTCCCCTGAGGGTGGACGACACCGGCGCATCCAGATGCGGTTCCGTCGCCCAGAGCGACGAGATGTTGAGCAGGGCGCCTCCGCCCTGCCGCAGCATGGCCGGTGTCACCAGGCGTGCGAGCCGGATGACACTGAGCAGCAGCAGATCCACACCTTCCATCCACGCGGTATCGGAGATCTCCAACAGCTCGCCCTTCGCGGGATGGCCGGTGTTGGCGATCACTGCGTCGATCCGCCCAAAGCCGTCCAACGCCGTCGCGACGTAGCGCTCCAAGTCCTCCACGACCGACACCGAGCCCACCACCCCTACACCGCCCAGCGCTTTCGCCATGTCCTCGACCTCGGGTGAGCGCGCCAGCAGCACAACCGCGTACCCGTCGGCGGCGAGTCGTCGAGCACACGCCGCCCCGATGCCCCGGCTCGCAGCGGTGATCAGCCCGACGGGCCGGTCGGCCTTCATGAGATCAGCACAACGCTAGCCCGAAGTTCCATGTGCGGCTCTCCTTCTCATCATGCTACACCCCTACTCTCCTCATCCCGAGCGTAGCGAGGGATCTTACCTCAGGAATTAGCGAACTACTCTGGAAGATCCTTCGCTTCGCTCAGGATGAGGAAATTCGCTCGGGATGAGGAAATACGCTCGGGATGAGGAAATTTGCTCAGGATGTGGAGGCCCGACCTTGCGCGCTGGCCACCGCCGTCATCAGTCCCCACAGCCAGCTGATCCGATAGCGCTCCAGGCTGCTCACTTGGAAATCAGCCCCGGCCAACAGCGCGGCGCATTCCGACCTGCCGTAGATCCGTTGGTGCGCTCGATCGACCAGGCGAAGAATCCGATCGCAGATCCGGCAGGCGAGATACTCGTCGCACCAGTCGGTGATCACCAGTCGCCCTCCAGGGCGCAGCACCCGCCGGAGCTCCGCCAGCGCGCGCCTGGGCGCGGGCCAGAAGTGAAACGAGCTGACTGACATGGCCAGGTCGAAGCTGTGGGCTGGGAATGGCAGCGCCTCGGCATCCGCGACCTCGAGGGTCACGCGCTGCGGCAGCCGCCGTCGAGCCTGTGCCACCATCGCGGGCGACAGATCAACTCCGCTAACCCGCGAGTCGGGGCAGCGATCCAATATCCTTTCCAGAAGCACGCCGGTTCCGCAGCCGACGTCCAGCACACGCTCACCTCGGAGCAGCCGGACGCGGTTCAGCGTCTCTTCCACGCTCGCCGCGATATAACCCGACCACCGCCGCTCGTAATGCGGTGCGAGGGCATCGTACTCCGCTCGGACGCGACGCTTTGCGAGATTGGCGCGGTCGGGCAATCAGGGCACAGGAGTGAGATCGGCCAGCTTCATTCGCTCCAGCAGCCGGTCGAAGGACGCAGTCCCCCGGAGCGGATCGAGCCGGGGATCGACCTTGATCCATGCCATCTGGTGGGCCCGCTCGTCGAACGCGCGCTCCAGCCAGTCTGCCGCAGAGTTGCTATCGCCGAGGCCCAGCTGAATCGCGGCGAGGTCGTAGGCTGAGACGTAGCGGCGGGCCCGCAATTGCGTCAGCTCGGCGAGTACGTTCAGGGCATCGCTCTCGCGTCCCGCGACGGCATAGCCGTGCCCCAGGAATCCAAGGCTCGCCACCGAGCGGCCGGTTATGCGTGCGGTCTCCTCGAATTCGGCAACTGCCTGATCGAACCTCGCCAACTCCTCGTAGGCCAGGCCGAGCCAAAGATGGGCCACCACGTAGCTGGGCTCCAGCTCGAGCGCTCGGCGGCACTGGGCGGCGGCTTCTTCGTAGCGCCGCGCGAAGTAGTAGCTCCAGCCGAGCGCCCCCACCTTGAGGGGCGAGAGAGGGTCCAAGGCGACAGCCTTGGAGAATTCATCCAGCGAGTCCTGGAATCGCCCGAGCACGACGAGAAAATTGCCGTACCACTGATGGGCCGTGGCATAGCCGGGATTCAGTCGGATCGCGAGCTGGAACTCCCGCTCGGCCGCCGGCCAATCCCAGTCGTGATACATCGCGACATAGGCGAGTGCCGGATGGGCCTCCGCCAGGTTGGGTTCGAGAGCGAGCGCGCGCAGCGCAGCCGCCTTGGCCTTGGGGAACGCCTCCGTCGGAGGCAGGGCACTATAGAAGCCGAGGATGGCGTACGAGTCTGCCACCCCCGCGTGCGCCATCGCGTAGTTGGGGTCGCGGGCCAGTGCCTGTTCGAAATACTCCAAGCCACGGTGAAGATCCTGATCGGTTCTCCGATTCCAGAAGTGCCGTCCCTTGAGATAGAGAGTATAGGCCTCCAGATCATCAGTCGGCGCCTTCACCAGAACGGCCTGCTGTTCTCCGAACAGCCTGACCCGGAGCGCCCCTGCGATGGCGCGGGAAATCTCGTCTTGAATGGCGAACACGTCCTCCGCGTCGCGATCGTAGGTATCGGACCAGAGGAGGTACCCATCGGCCACGTTGATCAGTTGCGCCGAGAGCCGGAGTCGCCGGCCGGCCCGGCGGATGCTGCCCTCGAGCACTGTGCGGACCTGGAGTCGCCTTCCGATCGCTCGGATGTCCTCCAGCTTACCCTTGAACGCGAAGGCCGATGTCCGGGATACAACGTGCAGCCCGCCAACCTTGGCCAACGCATTGATCAGCTCATCGGTCATGCCATCGGCGAAGTACTCATTCTCCGGGTCGGCGCTCAGGTTGGCGAAGGGGAGCACCGCGATTGATTGTTCGACCGTCGCCCGGACGGGCATCGTGGGCAGGCCTTCGACGGCAACGGTCAGGTCTCGTGAGCGAAGCCTCTCGGCGAGTGCGCCGGCAGTGGGAAAGCGGTCGGCGGGCACCGCTGCAAGGCAGCGGGTCACTGCCTGCTCCAGCGCCGGCGTGATCTGCCGCCGTGTCCGACGCACCGAGGGAACCGGGTCGGTGAATCGCTTGGTGATGATCGCCTGGGCCGTGGGGCCGGTGAAGGGCGCCTCACCCACGAGCATCTCATACAGCACGCAGCCGAGGCTGTAGACGTCGCTTCGGCCGTCGACCTGCCGTTCCCCGCTCGCCTGCTCCGGACTCATGTAGGCCGGCGTCCCGAGTGCAAGCCCGGTCTCGGTCAGCTGCTCGCTCGTCTGGCCGGGCGCTCCACCTGCCAGCGCACGCGCGATCCCGAAGTCGGCCACCAGAGCGTGTCCCCGGGAGAGCAGAATGTTCTCCGGCTTCACGTCGCGATGGACGATCTCCTGGCTGTGGGCGTAATCCAGTGCCTCGGCCACCTCCCGGGCGATCCCGACGGCCTCCTCGACCGGCAGTTGCACATCCCGGCGCAAGCGTGCCCGCAGGGATTCGCCCTCGACGAACGGCATGGAAAACCAGAGCACGCGGCCAGCGCCTGTGGGTGCGTCCGCCTCACCGGAGTCGTGCACCGGCAGGATGTTGGGATGCTGCAGCCGCGCCGCCAGTCGGATCTCCCGTAGGAATCGCTCGGCGCCAAGCGTAGCAGCAAGATTGGGGTGGAGCACCTTGAGCGCGACCAAACGGTCGTGCTTCAGGTCATGCGCCAGATACACCGTGGCCATTCCCCCATGGCCGAGCTCGCGCTGGACGGTATAGCGGTTGCTCAGGGCGGCCTGCAGCCGATGCCTCAGGTCATCCAAGGGGGGAGCCTCGCTCTGGGTCCACTGGCGTGGGCAGCTCGAACCAGATCTCGACCTCGTATCCATCCGGATCGCGCGCGAAGAGGTAGGGCTCGCCGGGGCAGAACTCACCCCGGCGGAGAATGCTCCCGCCGGCGGCCTTCACCTCTGCCGCGGCCGCGTCGATATCCGCCGGATCTCGCAATCGAAAGCCAAAATGTCCCACGCCGCCGTCCCTCCCGGCTCTCGGGGGGTCCAGCTCCAGCACCATGACGTCTCGGGACTCAGGGGTCTGCAGTTGGATAAACCCTTCCTCACTGAATACCTCGACCATGCCGAACACTCTGCGGTAGAACGCTGCGGCCCGGTCGAGGTGGGCGACCGCGAGTGCAATGTGGGTGAGACCGTGAGTTGGGATCATCTCCCCGCCTGAGCCAAGATTAGCTAAGATGAAAGCGACGCGTGCCGCGCGAGCGAACGCGGTCCGAACCAGCCGCCGATCTCGCACGCGTGGTCGGCCGGCCAGTGAGGTGTCTATGAAAATCTCGGTATTTTCCCAGGCCCTCGGCCTCGCCCTTCTTCCCTTCGCATCCCTGTTAGCACAAGGCTACGCTCCCGGGCAGGGAGCCCAGACTGAAGCGGAATTCGTCAAAGCCGCGGAGGCCGGCGCGGCGGCTGATATCGCGCAGCACGCCGCGATCGCCCGGTTGGACCCCAACGGCAAAGTGACCCAGGTCCGGCCTGGAACCAACGGCTTCACCTGTACTATCCTGCCGGACGGCAGCAACGCGCCGTTCTGCGGCGACAAGAACGCCTTCCCCTGGATCGTGGCAGCCATGTCCAAGCAGCCCAAGCCGCCTACCAGCGAGCCGGGAGTGGCGTACATGGCCAAGGGCGGGGTTCACTACGAGACCCCGGAAGGACTCATCGTGATGACACCGGGGCCCAAGACCAAGGAAGTGAAAGAGCCGCCCCACTGGATGCTGACCATGCCGCTCGACTCGGCCAAGACCGGCATCCCGACCAAGCCGAATCCCGGTGGTACCTACATCATGTTCGCGGGCACGCCCTTCGCGCACCTGATGATTTATCAGGATCCGAAGATGATGCACAAGTGAGCCGAAGCCGGCTCACCCGGCGCACCGGAGCAGAGCCTTCCAGGCGATGTCGATGTCATTCGCTTCGGTGCGCCAGTTGCAGAGCGCGGCCCTGATTCCAGGAGTGCCGCGGTAGGTCGTCGGCGTCATGAAAACCTGACCATCCTCTGCTAGCCTCTCGACCAGGCTGAGCGCGCGCTCGGGACAACCCTTGAGCGTGAAGCAGACCACGTTGAAAGTGACGGGGCAGAGCAGCTGGAACAGGGTCGAGGCAGAGATTCGCTCTCCCAGGGCTTCCGCCATCGCGCAGTCCCGTTCCACAATGTCGCGGTATCCAGCCCGCCCATAGGCACGGAAGGTGAACCACACCGGCAGTGCGCGAAGCCGGCGTGAAGTCTCCGGCGTCCGGTTCATGTAATCGAAATCTGCCGACGGCTCGCCCAGGTAGGCGGCGTTCGCGTTGATGAATACTTGGCGCTGGAGCTCGGCGTGGCGAGTGAACACGGTGCCGCAGTCGTACGGGACGTTGAGCCACTTGTGAGCGTCCACGGTGATCGAGTCTGCGGCGGTGATGCCCTCCACCAGGTGAGCATAGCGCGGGGAACAGGCGGCGAACAGCCCGAAGGCCCCGTCGATGTGGAGCCAGAAGCCGTACTTCTGCCTCAGTCGGCCGAGCTCGCGGAAATCATCAAACGAAGTCGAGTGCACGGTGCCGGCATTGCCGATCACTATGCAGGGGCGCTGATCTCCGTTGTCCAGCGCATGCTCGAGGGCTGCCGGATCAACGGCTTCGGTGCACTCTGGATGTAGCTGCGGGACAGGTGGGAGTACGGCCATGCCACGGGGTTCGTGATCCAACTGGTGGGATTCTGTGCGTTGGTCAAGTCCCTGCTGGTGGAGATCCCGGCCCCCGCCTCCAGACCCGCGCTGCTTGATCTACCAGCCAGCGACCTCACGGGCAGCTGATCAGGGATGCGGGGACGCTCAACGTCGCCGAGGCGGCCGGACGGCGCTCAGCTGGCGGAAGAGGTCGTCACTCACTCGTTCCAGTTCGCCGCGCCACCCCCGGTACAGTCCAATGACGTCGCGGGCTTCTTCGGTGAGCTCGGCACTCCCTCCTCCTGATCCGCCGCGGGTGGTTCGGACCACAGGCTTGCCCAGCACGCGTTCCATCTGTCGCAACCGGTTCAGGCACGTGCGGTAGCTGAGACCGACTTCCCTGCAAGCCGCCCGGATGCTGCCGAAGCGATCGATCCCTTCGAGCAGGCGGACGTACCGCGGTCCCATCAGGAACTCGTCCTCGAACACCAGCCACCCCTTGATGCGGGGACGGATGGGCAGAGGACGGGAAGGCATGCGCTGAGTGTAGGGCAGAATTCGCCGCGCGACAATGGGTTTAAGAGTTCATGCCCAGCGCGCCGGCGGTTGCGCCGGCGGTGGTCCGAAGGAATTGGCGGCGGTTCATCCTGCGGCCGGAAGCTTCAGATCCAGGTCTGATCGAAGTAGAGTAGAGCCAGGAGGGCTGTCCGCGTGAGTGATGCCGCCATCCGGGTGACCTACTTGGTGCGAGCGGATGCTCGGGAGATAGAGGCCCGCGCCGAGGCCTTGCTGCTGGAGCAGACGGTCGAGCTCCCTCGTGCCGCGGTGCGCGATCCCCGCGTGCTCGAGCGGATCGTGGGCCGGGTGGAGGAGATCTGCCCCGAGGGCGATCACTACCGGGTGACCCTGGTGCAGCCGCTGGCGACAACGGCGGGCGATCCAGCGCAGCTTCTCAATCTTGTCTTCGGAAATTCCTCTCTCCAGCCGGACGTGCTCCTCGCCGACGTCGAGCTGCCCGATGCCGCATTTGACTGGCTGCCGGGCCCTCGGGCGGGCATCGCCGGGCTCCGCGGGCTTACCGGCGTGAGCGACCGACCACTGCTTGCGACGGCTCTCAAACCGATGGGCCTGGACCCCGACCAACTGGGAGCCTTGTGTCGCACGTTCGCGCTCGCGGGGCTGGATCTGGTAAAAGACGATCACGGTCTCGCCGACCATCCGTTCTGTCCGTTCGAGGCAAGGGTTGAAGCTTGTCTTCGAGCGGTGGACGAGGCGTCCCATGAGACCGGTCGCACCGCACTCTACGTTCCCAACCTCATTGGAGCACCGGAGCGAGTCATGAACCAGCTCGGTTTTGCGAGGAAGGCGGGAGTCAAGGCGGTTATGCTTTCGCCCATGGTACTCGGGCTGCCGCTCCTTCACCAACTCGCCTCGATGTCCGATGGACTTCCTATTCTCGCGCACCCGGCGCTCGGCGGCGTTCTGCGGGCATCCGAGGCTACCCTGTTGGGCAAGCTCTTCCGCTGGTACGGCGCGGACGGGAGCATCTTTCCTCATGCCGGCGGCCGATTCAGCTACAGTCGGGAGACGTGCCGGGCGCTGGCAAGCGCCCTCAGGGCGCCACACCCTCGAGTCCGGCCCGCGTTTCCCATTCCCGGCGGCGGCCTTCGACTCGACGGTCTGCCGGAGCTCTTCGACTTCTATGGCCGTGACTGCATCCTGCTCATTGGCAGCAGCCTTTATGAGGCGGGCGACAATCTGTTTCAGCGGGCCCGGGAGCTGGTGGAACAGGTGGCTCGGGCGGCATCGGAGGAACCAGCTGCATGAACCCACATGTTCGCCAGACCGAGCCGTTTCGCTGGGAAGGAGTTGCGGTATCGGCGTACAAGCCCTCCGGCACCCACTTCTCCGGAATCACGCGACAGTTGGTGTTCAAGGGCGGCAGTGGACTCGCCTGCGAGCTGCGCTACTTCGAGATCGAGCCCGGAGGGTATTCCTCGCTGGAGCGGCACAGGCATGCCCACGCCATCATGATCATTCGGGGTACGGGTCGGGCCCTGGTGGGTGATCGGGTCCTGGAGTTGGGGACCCATGATCTGGTGCGCGTGCCTCCACTCACCTGGCATCAATTCCGAGCGACCGACAGCGTCCCGCTGGGCTTTCTTTGCATGGTGGATTGCGAGCGGGACGTCCCCGAGCGGCCGGATGATGCGGCCTTGGCGGGGCTGCGTGCCGACCCCGCCATTGCAGCCTTTATTCGGATCTGACGCCGAGGTGAGAGGTGACAGGTGACAGGTGAGACCTGGCGCGAGCGGCGGGTGGCTTCGCCGACGCGAGCGGCGGGTCACTTCTTACTTCTCACTTCTCACCTGTCACGCGTCACCTGTCACCTGTCACCTCCTCAGGTAGCTCTCCACTTGTCGAACCAGACGGGTCAGCGACGGCCGCGTGAACGGATCGGTCGCTGCCACGGCGTCGGGGAGGATCTGGTCGATGATGTACGATCCCAGCGCCCGGTAGCTCTCGAACTGCGATTCGCTGAAGAACTGATCTCCGGTTGACTCATGGGGGAAGGTGAGGCTGGACTGAGCGTAGTTGTATACGTCCATCGGTTCGCTGCCGTAGAACGCGGGCTTGAGGTAGATGAGGGTTCCGTCTTCAGCGCCCTTATCCACCCAGGAGTATCGGATCCGGCCGATGGCACAGTACTTCCCCGGGCGTCCCGGTCCGCCGTCCACCCGCGGATGAATCCGCATCTCGGCGAGGTCGATGGGGATCCCGAAGTCCACTCGGATCTTCCGGATCGCTGCTCCCAAATCCTCGAAGGCTCCCTTCGGATCAGAGCCCGCGTCACTCACCACGATCGTGTGGCAGCGGCGGAGCACCATCTCATAGAGCCCGAGATTTTCGAAGTGACCGCCGTCGGAAAGGTAGACATAACGGTTCCGATCATCGGTTAGTCCGAACGCCTCCTCACCCAGCCGCCGCAGGGAGGAGCCAGGCATGGACTGCTGGTACACGTCCCGGCCGGCGTGCCCCGGATTCCCCAACCACCAGCCGAGCCGCACGTTGAACAAGGTGAGCAGGAGTGAAATGACCGGGGACGAGTGATATCCCATGTTGGGGCTGGCGGCCGCGCCCGAGATGGTCATTGCGGTGCCAAGCGTCGTGCCACGGCTACCTGCATAGCACTTGCCGGTGTCCGTGCCCGGCCGTTGGGTATAGCGGTAGCCGTGGTTCTTGGCGCCGCAATGGAGCGGGCTGAAGGTGAATGACTCGGCTTTGCGCTCCTGCCACGCGAGATTGCCTCCGCCTACCAGGTTCAGCGCCACGTTCACCACGTGCAGCAGGCGATGGCCCGGGCCCGCCAGAGCAGCCACCGGGTACAGCAGGTCCCGCATCCGGACGTTGTCCATCTCGTCAAATCCGGTGAACGGGTTTGGATCTCGCTCGCCGGCAGGGCGAGAGGCGCCGAGGTAGGCACGAATCAGCCGCGCGCGGTACATCGCGTGCAGAGAAAACCGATTCATGTCCACGAAAAGCCCGCTGACGACCCCGAACAGGATCAGCGATGCGGCGACGGCCACCCTGATCAGGATGGAGCTGCCGGAGCCCGGACCACCCAGCTCGAATCTGGTGGCGAGCAATTCCTCGGCGGCTCCGATCAGCAGGCTTCCAATCCATGCGAGGAATATCACCAGGGAGACGATGAAGACCGGCGCCGCGAGAACGAGCGGCAGGTTCGACGCCTGCGCGGCCGAGCCGGCCTTCCCGGGTGTCTGGGCGCTGTGGCCTATCTTCAAGGTGACCCATCCGGAAATCAGACCGGCAATCCCGAAAGCGGCTTTAACGGCTGGCAGAACGCTTTCGGCGTGGTCTCTCACGTA
>JBIOUY010000127.1:0-13767 GCA_044867445.1 Gemmatimonadales bacterium
CTCACGCAGGGTGACGTTCTGGTCGGCGTGGGCCAGGAGATAGAACAGATCAGGCGTGGGGATCAGGAGATTGACGAGGTCATTGGCGACGAGGAGGGCGCCATAGACCAGGGGTGAGATCACTACGCTCATGGGAATGCCCATGAGGGCGACCCCTAGCAGGCACAGCGCGGTGAGCCGCCAGGTGGCCCTGCGGTTCCGGGCCTGGGCCGCGAAGAAGCTCTCGCGGTCAACAGGCCGGGGGACCGGCTTCCAGGGGCTGTCCGGCGTCCTACTGCACCTTGGTGTTCTTGCTCTCCATCATCGGCATCCACTTTCCATCGGGTCCCTGCATTTCCATCTTGAAGGTGTATTCCTTGGGGGAGACCTCTTTGATCGTGACCCGCGTCTTCATCTTCTTGCCACCCATCATCCCTTCATCGTTGTAGGTCCAGGTGTCGCCCTGGATGGTACCCTTGGGGACGCTCGCCATCGTCATGCTGGTGTTGTCTACGCCGTAATAGGTGTAGACCTTCTCTTCGGTGCTGTAACCCAGGATACCGATGCTCTTGCTGTTTCCAGTCGGCATTTTCGCAGTGGAATGGCAAATCACGCTGAAGTGGCCCTCGAACCACTGGCAGTCATCGGACGAGGTCATCTTGCCGCCGGGACCCATCGGACCCGGTTTCATCTCGCCCTCTCCAGTCCACTTGCCCACGAAGTAGCCCAGCCGAGCATGCTCGGGGCCTGGCTTCTGCGCCGGTGGCGCCTGGGCAACTACCAACTGCACGCCGGCAGCCGATATCACGATACATGCGGCAAACGCTTTCCATGTTCCTCTCATGATCCCTCCTGGTATGCGGCTGGGATTGAACTGGCGCGCTGGAACATGTTGGGCGGTATGGAGCGCGTCAATCCACGCCGCAACCAGTTGAGCGGTTGTTGCAATCTGGAAGGTGGGCAGCTTCGAGGTGGGCGTGCAACGGAGCATAAACTTGAACGGCCGCACCTCGATGGCGCGGCCGTCGCTCTACGCAGTGTGATACCGGTTTCGATTCAGGCCACTCTCGGGACCCGCAGCCACCGCATCGCGCCCCTGAGTAACTGACGGATGCCCGGTTTCTCGGGTTCCGGAACGGCCCCAGGCTCTGGCTTCGGCTTGGAGTCGACCCGTCTCGTCCCGGCCGGCTGGCTAACGGCGACCGGCTCGTCAACACCCTCGGCGTTGAAGAAGGTCCAGCGCTTGCGCCGCAGCGGTGGCAGTTCCAGCGGGCCGTGCTCGCCGCTCACTCTCTTGTATTCCGGATGCACCGTGATGGGAACCCAGGTGGACGAGGCCCGATGATAGATCCACGACTGCGAGCCTACATCGCCGGAGTGAATGGCGGCTGTGAGCTCTGCTACCGTGTGATACAGAACTTCTGTGCCGGGCTGGAGTTCAACCAGATACATGGCTCGCTCGGTCGGTTTGCCCCAAGGGCGGCTGCGAAGCACGGTGAACTGGAATCGATAGAGGGAACTGGCGCCCCTGAGACGCAGGTTCCAAGCCAGCCACTGTCAGTCCGATGGGGTCAGAGGTCCAGTTTCTAACTTGTTCTCTGGGTGCGCGTTTCGTTGCTGCAGATTTTTGCACCAACACCCGCCTGCGTGGTGTCCGCGCGACCGCTGCGCCGACGTTACCACAATTTCTGCCGGTTGACGAGCCCTCTGCCGCCCCAACGAACAGGGCCGCTCTTGCTCAGAGACGGCCCCGTTCTTCAACCGACGCCGAACCCGCTTACCCGCCGATCGGATTGGTCACCGGAAGCTGCTCTCCGATCGCAGTGGCCTCGGGCGAGCACTCGGGATGGCCAAAGCCGCTTGCGCTCACCCCATTCGCATCAATGTCATAGATGATGTTGTCGTCGGCTCCGCCGTCGGCGACGCCAGCGGGGACGAAGTCGAGGCCCAGTGCATCCCGCACCTTCCAGGCGATATTGTGGTCGGCGCAGCTGGTGTCCCCCGAGACTCCCACCGCGCCGATCACATTTCCACTAGCGTCGTAGAGCGCCACCCCGCCGCCGAACACGTTCACCCCGCCGATCCGCTTGCCGATCATGAAGTCCTGGGCCGTCCCGTAATCGTCGGCATTGCCACCGTAGGCCACATCCGGGTTGACCGGATTGCTTTCCTGCAGACCGAAGAGGCTGCCGCCGGGTTGGGTGGGCGAGTAGAGGTTCGCGGTGGACAATGCCAGTCCGTCCAGGCTGAAATCATTGGCCGTGTTCGCCTTCTGGGCCGAGATCACCCGGCTCCCGGGCCACTGATCTCCGGTCTTCGTCCCGGAGAATGCGACGGCGCGAACGATACCACTCCGGTCCACCACGGTCGCCCACATGTTGAGGCTGAGCCCGCCGTTGCCTGCCGGCGGATTGCCGGTGATCGAATCGATCACGACCGCCAGCCGATCCTGGGTGGGGAGATTGGGGCTGCCCGACGGTCCTACACCTCCGGAACTGTTGTTGTCATCTCCGCATGCGGCGATCGCAAGCACCAGCATGACCAGCGCCGAGGAAACCATGGGTCCTGACCTACGACACGAGTATCTCAGCATCGTGGCTCTCCCGCGGTGAAGGGTCGGAGTCCGGTGACTCCAGAACATGCTGATGGAAAAGGTGAAGCTGACACCATATCTGGCGCCTGACCCGCTGTCAAGCAACTTGTGCCGGAGGCGCGCGCGCTGGTGCTCTGCCACGGCTCAAACTTGGGTCGAATATCGGCTCGAGGGCGTGAACCAGGTTCAGGTTCATGAGCGCTCCGGGCTGACTTTCGCCGCGGCTCTGCGCTCCATTCTACGGCAGGACCCCGACGTGGTGATGGTGGGCGAGATTCGGGATCCAGAAACGGCCAACATCGCCATCAAGGCGAGCATGACCGGACACGTCGTGCTCTCGACTCTGCACACCAACGACGCTCCCTCTGCGCTCGCCCGGCTGGTGGATATCGGCGCCGAACCCGGCGCTCTCGCGGGCGCCCTCAAGGGAGTCGTGGCCCAGCGGCTGGTGCGTCGGCTCTGCCCATCCTGCAGCCAGCCCGGAGTCATCGACGGGACCACCTCGCTGCACGAGCTGTTGGACAACATCGCCGCACCCCTGGTCGAGAATCACGGCGGTCAGAGCGCTGTCGACGCGCTCCTGGAAGAGCTGCGCACTGTCGCAGAATCGCCGGACTCTACCCCGGCACCGAAGCTGGTCCACCATGTCGGGAGCGGAGACCGAAGCATCGCGACAGCGAATGGTGCAGGACGAGCGGAGCGCACGCGGGTGCTGATCGTGGAGGAGCATCGGGGCAACCGGCGGACGCTGCGGACGCAACTGGAAGCGGCGGGCTTCAGCGTGCTCGAGGCGGCAGACGGCGAGGCCGCCCTGGCCTACGCTCGCCGGCTTCGGCCCGATATTGTCCTCACCGACATCGCCATGCCGAAGCTCGATGCCGCGGGACTGTTGCAGGCACTGGCGCAGGATCCTCACCCGCCCGCGGTCGTCGTCTGCACCGAGCAGAATGACCAGGAGCTGTTGCTGTGGTTAGAGGAGCTCGGCGCCGTGGAGGTCATGCCTGCGCCACTCGATGCCGCGCTCCTGGTACGCTGTCTTCAGTCGCGTCTTGCGGGAGCGGCCTAGCGGCCGGCCGGCGCCTCCATGACCCGATGATCCCAGCGCCGCATCATGGCGGTGAAGGTGTGGGCGAGCGCGGGATCGAACTCGAGTCCCGCGCGCTCCTCGATGTAGTTCAGTGCGGCCTCTGACTCCCACGCCTCGCGGTAGGGTCGCCGGGTGCGGAGGGCATCGTACACGTCGCAGACGTGCACCAGCCGGCTGCCATAGTGCGTCTCTCGAGCGAAGTGCCGGTGGGGATAGCCAGTGCCGTCCAGCATGATGTGGTGCTCATAGGCCACGACCGCGGCCAGGTCCAGGGGCTGCTGTCCCGCCAGAATGATGCGCGCACCCTCGGCAGGATGACGCTGAATCTCGGCCCGCTCGGCGTCGGTGAGCCGGCCCGGCTTCAGCAAAACCTCCCGCGGAATGCGCACCTTGCCGAGATCGTGAAGCAGCCCCGCCACCCCCACAGCGCGCACCTGCGCAGGCCCCAATTCCAATGACTCCGCCAGAGCCATCGCCAGCACGGCGACATTCATGGAATGGGTTGTGGTGTACTGATCGAACTCCTTGAGATTGAGAAGCGGCAGGATGGCTGCCTGCTCGGCATGCATCGCGACGGAAAGTGATGCCACCACCGCCTCGGCTTCGATCAGCGGCAGCTTGCCCCGGTTTTCGACCTCATGGTGCATCCATCGCAGCGTCTCGCATTCTTCCCGCAGCCCGTAGTTCAGAGTGGCAATCATCGTCTTCTTCGCCGGCGCCGCCGACTGCTCCTGCCTGACCCCGAGCTGCCCGAACCGGATCGGTCCCGTTCCCTCTTGCCGGGCCAGGGCTGTCTCCGAGGGTCGCTGGGCCAATCGGCTCGCCACCTGCTCCAGGAATGCCTCGAATTCGTCCTGTGAGACCGCCCCCGAGACTTCGATTCGCTGGATCCCGGCTTCGGTAAGACGGGAGCTCCAGTCCCACGTCTGAAGCTCGTGGAGTACCCGTTCTCCGAACACGACTTCACCGTCCAGGAAGGAGAACCGGAGTCGGGGACCGGAGTCGGCCTGGAGGTCCTGGAGCTGGCGATAGGCAGTATCAGCAGCTCGTGCGCAGGCCGGGTGGGCCTCGCCGTAGAGCGACGCGGACGCCAGGGCATTGGAGAGCGCGCTCAGAAAGCGTACCGGATCGCTCATGTGCCCGGCCCCCCGACCGAGGCGCGGATCTCGGGATCCCGATGGTCCGCGGCCTCGGTCAATACCGGCACGACCTTGGGATTGGAGGCCCACCCCTCGGCTAGAGCCTTGAGCGCTGCCAGCAGCACCGGGGACTTGGGTGCCAGCCGACTCCCCCACCACCAGCGGCGCGGCCGCCGCACCAGCGCAAGCAAGTGTTCCGGTGCACCCTCTCTCCTTGCTACAGCAACGACTCGAATGGCCAGCAGTCGCACCTCCAGCGACCCTGCGGAGTGGACCAGTATCCGCTCGACCGTTGGGATGGCTGCGGCCGGGCATCCGGTTGCCGCTGCCCGGAGCATCATCGCCACGATCGCGGGGTCCGGGTCGGCCAAACCCTCCCGGATGGCAGTGTCTCTGGTTGAAGGCATCTCCACCATCAGGCGGTAGGCCTCGCGGCGGACACGCACCTCCTTATGTGAGGTGTACTGACTCGGCGAAAACTCGTCCGGCCAATTGCCCAGGCGGCCGAGCAGCACGAGCAGATTGCGCTGCACGAACCAGGGTGCGTCCGGCAACCGGGCCGCAAGGGCTGGTGCGACCGGGTCCCCAAGAGCCGTGAGGATTCGAATCAGGTTCCATCGGGTGGATCGGTCGTCGGCCGAGGCCAGCGCGTCGAGCAAAGGCTCCGCTGCCCTGTCAGCCAGACGCAAGGCGAATCTCTCGACCAGGGCGAAATCAGTCGGCTGCTCGGCGAGTGCCTGACGCAGCAGGTCAGATGTGACCAGACGCTCCCAAAATCTCTCGATCGCTCCGCTTTCCTGGGATGCCTGGTCAAGGAGCTCCGCGAGCCTGCGGGTCTTGCCCTCCGCAATGAGCCGCTCGGCGGCTGCGATCACCCGCGGGCCCGCCTCGCCGATCTCGAGCCCAATCTGGAGCATCTCCTCCGGCTCGAGAACAAATTCGCTCGCGTTGGAGCTTTGCACCGGTGCCGTGTGGGCCATGTGCTGAAGCACCGAGCTGTATGCCTCTGGATTCGGATCCTGGAGGTCCCAGTCGGAAATCAGCTGGCCCACGTTCTCTCGGAGCGCCGCCTCCGCGGCCGTGGCGACTTCCCCCAGTCCTGCCTCCGCGTGGTGGGCTAACTTGCTCAGGAGCAGCATGAGGTTGTCGGAGATTGCTCGCTGTGAGCTTTCGGCCGCGGCCTCGACCACCTTCACCACAGCATCCGCCGCGAGGGTCTGAGAAGCGTCGAGCACGAACTTTCGCCGCTGGAGTCCGGTGCCGCTCATTTCCAGCAGGCGCTGCAGCGCCGCCGGTTCCAACGCGCCGATCAGCCGAGAGAGTCGGCGCCGAAGCCAGGCCTGTTCCACGCTCTCTCCTACGGCCAGTTCCTCGGTCATCTGGAGGAGATAGCCGACGACGGTCTCGTCGTAGGTCGCATCCCGGGCATGCCGGTTGATCGCTGCAGCCAACACCGCCGGACTGCTGGTGCCTCCTGACTCATTCTCCGAAGCATCCGGCACAGCAGCCCGTGCCATCTCCAGCCAGAGTTGGACGCCGGAAGGACCATCCTCAGACGTTGTCGGCTCAGTATCCGATCGAAGCTCGAGGCCTTCGTACCGGGCAGGATACAACTGTGCGTGGGTCCATCGCCGCGCATCCTCGGATTGCAGGCCCAGCGGGCCTGGCTCACGGCGCGGATCGGCGCTCAAGCGCTGAAGCAGAGCACCGATCTCCTCATGAGTGATGCCCCGGTCCAACCGCAGGGCCGCAATCCGATGCCGATGAAATCGTTGCGCCAACTTGGCGAGGAACTCGCTTCGGGGGTCGGTGGTCACGCCATTGATGACGAATTGACGTTTGGCGATTCCCAGCGTGAGGGTCTCGCGCCCGGCCAGCACGGCTCCAAGCGTGTGATTCAGACGCTCGGCTGCGGCCCGCAGCATGGGGTGGCCCTGCGGGTAGGCAGACTGGTGGCCGAGGGCGAGGGAGAACTCCATAAGCAAATCGGCGAGGTCGCGGGCAAGGGCGACGCGCTCCCCCTCGGCGGAGCCTGGGGTGGCGGATTGGGCAGGAACAGTTGAAAGAGGTACGTTCGCGGACATTCGCGGGCACGGCCTCCTGACCTAGGCCCCCACAACCGACTTCCCCTGTCGCGCTTCTAAGCTGTTGACCTGGATGGCGGTACCCGGCCAAGGGCGACCGTAACTGGCCTGTTCGGGCAAGAGCCGCGCCGGACTACCCAGCGCGGTATGTTGTTGGTGTTGTGTGACTTATCTGATCAGGCCAAACCGGCCGGCGGCAGGCTTGCTGAACGGCGCAGTGAGCCGGGGGAATTGCGAGGGTTGGGGCCCCGTTCCTAGCGCCAGCGGAAGAGCCTGAGCGACAGGGGGAAACTGACCGCCAGCCATCCCGAAATGACGGCCAATTCCGGCAGCAGGCGACTTGGTCCAGCACCTTGGAGCATGGTGGCACGAAGAGCGTCGACGACTGCGGTCAACGGCAAGACTTGGATCAATGGTTGTATGGCATCGGGAAAGCGGGAAGCAGAGAAGAAGACACCGGAGAAGATCCACATCGGAAGCATGACCAGATTCATCAGTCCAGACACACCCTCGACAGTCTTCGCTCGGGAGGCGATCAGCAGGCCCAGAGCGGAGAAGGAGAGCGATGAGAGAACACACACCAGCACCAGGAGAAGCAGGGAACCCCGGATGGGAACCCCAAAGGCGATCACTGCGAAGCCGAGCAGCAGGACGACCTCGACGATGAGGAGGGTCATTCGGGACAGGGCAAAGGAGGCCAGGTACTGGGCCCTCGACATGGGCGTGGCGACGAGCCGTTTGAGCAGTCGTTTTCGCCGGGCATCGACAATCGCGAAGCCGAGCCCCCAGATGCCGCTTCCCATCAGGTTCATGCCGAGCAGCCCGGGGACCACGAAGTCGACGTAGCGGGAGCCGCGCTCTTTGACTGTGCGGTCGGTTACCCGGACAACTTCCCGTTGTCCACCAGCCCGTTGGACCGCCTCGTCAACCACCAGCCTCGTGCTCCGGCTCTCCGGCCGGTCGGCATCATACTCGTACTCTACTTCCCCGGGCGTCACCGCCCGCACAACGAGAGCCACTCGTCCGGTTCGAAGAGAATCAGCTGCGGCTGAATCCTCCAAAGCCTCCACGGTCAGGCTGCTGTCCTGCCGCAGGGCCTGGAGAACCTCTCCACTGCCCGGTGCCGATGTCACAACGGCGACCGCCGTGCGCTCCGGCGCGGTCCTCCGGAAGGCAATACCCAGTCCCGCGGTGAGCAGGATGGGAAAGATGAACACCCAGAACACCGCCTCGGGCTCGCGGAAGAACTCGCGATAACGCACCAGCGTGAGCTGGACCAACGGGTGGCGGTACCAGCTGTTGCCGCTATTCGTCACGCAGATGCCTCCCGGTGAGAGTGACGAAGACATCCTCCAACGACGCCGAGTGGGTCCGCAGCTCGCTCAGTTGCGCGCCTTGGCGCCGCAGCTCAGCCACTAGCGCCGGCATGGTCCGGTGCAATTGCTCCACCTGCAGGCGATAACTGCCGTCGCGTCTGGTCGCCGAGCAGACGCCTTCCAGCGCGGCGAGAGCGGTTTCATCAACCTGATCGGTGTTGCTCACCGCGAACTCCAGGACGTGCTCCGCCCGGAGGGACGCCACCAGCTCGCGCGGCGTCCCCAGGGCGATCACCCGGCCGTGGTCGACGATGGCGACTCGATCACAGAGATGCTCTGCCTCCTCCATGTAGTGGGTAGTCAGCAGGATTGATCGACCACCGGAGCGGAACCGCTCGATCAGATCCCAGAGCTGACGGCGGGACTGCGGGTCGAGACCGGTTGTGGGCTCGTCCAGGAAGAGCAGCTCCGGGTCGCCCACTAACGCGCAGGCGAGCGCCAATCGCTGCTTCTGCCCTCCGGAGAGTTGACCGACGCGGCCGTCGGCCTTCTCCTGGAGTTGGACCATCTCGATGACGGTGTCGGGTTCAGGGCCGTGGCGGTAAAAGCTGCGGAACAGTTGAATGGTTTCGTTCACCGTGAGCTTCTCGGAGAACTGGGTTTCCTGAAGGGAGATTCCCAATAGCTCTCTCAGCTGAGCATCATCCCGGCCCCAGCGGCGCCCGAGCACGACAACTTCGCCCGCGTCGGGAGCGGTCAGGCCTTCGCAAATCTCTATGGTCGTGGTCTTGCCCGCGCCGTTCGGGCCCAGGAGCCCGAAACACTCGCCTGGAAGGACCTCGAGATCGAGTCCATCGACCGCGACGACGTCGTCGTATGCCTTGCGCAGGTTCCGAACAAACAGGGGGGAAGTAGGAAGTGCCATGCTAGAAGGGTAACAGGGCACCTCGTACCTGGCGGAAGGGTGGGTCTACTCTCTCCGTCGGCCGGCTCCGAGCACGTCGCGCAGCACCGCCCAGGCGCGCTGCCACTCGTCTGGAGTGGTGAGCAGGACATAGCCGGTGAGAATCCCGGCCATGTAGACGAAGGCTTGGATCAGGGGTGAGGGATCAGTGGTGGGAGTGCTGAGCATGGGCAGCTTACCTTGTCGTACCGGCGGTCTGAATGACCTGCGCGTTGAGGGTCTGGTTGATCCGTTCGCGGGAGTCCGCCAGGTGGGCCTGGGTGTAGGCATCCAGGTCTCGGGAACTCCGCATCGCGCGGTCGAGCCTCGCGTTCAATTCCACCAGCGTCGCGCGGGCGAGGGTCCGCGCGTCTTCCGGGGTCCCGGGAACCGGGTTCACCACCATCCGGACCAGGTTGTTCAGGTAAAGCCGCTGCAGGTCCCGGCGAACCGAACCGATGTTTCTAGGGCGCGATGATCCTCCCAGCTCGGCCCAGATCTGACTCGTGAGCGTGCCGTACAGCTCGGGCAGGCCGAGCGTCGGCTCGCCCTCCGGCGCGCGAAGCTCGGCGTCGCGGAGGCGAGACAAAATAGTCGGATCGAGCAGCTGGCCGAGCAGCGAGCCCAGCTGGGCCGTGGCCCAGTCGTGCAGCGGAAAATCGGGGCGGCCGTCGGCGCCCGGGGTAGTACCCCAGTGCATCCAGCGGTCCGGACCGAGATGGCTCAGGAGTTCGGAGGAGAAATGATAAGCATTCTCCCCGAATCCCGCTTGTGCCAAGAAGGCAAGGGCTTCCCGCTGCCGGTCTGCCGGGATGGTGACCAACGCCGGCCGAGCGTCGGGATCTCCCCGATGGTCTCGCGAGGTGCTTGCCCCGCCGATGTACTTGGTGGCCACCAGCAGGGCGTACCAACGATCCGTCAGCAGGTCGGTGAACGCCGAGCGCAACTTGGCATATCCCTGACCAGGCGCGACCACCCGGGTATCCAGCGAATCGAAGAGCCGGTTGATCAGGGTCACTCTGTCCCGAGCCCAGCCGAGCGGGTCACTAGTCTGGTCGTATCGCGAGACGGTGGGATCGAGTCCGAACCCGCCGAACCCTGCGTCTTCGTCGCTGGCGTAGAGGTGAGCTGGATCGGCTGCCTGAGAGGCGATCGCCCGAAGTCCGTTGAGCTCCACATCGGGAGACCAGGCTGCTCCCTCCGCCGCGGCTCCCTTACCGGTGTGTTGGCTCAACGAGGCCTGGTGCGCCACGTCGGCGTAGCCATAGGTGATAGCCCAACGGTCGTAGCTGCCGATGGTCGGCGCGTAGTAGTCCCCCTGCCGCTGCGGCTCCAGGGCGAGAGCCGGGGGACTGTAGTCCATGACGGAGACTCCCATCCCGTGCTCGGCGGTATAGCTGGGGTCGGCAAGCTCCGCGGCCGTGGCTCCCGCGGAACCCCGGAAATTGTGACGCAGCCCGAGGGTGTGCCCGACCTCGTGCATCACCAGCGCCTTCAAGGCCTGGCCGATGTACTCGCGAGGAACTTCGCCCCCCGACGCAATCGCGCCCCGGGCGGCGAACAGCGCCTGGGCGACACTGCCTTCGCGGGCCAGGCCTTCGCCGAGCTGGCAGAGGAGATTGAGATTGGCGGAGCCGGGTAGAATGGAGTCTGGCGCAAAGGCCGATTGCACCGAGGCATACGGCGCGCCGTATTCCCGCGACTCACCCCGCCACGCCTGAATCCACGCGGCCGATACCAGGATGTCCGCGTTCAGAATTTCGCCGGTTCGGGGATCCACGTTCGCTGGTCCTATAGCGTAGATCCGATTGGTTGCGGTCCAACGGACGGTGGAATAGCGGGCGTCCTCGGCACTCCAGGCGCTGTCGTCCGGCGCATCCAGGACTTGGATCGCCTCACGAAATCCGGCCTCCTCGAACGCTCGATTCCATTCCAGGATCCCGGCTCGCACGTAGGGTCGCCATTCGAGCGGCACCGTGCGATCGATGTAGTAGGTGATCGGACGCACCGGCTCGCTCATCGCTGCCGTGGGATCCTTCTTCTCCAGCCGCCAGCGGTTCACGTAGCGGACGAAGTAAGTCTCCGCGGTGTCCCGGGAGAAATCCTTGAAAGCGGACACGAAGTAGCCGACCCGGTCGTCGGCGAACCTGGGCCGCATTGGCGTGGAAGGCAGCTCGAGGAACGAATAATGGACCCCGATAGGAATCCAGCGGTAGTCGGGGACGGTCTCCAAGCCCAGGTTACGCGGGCTTTGGAAGGTGAGCCGCACCTCGGCCTCGAGGTTAGCGGGGAAGAGGTGCAGCTCCTGAAGACTCGAGCGCTTGTCGTCGAGTGAGATGGCGCCGCTCAGCTTCTTCTGCGTGATCGCGTTCTGAAAGACCGTGCCGACGTCTCCCCAGTCCGAGAGCAGGAAAGGCGCGATGTCCACCAGGATCTCGCTGGTGTCCCGCACGGTGGCGATGGGAAATGATTGAGCTACCGAGTGGCCGAAAGAGTAAGCCACGGTGCGCGCGAGGGGCGATCCCGGTGCGGCGGCGAAGTGGGGGTTGATGACCCAGAGCTCGATCCGGTCGGTCTCGCGATGAAAGCGGATCAGGTCAGAACGAAGCGACGCTCCGCCATCCAAGCCGAGCTCGCCAATACCTTGGGAGATCTGGGTGACCAGGAGATAGTCCCGGTCAAGCTGCTGGGGTGTGAGCGAGAGGTAGACGTTGTCGTGCTTGAAGTAGAGGGTGAAGATCCCGCTGCCAACCTCGCTGCCCTTAATGACCTCAGCAAACGGTTTCCAGGGGTCATCCTTTGATTGAGCACCGGCGCGGGGGGTGATGCCGGCGGCCATACAAAGAAGGAAAAGCGAGGTGCGGGAGAACTGCATGGGTGCTCCAATCGTGGTTGCTTGCCGAGCGACTGTGCCGGCCGATCGGAGAATGGCAAGGAAGGGGCCGCCCCAACCCCGGGCGCTAAGCCCTGCGGGGGGTGAGAGTTCGGCTATTTGGCCTCTCAAAAAGCCAGCGCGAGCGCAAAAAGCGGCGGCGGGTGGGGCGTTCTTCGAGGCGCTGGGCTGGAGTGGGACCGACTTGTCTTGACCTAAGCACCGTGCTCATCTAATTTTACAAGTCTCTCCCGAAAATCGGGCTTTGCAGCAGTTCTTCAGCCTCAGGGTTATGCCGACTATCAATCAGCTCATTTCGCACGGCCGGAAAGACGTCCAGGCCAAGGACAAGGCTCCGGCCCTCAAGTCCAATCCGCAGAAGCGTGGAGTCTGCACTCGCGTGTACACCACCACTCCCAAGAAGCCGAATTCGGCTCTCCGGAAAGTGGCCCGCGTGCGGCTCACCAATGGCTTCGAGGTCACCGCTTACATTCCCGGCGAGGGCCACAATCTGCAGGAGCACTCGATCGTGCTCATCCGCGGCGGCCGGGTCAAAGATCTCCCTGGCGTCCGCTACCATATCGTGCGGGGAACGCTGGATTCGGCCGGGGTGAATGATCGTCGTCAGAGCCGTTCCAAGTACGGTGCCAAGCGGCCCAAAGCGGCCGGTGGCGGCGCCGCGCCAGCAGCCAAGGGAGCCAAGCCGTGAGCCGACGCAATAAAGCGGTCAAGCGGCCGGTGCCGGCCGATCCGCGGTACGACAGCCAGACGGTCTCCAAGTTCCTCAACAACCTGATGGTCAAGGGCAAGAAGAGCGTGTCCGAAGGCATTTTCTATTCGGCCATGGATCTGATCGAGGAGCGCACTGGGCAGCCCGGGGTGTCGGTGTTCAAGCAGGCGGTGAACAACGCCAAGCCGACGCTCGAGGTGAAGAGTCGCCGGGTTGGCGGTGCCTCGTTGCAGGTGCCGGTGGAGGTTCGCCCGGACCGGCGCACCGCACTCGCCATGCGTTGGCTCATCTCCTTCGCCCGGGCCCGGACCGAAAAGACCATGGCCGAGCGTCTGGCAGCGGAGCTCATTCTCGCGTCCAAGGGTGAAGGCAACACCATTAAGAAGAAGGAAGACACCCACCGGATGGCCGAGGCCAATCGGGCGTTCGCGCACTATCGGTGGTAGTTAGAAGACGCAGAGGACGGAAAAGACGGAGAGGGCGGGAAGAGGAGAGGGCGGACGGGTCAGGCGAACCCGGCCGCCCTCAATCGTCATCTGATTCAATGATCCGGTTGGGCAGCTACCGTTGGCTTCGACTCCGGCCGGAGCACGATGGACAAGCCGGTGAGAAGCAAGGGCTCAGTGGACTCGCGTTCGGAAGCGGATTGAGCGGGCACTGTCAGCCGAGCCGCGGCGCTCTCGCTGGCACCAGACGCACCCATGAGGGTTCCGGTAACCTCGTAGTCACCGGGTGGTATGCCGACTTCGTAGAACGAGCCGTCGCTGAACAGAGAAAGCGGCCGGATGGCACCGGTCTGCAGGTTTCGCAGTCGAAGCGTGAGCCCAGCCGGCGATCCCTGGCTGCCCTCCCAACGAACGCGGCCTTCCAACGTGGCCCCTGAGACCACAGGTAGCGATACCTGACGAAACCGGCCGGCTTCCATTTGAAGTTCCAGCGCCGGTGCCAGCGGGACCCACCAGGGGTACCTCAGGCTGGCACTGTCGATGGCGATGGAGACAGACTCATACGGCGATATCCCCCA
>JBIOUY010000128.1:0-3895 GCA_044867445.1 Gemmatimonadales bacterium
GCGCAGGAAGCGCTCAGGACCGAGCGCCGCAGCCAGCTCGGAATGGAGGACCTTCAGGGCGACTGGTCGGTCGTGGCGGAGGTCTTGGGCCAGGTACACAGTCGTCATGCCGCCGCGCCCAAGCTCACGCTCGAGCTGGTACCGGTCGGCGAGACCGCGCTGAAGCTGCTCGGGGATGTCCGCCAATTGGAGTGGATGGAGAGATCTGATTCAAGAATACCGGCTGGCTCGGGGCGAGGCCAGGGCGAGCACCGGAAAGAAGAAGCCCCAGCGGCTGCAGGTGGTGAAGCTGGATGAGGGGAAGCAGTCCTTCTACCTTCGCGAGCTTGCGCGCCTGACCGGTATCAGCGCCGGAACCACGCAGCGCGACCTGCGGGATCTGGAACGCGTCGGATTGGTACGATCGGAGCGCCGGGGCCGACAAATCTTCTATCAGGCCAACCGCCTCTCGCCAGTCTTCGATGCCCTCCGCGCCCTGCTGGAGCAGACGATGGGCGCACCGGACTTGGTTCGCGCTGCGCTGGCGGGCCTGGCGGACAAGATTATCTATGCCGGCGTCTACGGTTCGCTGGCGGAAGGAACACTGAAGCCGTCGAGCGATATTGACGTCTTGGTAGTCGGCAAAGTCGAGTTCTCCGAGGTCACCGACTCGCTCGCGCCGACAGAGCAGCGGCTGGGGCGGCCGGTGAATCCCACCGTGTACACGTCGGCCGAGTTCCATCGTGGTCTCAAGGATCAACGGCACTTTCTCACCACGATCCTTGGCCGACCTCTAATCGATTTGATCGGAGTGCTCCCCCTGACGCTCGCCCAGTGGAACGAAAACGGTTGGCTGCAGGCCATTCCCGTGTCCGCCGAGGAAGTCGGTCGACTCCTCGCCGTGGCCGATCGAAGTCTGGCTGACGCGGGGGTGGCTGGGGTCAGTGTGGATGCCCGGCTCGGGTTCGCGCATGCTGCCACAGTTGCCGTTGCCGCCGCCGCTCTTGCGTCCGAAGGGTATCGGGCAGGGAAGGAGAGGCACCACGAAGGACTGCTTGATTCGTTGCGCTATACCATTGGGGTCGACCTGCGGCTGCTGAAACAGCTGCGCGACGTGGGCAGAGGCTGTCGTGGCTTGGCTTCGCACAGGGGTTAACGCTGCGCTCTGCTCACGAGTGCTACGTCGCAGTCGGAACAGGACTCTCGCACCACGGACCAGGTAGCCGCGCAACGCGGGCAGTATGACCCTGCGCCCGAGTCCATGCGCGGCTCGGAGGCGACGATCCTCTTCAGTGTGGCAATGTCCGCCGCCGCCGAGAGATCCGGGTCCACTAACCCGCTGTGCACCACGTCGTAAGCCCGTGGCCGGGCCCACTCCGCGAACACCTGCTCGCCCGCGAGCATCCGAAGCGCCTGCGCCGGAGATACGCCGGCCAGCGCCGCCTCGTACACTCCTTCCAGCACTCGCCCGCTGGCGAAAGGGGAGTACCAGCCCAGCACCCGACCAGGGCGCGGGGCGCCCATACAGGCCAAGCGCCGGAGTGCCGACACGCCGATCGAGGCAGTCGCAACAGCGAGGGCGACAACCACTCCTGCACCGGCGTAGAAGCCGAGAGCGCCGAACCGCGCGGAAGCTATGGGCAATCCGAGAACCAGGGCCGCCAGCGCGAGTTCTCCGCCGCCGGCAAGCCAGGGCGCCGCCCGCCGTGCCACATCGACTCGCGCGGCGAGCTCGTCGGTCGAGAGGCTGGCTGGATCGCCAAGCGGCGGCAACACCAGCGCGGACGCGACGGGCGACCACCACGACACCAGTCGCCAGCGGGTGCGCGCCTCTTCTTCACCGGTCGGTTTCCAGCCGCTCCACCCGATCCGTCGAACGATCAGGCCCCCAGCGGGAACCCGCCGGAGGCCTTCCGCAAGCACGAGCACCGCGAAGAGGCCCACGACTTGCCAATCTACTCCGGCGAGCAACGGGACCGTCACGCGTTGGCCGTCGAGTCCTTGCCCTTGCCGAAGAGGAACTTTCGGATGGCGGCGACTCCGGCCACCAGCACCGCCACGATCGCCTTGCCGAATTTCTGGAGCAGGCCCGTCTTGACCAGCGCCGCGCCGGCACCGCCGGCCACCAGGGCCGTCAGCCCATAGCTGGCGATCTTGTCGCCCTTCCGCCATTCGGCATAGGTGTGGCCGCTCTTGTACTTGAAGTCAGCTACCATGGCGTTGAACGCCGGAAGCGCCCGCTGGTAGTAGTCGGGTGAGACGACCAGGTCCACCGACATCACGCCGCCTCGGCCGAGCAGTCGGACGGAGTGGTTGAGGACCCGGGAGCTGTCATCGGAATGGAGACGGGTAGCCCAGGTGAGGTTATTGGTTTGCTCGTCGTAGTGGGGCGCAAGCTGCCAGCCGTCGAGGTAGATGGCGTCCCACCCGTGCTTCTTCCGCTCCTCGTTTCCGTGCTCGTTGCCTTTCTTCAACGAAGCGAGAATGGCATCCCCATCGAGAGACTTCTTCTCGTCATCCTTGACGTATCCACTCTCGTCGAACTCGAAGACGGCGAACCAGCTCGACTCGGTTTCGCCCTTGGTGTCCGCGATGCGGCAGAGGATGGTGCCGCGCTCGATGTCGCTGACCGGGTTCTGGTTGAGTTCCATGAACTGCCGGGTGCCATCCGCGCCGGTGAACATGCAGCCGTCGGGGACGGCGACTTGCGCCTCCCGGCCGAGGTCGCCCAAGATCGGGCCGTGCTGCCAGGGGATCTTGCTGAACGCACTATCGGACGAGTCCTGCGCCAGGCCGGGAACCACGTTCCCCAGCAGGAAGACCAGGGTCAAAACCAAGGGAGAAGCAGACATCGATCCTCCGGCGGGGGGTCACCTGCGAAGCGCATTTGGGGAACGCCGGGTGGGTGGGGCAACAAGCTTGCCGCGGGACAGCGGGGCGTACGCTCTCGTCCTGGGATGCCGATCTTGAACTCGGAACTCGCCTCAATACGCTTCCTCGCGCTCGGCGGCGACGGCGGCGGCCGCGCTGATACCGGCGGGCAAGGCCGGACGTTCCAGGCGCTTCAAGGCGTCCAGCGGCAGCTTGCTCCGGGCGGGGGCTATTCTCATATGGCCATCCCTAAGCCTTTAGTCCTTAGCCTTTAGCCTTTAGCCGTTAGCCGTTAGCCGTTAGCCTTTAGCTGTTAGCTGTTAGCTGTTAGCTGTCAGCTGTCAGCTGTCAGCTGTCAGCTGCTAGCTGTCGGCTCCCACCGCGCCCCACGCCCGGCTCCGGTCCGCGCGATCCGCCCCTCCCGCCTGAGCTGCTCCAGGATCCGGCGGAGCCGAGCGGGCGGAGTCTCCACGAACCGGGCTGCTAGCTCGGCGAACGCAAATGGCGCCGGCAGTTCCTCCAGCACCGCGTGCCGCACCCGCTCGTCCAGGCCCGGTTCCGGCGGCGCGGGGTCGTAGCGCAGCTCGAGCTCCCGCACCAGCGGCGGCCCCGCGTCGCCCCGCCGCGCGGCGACCGCGGTGAAGAAGCGAAGAGTCCAGAGATTCGCCAGCTTCCGGTTGCCGGCGTAGATCACCGGCAGCGCCGGATGCATCGCGGCGATCTCCGCCAGCACCCGGGCGAGATAGGCCGGCGGCCAGCGACCGGCGAGCCGGGCGGGATCGAGGAAGTCGCGGTAGTCGGCCTCGATCACCAGTGCCGGGCTCTCCCGAGTCTCCAGATCGGCAAGGTCCTGGTGGAGCGCCTGAACGGCGCCCAGCTCCGTCAGCAGGTTGTCGTAGCTCTTGCGCTCGACCACGGCGACGATGCGCTCCCCGTCGAGCAGGGCGTAGTCGCCCGAGGGGAGCTTCCGGCGCTGGATGTCTGAGCCGGGAAACCGCCAGGGATAGCGTTCGCCGCTGTCAATCACGATGGTGAGCGGGGCTGA
>JBIOUY010000129.1:0-9298 GCA_044867445.1 Gemmatimonadales bacterium
GGGTTGAGGATCGCCCGCATCAGGTCCTTCTCGGCCTTGGGCTCAAACCCGAACTTGGTGAGATCGAGGGTCAGGTTGCCCTTGTCGAGAATTCGGAGCACGATCTTCTCGCCGAAGAGCACCGGCAGGGTGGAAACGCGGAAGTCGATCACCCGGTTGCCCAGCTTCAACTTGAGGCGGCCGTCTTGGGGGACACGGCGCTCCGCAATGTTGAGCTGCGAAAGAATCTTGATGCGTGAGGTGAGAGCCGCCTTCATCCGGAGCGGCGGGCGCATGATCTCGAGCAGCGCGCCGTCTACCCGGTAACGCACCCGGATTTCGTGCTCGAATGGCTCGATGTGGATGTCGCTGGCACCCCGCTTCACCGCGTCGATCAGGAGACCGTTGATGAGCTTGACCACCGGCGCATCCTCGATCTGCGCCTGGGTGGCGGTCTCCTCCTCCTGCTCCTCCACCACCTCCACATCTTCGCCCGTCGCCTCCATGTCCTTGATGATATTGGACAATTCCTGCTCGCCGCTGACCGCATAGTGCTTTTCGATCAGCGTTCGCAGGGTGAACTCGCCGGCGAGCACTGGAAAGAGGTCAAACCGGGTGATGAACTTGAGGTCTTCGAGGAGGCCCAGATCGGTGGGATCGGCCATGGCGACGGTGAGGGTGCGCCCCTCGCGCTTGAGCGGAAGCACGACGCCCTTGGTGGCCATGTCGGCCGGGACCAGCTTCAGAATCTTGGGGTCTACCTCGAACCGTGAGAGATCCACGGCCGGCATGCGGCATTGTCGAGCCACTACCTTGGTGATCTCCAGCTCGGGGACCAGCCCCAGCTTGACCAGGACATACCCAAGGCGATGCTTGGTTGTCTTTTGCTCGGCGTTGGCCTGCGCGAGCTTTTCGCGCGAGATGAGACCCTCCCGAAGGAGGATTTCGCCGAGGCCGGCTCCACCGGTGGGTGGGATCGCCATTGGTTCGTGGGGTCGATTTGAATGGCTGGAGGATCTGGGGGCAGTCACGGAGCGTAGACCCAGGGGCGCGAGAGTCAAGGATTACCGCACCTCGACCCGGTCGCGCACGCGGGCCAGTGCAGCCGGCCCGAATCCAGGGATTCGAGCCAAGTCCTCCACCGCCGCAAAGCGGCCGTGCTCCTCGCGATAGCGCACGATCGCACGGGCACGAGCAGGGCCGATACCGGGCAGCGCGTCGAGCTCAGCGACGCCCGCCGCATTGAGATCGAGCCGGGTGCCTGGGATGGGAGGAACCGCCGAGCCAAGCAAACTCTGGGCCGGGAGTGCGGGAATTGGCACTTGAGCCGGAGCAGGCGTCCCACTGAACGAGAGATGCGGGCCGACAATCTGCAGCAGTCCCGGTCCGATGCCGGGCACCCGATCCAGGGCAGTTAGCCCTCCAAACGGACCATTTGCCTGACGATCGGCCACGATAGTCTTGGCCAGTGCCAGGCCCACCCGGGGGAGCCGGGCCAGCTCCTCTGGTCCTGCGCGATCGGCATCGATTCGCTCCCCGGGACCGAGCGGGCGAGCCAGGGCCAGAGCGCTATCGCGATGCGGCAGAGGAGACCGGGGAGGAAGCACGTCCAGCAACTGGACTTCACCCGGCGGTTCTCCCGGACGAGTAGCGACCCAACGCACTCCCTGGCCAACCACGCCCAGCGAGAAGAGCAGGATGAGCGCTTTTCGTTCCGCGGGCGGCATGCAGGACGGTACGGCAGTAGGGCGGTAGGGCGGTAAGCAATTCAGCGCCACATCCCGCTTTTTTTACGCGAGTTAGCGCCACTCGACCCCCCCGCCACCTTCGCTACAGAGGCACAGAGGCCACAGAGGGCTCGGTGCGCCGACGGCGATCCTGCGGCCTTTCACCACGAAGGCACGAAGGTCACGAAGGACACAAAGAACAGCAACAACAAGCAAATTGTTTTTGTGGGTGCTCCTTCGTCTCCTTCGTGTGCTTCGTGCCTTTCGTGTTGCAGTTTAGCCATTGGAGCCAGAGGTGAGGCGGAGCCCTCTGTGTCCTCTGTGCCTCTGTGGTAAAAGGCCAGAGATTTCCGCCCTAAGAACCCTCGCGACGCACCAGCGCCACCGCCACGTCGCCCACTATCTGCAAACTCGCGGCGCTCACCTTGTCGATCGTGTCCTGGGTCGTGTGCCAGGAGGGATAGTCGAAGTCGACCACGTCGATGGCCCGGATCCCCACCTTCTGCAACTCGAGATGGTCATCGATGAGCGTGTGTCTCGGCGAATCCACAAAGTATTTCTTGTAGCCCAGGTCCTCCGCCGTTTCCCACACCAGCTGCACCACCTCCGGCGCACCGGTCAGCGAGTTGCCTTCCTGCCAGATTTGGAGGTCCTTGTCGGCGATGAGATCGAACAAGACCGCATAGAGCGGCTTGGGCCCCGGGACCTGGTGCGCCGCGTAGTAGCGGGATCCGATCAGCACGTCGTCGGGGGTCTTGGTGAAGTCGCCATAGTCCTCACCATCCACGAACAGCAGATCGACGCCGGTGGTGGGCGGATGGCCCTTGAGCACGTCAGCCACACCGACCAGGAGCGCGACACCGGAGCCACCGTCGTTGGCCCCAAGCACCGGCTTGGTCGAGTCGGTCGAGGTGGGGCCGTCCGCTTTGGGCCTGCTGTCCCAATGAGCCAGAAACAGAATCCTCTAGGCGGCTGCCGGCCGGAAGCGGGCGATGTAGTTGGTCAGATGGAGAGTATCACCCGAGGCGGTGATGTGATCGAACCGCTGGGCAATCACCGTGTCGGCTCGCAGCCGGAGCAAGCTGTCGAGCCACTCACTTTCCCGCCGATGCGCCTCGGTCTCCGGAATCCTGGGCCCGAACGCCACCTGGGTCTCGATATAGTGAAACGCGCCTGCCCCATTGAACTCGCGGGCCCGTGGAGCCTCACGGCAGGCACAGAGCAGCAGGAGGACCGCAGTCGGACGGAGAAGACGCATGGGAGAGAAGGGAGAAGTAAGAAGTAAGAAGTGAGATGTGAGAAGTGAGAAGTGAGAAGGAGAGCGTGCGGAAGATAGCAGAATCCAGGCGTTTGCGAGTACGCTTCAGGGTCTGGTCCCTTCCGGTTGCCCCTACGGGCTCCCTCCAGGGTGACATCGGCTACGACCGACTGCTCACTGCTTACTGCTCACTGCTTACTGCTCACTGCTTACTGCTTACTGCTCACTCCTCACTCCTCACTCCTCACTTCTCACTGCTCTTGCCTGTAGTCCCCCGCAAACAGCGATAGCTGGAACGAAGCGATGACAGAGATCTGCGAGGTGCGTCGACTGAGATGCTTGGCGTCGTTGATGGTGTAGCCCGCCTGGAGACCCGCGTTCAGCATCTGGAGCAGATCAGTATCCACGCCGGCCCGGAATTCCTTCCGCTCGACATCAGAGATCACGGTGCAATCACTCGCCGCCCGCTGCTGGAGGCAGCTATGAGCGTTGGCGGAGATTACGGTCAACGAGCTGCGGGCCTGCTTGCGTTGCCGGCTCAGGGAACGCGGCAGGCGGAAGGTATAGTTCAAGGTGCCAGTCAGATCGTCCTGATCCAATAAGGTCTCGTTTCCATTCGATGCGTTGCGCTGGCTGAGTGAAGTGAGTGCCACCGCCAGCTGTATACCATTGCGAAAGCCGACCTGCAGATCGGGATTGACCGAGAGAGATCGGGTGGCCGTGAGTGCGGGCGCTCCCGACAGATTCGCCTGGACCGAGCTCCCTTCGCGGCGTCGGACTGCGGTGCCCAAGGCCAGCTGGGTCAGCGGCCCGCCGCGAAAGGTCTGGCTCCAGCGAAGGTTTCCCACCGGCCATTCTTCTTGGTGGACCTCGGTCTGAACGAACCCATCACCCACCTGTTGAAACCGGGTCGTCCGGGTGAGCGCGTGAGAAAGCGTTATCGACAGGCCGAAAGGGAGGTCGGCCCCACCGGCGATCGTCGCTGTTCTCGACTCCGAGGCACCGATGGCGCTCTCGCCCTCCCGGCTGAGGAAGTGATCCAGCCCTCCCAACGCCAGCTGATATCCGACGCTCGGATCGAACGCGCTGAGATCGTAGGTCGAGGTCCGGGTGAGCCGGGTACTGAGATCCAGCGGTCGAATTTTCCCGAAGGCCTTCCCGACTCCACTGCTGTCCCCGAACAGCTGCCTCACCACCTTTCCAAAGTCCACCCCGGCCCCCAGCTCGTTGGTTCGGCTATTGTTGAGCGTCTGAGGCAGGATGAAGGCACCGCTGTCCTCATCCACTCGCACCGGTGGACGGCTGGACAGGGTGCGCGAGAGCAGGAAATTGCTGCTGCTCAGGAATCGGGGCCGAAGCCATGAAGCGATCCCCGGAGTCAGGGCCAGCGCGGTCGTGAGCGTGCGGTCGCGCTCGACACCGACCGGCACGCCCAGAAAGAACCGCCGCTCGCTATAGGCCAGCCGTCCGATTGGAGAGCTGTCAGGGTAGACCCGGAGATCCCGAGTGCTGGTCAGGTCTCCATTGAGGCTCAGCATTCCCAGCGGTTGCCACGTGAGCCCCGCCGAGTTCTGCCAGAGATGAGTCAACGAGAGTGCCGGGCGAATCAGCGCATCGTCATCGCGTGCGATCGGCACTCGGAAGGCAGTGGAGTTCGCTTCGTTTCGGCTTAAGCCCGAGCCCAGGCGAACTCTGGACGGGACCAGGCTCACGTCTGCCTTTTCCAATCCTTTGCCCAGCTGACCCTCGCGAAGCCACTTGGGCAAGCCCTTGACCAGCCCGCCGAGCGGCAGACGAAAGCCGTGCCGCTTCATCTGGAGGAAATAGTTCACGTTGACGGAGTACGCCTTGGCCGTCGCCTCGGAGAGCTCGGTGCGAGCCCTGCCCTGGGTGAGATTCCCGGTGAAGGAGAGCGGATCGAAGAGAGCCTTGGAGAGCCACTCGGTTCCGGGCCGGTTCCTCCGAATGGCGATCGAATAGGTGGCGCTCCAGGAATCCGGTTTGCGAAGTCCCGGCAGAGCGCTCCCGCGGAGATCGCTCCCGCTGAGGAGCTCCGGGTCTACCGCCGTGCGAGCGTATCTCACGGTCAGCGGAACGGTCAGCCCCAGCGCGGTGGGGAGGAAGCGCTCGAGCCGCAGGGCGCCATTGAGCTGTAGGGCGTCCGTCGTCTTGTAGGTCGGATCCTGGTTCAGCTGCCTGAACTGCCCGTTCTGGGAGATGTACGAGGCGCTGACGTTGGCCACATCGGATGCCGCAAGACGGGCATCAATCGATCTGGCGGTGCCGGTGTTGGAGAGCGGCTCGCCCAACCGGATATCGTCGACCCAGAGCTCCGCTTCGGAGACCGTGACGGCCGCGGCCACGCGGAAGATGCCGGCGGAGAGTTCCTGGATGGCTGCGAGGTTGGGCGGGTTCACGCCCGGACTCAGCACCTGGACCAGGTACGGCCCATCGCAGGCGACATAGGCGCCTACATCTTCGAGGCCGCAGGCAGTTGCCCCAGACGGCGGGTCGCCTCGAAGCCACGCATTCTCGATTGTTGCGCGCAGCTGACGCCAGGTCTCCAGCTGGACTATGATCTCTGGCTCCCAGGTGGTCGATTTGGCGGACGTGCGATAGAGATAGAAGTTGTCATTGTCGCTCCCCAGCTTGATGAAAGCCTGGAGATCACCCTCCTCCCATCCGGGCCCCCGCCCTCGGAACCAGACTCGAAGATCGCGATAGGCCAGAAGGTTCTTGGGACCCGACGGAAACCGGAGATAGGCCTCGGCCCGCTCGTTCACGCCGAGATCGGTTGCCCGAATCCGGAGCGACTTCTCGTTGATCTGAGTGCCCTGGGCCTCACGATCACCGCCCCGACGGGCCACGTCGTCGGTTACTCCCGGGGGTGATTCGTAGCCCAGGTCACTCTTGTTCTCGGTGGTGACGATGGAGGTGGACACGGCACCGTGCGGCTGTCCGAGCGCACCCGAGAGCCCCAGGATCGGAGTCTCACTCCGGCGGGTCCAGGGCGATCCCACAAAGCGCATCCGGGCGACCGCGATCCGCGCCACCACATCCGGCGTTCCGGGATCGGGCGGAGTTGCCAGCGTAATGCGCAGGTGCTGCACCAGCCGCATGGTTGGAGTGCCCAGCGTTTGGGCTACCGAGCGGAGCGGAATGCGATAGAGCTTCCAAGTGGTGGTCTGCTGATCGCTGCCGACCAGGGTGACGCCGTTGCGGACGAAGAAGCTGTCGGCCGCGAGATCCACGATATACCGGAACACGCTCTCGTTCGGTCCCGCCGCATCGAGAACCCCGTCGCCGTTCAGGTCCTCGGTGTCAAGCACCCCGTTGCCTCGGGTGCAGCGGCTGCTGAGGTCGCCCCAGGGGAATACCGGGACGCTGTTCTGCAGCAGCCGTTGGCAGAGTGGCAGCTCACCAATCGGACCCTGGCCCACCTCCACGATGTTGTCAGGCCGGTCACCCAGGATGCCGATGTCGTCAACGCCCGCGTTGAAGATCCCCACGGCACTGCGCTCGGTATCCAGGCGCCCAGCCCCGATGTACTGCCGGCCGGTGAACACCGTATCGCTGCCATTGACCGCGAACGAATCCGGAGCGACGGCGAGCGCATCTTCGCTGACCGTGCCGAGATCGAAAATGAGTCGGAGACCGGCGGTGTTGGCCGGCTGGCCGGTGGGTTGCAGGGCCCAGAACTCCAGGAATTCGTCCTGGGTAAGATCGATCCCGGTGGGACTGAGAGACGTCACCATCGAACGCCAGCGCGGCCGGGAGGGCCGAGCTGGCAGGGTCCATCGGGAGGCGTTGTTTTGCTGCACCATGCCGCCGGCGGTGTCGGCGTGCAGCGTCAGGTACATGACGGTCTCTTCCTGTTCGCCTTGTCCGACGAGTCGGATCAAGGTGTCGATGTCCTGAGGCTTCACCCGGAGCGTCTGCCCACCTACTCTGACCAGATTCTGCCAGGTCAGCGCGACCGCATCGGCCGGATCGAACCCGCCGGCGAATCCGATATCTTCCACTCCGTTGGCCTGCTCTGGGCGGCTGCCGAACTCCCAGGCGGTCTCCTGCAACGAGACTTCCGCCCCGGCGTCCGCCTCGAACTCCTCCAGGTAGGCCTGGCCCGACCGGTTGACGTCGGGTTTCGAGAGGGCAAACTCGGCATTGAGATCGAGGGTCGAGGGGGCCGACGCCGCGCTCGACGTCAGCCCGTTGAGCAAGCGGGTGATGAACTGGGGCTTGAAGTGCAGCTCCGTGTTAATGCCACCGATTAGGTTGGCCGAAGCTTCGAACCCCAGAGCCGGACGGTTGAACGCGCTCGACTCCCGTTGGTAGAGTCCGATCAGGTTGATCGCCCCTCGCTCTCCCAGTGAGTAACGGGTGCTCAAGCCCAGAATGGTCGTCGGCGCCACAGCAAACACACCCTGTCGCTCGAATTTCGCCGTCACCTGAGCGCTCGATTGCCCGAAGAGCGCATCGGGGTTCAAGAACGTCACCGTGCCGAGATCGTAGGCGACGTTGTAATCCACCCCGCGCTCGAGTTTCCGACCGCCCAGGTAGAGTTGCTCGCTGCCTTCCCGGATCTGGAGTGCGTCTAAATTGAGGGTCGAGCGGTCTCCTCCTCCGACCGTGTTGTATTGCAACTGCAGACTGAACCGCGCGGCCGGGCCCTGCTGGGAGAGCAGGAAAAGCGGGGTACGGTAGAGCGAGTCAGATACTTCCTGCGGGGAAAGTCGGGACCCGTCGGCGAACGGGGTCAGGTGGGGGAAAACGATGTAGGAGTCATGGACCACCTGTGCGGCTCCGGGGTCTCGAGAGCGAGGGAACAGCCGGTTGTCCCGGTCGAACGTGTTCACGTCATTGGGCAGTGCCAGGCCGAGCAGCTGAAGGTACGTCTCGGCGGCGCCGGAAAGCGGCCGCTCCGATCGGTTGACCGTGATCACCACGCCGAGGGAGGTGGGATCGAGATCCTCTCCGGCGACGCGGTACACCTGCCGCATCTCGTAGCGGAACGTCGGAACCGCAGGCGACTGCTTCGGCTCGGTGATCAGGATGAGCTGATCGGTCGAGGTCGCCCCTTGATCCGATTCGGGGAAGGTGCCCACCACCGTACCCGCCACCGTCCGGTAGCTCACCGCCAGGTAATCGTTCTGATCGAGCTTGGTGCCGAGCGTAAACCACAAGCCGGAGGGATCGAGATAGTAGTCGCTGCCCTGGATCAGCAGCTCCCATTGAACCGGGCCGAAGCGCTGCGGACTATCGGGGCGGCCGGCCGTGGCTGTGATGCCGCCCAGGTTGGGGTTGAGCCCGGTTCGGCTCGTTGCCGACCGATAGCGATAGACTCGGACCTGCGTCGGCCGGCTTGCCGGATCCAGGCTCGCAGGGTTCAGCTTCAGGATGTCGAGCGCGGGATAGCCGGACAGCGTGGCGGGGTCGATCACCCAAAAGAAGCGGCCGCTCTCGAAATCCAGATCCCGGGCCTGCCGCTGCTCCGCCTGGCTCGTCGTCTGGCCCACGGTGTAGACCCGCTCGGCAATCTCACTCCCCTTCTGCGTGGCCGCGAGGGTCTGCAGTTGCACCGGTCCAACTTCAAAGGTGGCGTTGACGCCGAAGTTGTTGGAGGGCACCCCCGCGGTGATGAAGCGCGAAGGCGGGGGTTGAAAGACGACCGTGCCGACATCGATTCTCCGAACAATTTCGTCCTCGAGTCCCTCGTAGTAGACTCGGATGTCATTGTTGGCGGAGAAATCGCGATCGTTCTGGTAGTCGAGGTTCAGGTGCATGCGCCGGCCGATAATGCCGGTGGAGCGCAAATCCACGTGGTTATCCAGTCGCGGCGCCTTGAAGCCACCCCGGCAGCCCGAGTTTGGGTCCAGCAGGAGGGCGGGGGTGCAGCGTTCGTTCCGAAGGCGGTCGCTTCGAATCTCCAACCTGACTTGACCGTCCAGCGCGATATCGGCGTACTTGGTGGAGAGACCGAGCAGATTCCGGCGGGGCTGCGGCTCTTCCGGCATTTCGGCATCGAAAGGCGCTCCATAGAGCGTTAGTAGCCGAAGGCCCACCGCGCGGGCCTGGCGAGCGGAGTCCAGCGTGGCGGTCAGGGTGCTGTCGAACAGCTGGGCTCGCAGGATCGCGGCTGACCTGGGGACCCCCATCCAGGGAGCGCGAAGGAGCGCCGGTTGCTCTAGCGTGAGGGGCGGCTCCCCAAAGTCGAGCCGGAGCCTGGGACCCGCGCTGTCGGCCTGCGCGGCGAGGAGCCCGGGCAGGGAGACCAGACAGCCCAGGGCGACGAGGAAGCGTGTCACTCTAGAAGGTCACGGGGAGACTTGAGTAC
>JBIOUY010000130.1:0-34625 GCA_044867445.1 Gemmatimonadales bacterium
ATCAAGACCCGCGCCGCCGTCGGGCCTACCTTGCTGATCAGCTCGCGAACACCCCGAAGCGCGGGGCTCTCGCCCACCATCAGGTACCTGCTCTCAGCCGCCTCCCGGAGTCGGGCATTCTCTCCTACCAGTTCCGAATGCGCCAGCGCATTCCGCACGGTAAGCAGCAGACGATCGGTATCGAGCGGCTTTTCCAGGAAATCGAAAGCTCCTCGTTGGGTCGCCTCCACTGCGGTTGCGATGGTGCCGTGGCCCGAGATCATAACGATCTGGGCGCCAGGATCGAGGTCGCGCAGGCGGGTGAGCGTCTCGAGCCCGTCGAGACCCGCCATCTTCACATCGAGAAACACGAGGCTGGGTCGGAACTCGGTGTAGAGCGTGATCGCTTCTCCACCCGAAGCCGCAACTCGGACATCGAGGTTCTCGTATTCCAGCACCTGCTTCAGTGCCTGCCGGATTCCGGCTTCGTCGTCAACGATGAGCACCCGATGAGTCATGAACGTGATGCTCCGTACAAGGTGGCGCCGCTCGGGTGCACCCGGATCCCGCTGATCCCGCGGGGAATTCGTAGGGGCACCGTCCGCCTGCCATGATCGCCTAAGGCCCCGGACACCAGCCGGGGCACCAGATCCGCCGGGATCGGGACGGAGCGGAGCCGGAACGAACGGACCATCCACTCTCCCCTTCCCGGCTCAACCACTCTAACCGGGCCGGTGGCTTCAACCGCCTCGGTCGGGTGCAGCACGATGGCGAATGGTCCGAGCACGTTGCGGGGCAGCCGTGAGGTGCGGAGCCGAGCGCTGAGCGCAATCTCACCGTCCAGGAGGCGCACCCGCATTGAATCGAGGTCATCTCGGAGGTGGGGATCCAACCCGCTGCCGATCAACGAGGCCACCTCGGAGGGAGTGAGCACCACCGAATCCGTCCGCCAGCGACGCAAAGAGTCGACCTTCGACTGCGCCGCAGCAAGCGCCCGTGCACCAGGGCGTACTGACACCGCAGAAGATCGCTCCGTTCGTCCCAGCAACTGCTGTCCTTCCCTCACGATCCGGTCTCGAAAAAGCCACCCCACCAGCAACACCATCACCAGCCCCACACACCCGAGCAATTTGAAGGGCGCCGTGAGACAACCGATCACGCTGCCAGCTCAATGGTGAGCCGAGCCTGATAGCGAGGCCCCTTGGCCGTCAGGACGCTCTCAAATAGCACCACCTCGGTTGCCCCAAAGGGAAGTCGCTCGTAGGCGTCCGCAAACTCCGCGAGCGCTCGGGGCGGGCATCGCTGTCCTTCTCGCACTCGGCCTAAGGTGACGTGGGGTTGAAATGGGGTCACCTCCGGCGGAAACCCGATCGCTTCCCCGCCCCGCTCCAAGCGATCCTGGAGCAACTCCAGCCCGGGGGGGCCCTCCAAACCCAGCCACAACACCTTCGGTCGAGCCAAACTGGGAAACGCGCCTAACTCCGCGAGGCGGAGGGCCAATGGTCCCGTACCGGTTGCGGCGAAACGAACTGCCTCCTCGATCACTTCCAGGCGCTCGGGCACGACCTCACCAAAAAACTTCAGCGTCAGGTGAACCCCTTCATCGTGCACCCACCGGACCGGCAACGGACTCTGCCGCAGGCGCCCCAAGAGCTGGGCCACCTCGCCTCGGGCAGGTTCCGGGAGCGGAACGGCGGCAAAGAGCCGCATCACGACGACGCGCGCGAGGCGATCTCCAGCAGTCCGCCGCGCCGGTACCCGGCGGGGTCCAGCACCACCTCCACGAATCCGAGTCTGACGAAGTAAGTCGCCACCGTATCCCAGATGCCCCGAAGCTTGCCGATCTGGTCTGGCGACACCTCCACTCGCGCGCTGGTGCCATGGTGGCGCACCCTCAAGTCTCCGGTCACGCCAAGCGATCGCAAATAGGCTTCGCCATCCTCCACCTGCTGGAGACGCTCAGCGGTGACTTCCAAACCGTAGAGCACCCGACTCGAGAGGCACGGGGCGGCCGGCGCATCCCAGCTGGAAAGGCCCAACTCCCGGGACGCCGTCCGGATATCGGACTTGCTCCAGCCAAGCTCCGCCAAGGGGGATCGGATTCCCAACTCCGCCGCGGCGCGAAGGCCTGGCCGGTGCTCACCCAGATCGCTTGCGTTGGTTCCATCGATGATCGTGTCGAAGTGGCGCTGCCCAGCCACCTCGATGAGGCGGGACCACAGCTCGGTCTTGCAGAAGTAGCAGCGGTCGGTGTGGTTCCGAACATACCGCGGGTCGGCCAACTCGTCGGTTTCGATCTGGAGCAGCGGGACGTCGAAATCGTGCGCCAGCTCGAGCGCCGCCCGGTGCTGCACCGCGGGGTACGAGGCACTGCGTCCGATCACCGCGAGAAACCGATCGTTCCCCAGCGTTTGCCGCCCAACGACGGCAAGCAAAGCCGAATCCACGCCTCCGGAATACCCGAGGAGCACTCGTCCCAAGCCGAGCAGATGAGCACGCAATCGCTCGAGATCTGCCATGGGCAGTAACGTAATGCAGTGGGTATCTTTCGCCATGCCCGATGAGCCCTGCCTCGAGCTCACGCCAACGTTGTGTCTTCCGATAGCAGAACTGGAGTATCGCGCCTCTCGCTCCGGCGGTCCCGGAGGTCAGCACGTGAACACCTCGTCGACTCGGATCGAGGTGTGGTGGGATGTAGCGGGATCGCCCAGCCTGAGCGATGAGCAGAGACGTCGGCTGCTGCAGCAACTCCGGTCGCGACTCGATTCCTCCGGCCGGCTGCGGCTGGTTTCCAGCGGCACTCGCAGCCAGCTCCGCAATCGGGAAGAGGTGACCCGCCGGCTGCGGGAGCTTGTCGCCCGCGCGCTGGTGCTGCCCAAGCCGCGAAAGCGGACCCGTCCGACGCCGGCATCGAAGGCCGCCAGGCTGGAGGCGAAGCGCCGGAGGAGCGCGACCAAGCGGGAGCGGCGGCCGCCGTCGGGGCAGGAGGAGTAGCCGTTGTGGAAAACGGTCCCTTAATGCAAATTTCTGCACCGCAGGATCCAACCCCAACAGTACTGCTAAGCCGCGGCTTTTCGCCGGTCCAGACTCCGGTACTGAATCGCCTCGCCGACGTGAGCCGGCGTGAGATCGGGGGCGGCCTCCAGGTCGGCAATCGTGCGCGCGATCTTGAGGACTCGGTGATAGGCCCGGGCCGAAAGGCCCAATCGAGTGACCGCCTTGCGCAGCAGGGTCTCCACCGGTTCGCTCACATGGCAATAGCGCCGGAGGTCCCGGGCTGTCATATGGGCGTTCGCGTAGAGCCCGGGCTGGCCCTGAAAGCGCTGCCGCTGGAGTGCTCGGGCTCGTTGCACCCGCTCGCGGATTGCGGCACTGGACTCTTCGCTCTGTCCGCCGACCAGATCACCATAGGCCACGGCGGGGACTTCGAGGTGGATGTCGATCCGATCGAGCAGTGGGCCTGAGATCCGCGATCGATACCGCTCCACGTCGAGCGGGGCACAGCGACAGTCGTGGACCAAGTCGCCGAAATAGCCGCAGGGACATGGGTTCATTGCCGCCGCAAGCATGAACCGAGCAGGATAGCTCAGGCTTACAGCAGCGCGGCTGAGGCAGACAACTCCATCCTCCAAGGGTTGGCGCAGCACCTCGAGGACATTCCGGCGAAACTCGGGCAGCTCATCTAGAAAGAGCACCCCCCCATGGGCGAGGCTCACCTCGCCCGGTCTGGGGCAGGTTCCTCCGCCGATGAGGCCGGCGTCGCTGATGGTGTGGTGTGGTGCACGAAAGGGCCGCGTCGTGCAAAGGGATTGGCCGGCCGAGAGCGTTCCTGCGACGCTGTGGACCTTGGTGGTTTCGAGCGCCTCGTCGAGCGTCATCGAAGGCAGGATGCTCGGCAGCCGGCGGGCAAGCATGGTCTTCCCGGCACCTGGTGGCCCGATGAGCAGGATGTTGTGCGCCCCAGCGGCGGCGACTTCCAGCGCCCGCTTGGCTGCGGCCTGGCTCCTCACATCGGCAAAGTCCACCGACTCCCGGGTAGGTTCTGCCATGATGGCGGCAACGTTGACCCGACGGACCGGGATGGCTTCACGGCCGGAGAGATGGGCGCAGACCTCGACCAGGCTGGCGGCGCCCCGCACGGCCAGGCCGTCGACCACGGCGGCTTCGGAGACATTCTCCGTGGGCACGAGGAGGCCGGCGCAACCAGCGGCTCTCGCGGCCAGCGCCATGGAGAGCGCACCGCGTACCGGGCGGAGGTCGCCCTCGAGGCCGACCTCTCCCACGATCAGCTGATCGGCAAGGTCCGCCGTGGGGAGTTGCCCGCTGGCCACGAGCAGCCCGACTGCGATTGGCAAGTCGAATCCGGACCCGTCCTTACGAATGTCCGCCGGGGCTAGGTTGACGGTGATCCGCCGGAGGGGGAAGGCAAAGCCGGCGTTGGCCAGCGCAGCGCTCACCCGCTCCCGCCCCTCTCGCACGGCGCCATGGGGAAGGCCAACCGTGGAAAACGAGGGAAGTCCGTTGCTGATGTCTACTTCGACTTCGACGGGGTAAGCGTCGATGCCGAGCACGGCGGCCGAACGGATGCGTGCGAGCATGCGGCTTCACGGCTTGGAGGCACCAGAAGTTAGGGTCGGTGCCGGGACACTCCCGTATCGCCGGAGCGCCGGACGGACCCCGGTGCCGCCGTTCACGAGCTTCGTGCGCGGAACTTGCAGTGGAAAACAGCGTTTGATTTAGCGGTGGCTGGACCGGCCGGAGCCCCCATTCCAGGACCGGGAGCAGCAGTTCAGTTTCGGAGTGAGAAAATGCGTGGTTTGTCGTGGTGCGCCGCAATGCTCTTGCTGGTGGGAACGCTTGGCTGCGCCATCCCTCGGGTTGGCGGCGCACCGATCGCGCCCGTTGATCGGGCGTGGGTAGTACCGAACCTGGAACTGTATCAGGGCTGGTGGGCCAAGACCGAGGCCTGCTCCGGGCACGTGGGCGACATGTCGAAGGTCACTTTTTATGCAGTAGATTCGCCCTCGGGCGGCATCGCCCTGGGCCATGAGATCGCCCACGGCTGGTGGGTTCGCGAGGGCAATCGGATCTATCTCCCAGCCAACGCCCTCGGCGAGGAGTGGTTGGTGCGTCATGAGATGCTGCATGCTCTGCTGCAGCGTGGCAGTCATCCCAACGACCAGTTCGTAGCCGCCTGCCACCTGGCGTCGGCGACGGTCTGGCGTGACTCCACGCTCACCGCCGACCCGAGGAATCCCCAGGGGCGCTGACAGCTGAAGCTCTCCTTGGCGCCCAACGCTGGTTCGCGTCTGGCCGCCGAATCGGCCTAGCGGCACCTCCAACGGAACGTCATCACATCATAGCGTAGGGACTACCAGGGTGCGAAGGTCGTGGCGATGTGCTTCGCCCTTGTGTGGCGCGCGCGCTGCGACCTTCCCACGGCGCACGACATTCTCAGTACCGAGGTGGAAACAAGATCCCATTTTCCCAAGATCGAGCCAGCCAGGTGGGAATCGCCGGAGTGGCCTTTCAGGCGAGTGCTGTGCCCAGGCGGCACAAGATGGGAGCGGGTATTCCGGAGAAGAAGGGGAAGAATATCTTTCAAGTCTTCCTTAAGCCGACTCGTCCACTACGCGGAAGCATGGCGGCACCGGGCTCGGACCAGCCGTCCCCGGGAGCTCACTTCGCTTATGGAGCAGCACGGTGCTGGAGTGCGAGGACAGAGGACAATGAGGACAGAGGACAATAGACTGATCAGCCAATGCGGGGCACCGGCAATGTGGAATGGTGTCTGACAGCAAGGGCCGGTGACTATCTCAGTAAGGCCATAACCCGCCAGAGTTTGGCTGGGGTGCTGCCAGGCTGGCTTGAAGGCGCCAGCCCTTTGGTGACACGATATTGCACGGCCCTCATTTTGCTGCCGGCATCGGGACAACGGAGACCGCCGCAGGTCCCCCCGCGTCTGAGGATGCACCCGGCAGGCCTTCTCGCAAACTGCGGGAGCTATTGAATGTTCAAGACTTTCCCCAGGGCGCGCCTGGTCGCGCTGGCAATGATCGTGGCTCTCTCTTTCGTCAGCGGTGGCTGGCTGCTCCGGCCCAAACCTGCCGCCGAGGGAGGCATCTATCAGCAGGCTCGCCTGTTTGAGGATGTGGTCGCCACCATCAATCACCACTTCATCGATTCAGTCGGCGAAGGCGACCTCTATCAACGCGCCGCCTCGGCCCTGGTAGGCACGCTCCACGATCCCTACGCCGAGCTGCTGGTCAAGGACGGCTACCGCGAGTATCAGCGCCAGATGACCGGGACCGAGTTCGATCTCGACGTCGGGAAGCACCCCACCGAGTCAGGGATCGACTCCCGGGCCGATCATGGCGTGTTCGATTCGGGCGATGAGGTTCTGAGCATCGATGGCCGAAGCACGGTCGGATGGTCGGCTACCAGGGTCGAGGCGGCGCTGAGGGTCGGGACTGGCCGGACAGTCACGGTTCTGGTCCGCCCCCGTGGTGCCAGCAAGCCGGTGATCCGTCACCTGACGCGGACCGCGGTGCACGTCCCCGCCACTTCACAGGGGATCCTACTCGACGGCCAGGTGGGTTATGTCGTGCTCCGTCGGCTCAGCGAGGGGGCGGGCGAAGAGTTGCGCCAGGCAGTAGACCGTTTGATGGCCCAAGGCATGACTGCCCTGGTGCTGGATCTTCGTTCCAACCCCGGCGGCCTGATTCGCGAAGGCGTGGAGATTGCCGGTCTCTTCCTGCACCCTGGCGACACCGTGGCCACGTCCGTGGGCCGCTCGATCTATCGATCCAAGACCTATGTGGCCGGCGAGTCGGGAGGCTGGGATAGTCTGCGGCTGGTCTTGCTGGTGAACCGGGGGACGGCGAGCTCGGCTGAGCTGATCGCGGGTGCGCTGCAGGACCACGATCGAGCGGTGCTCGTCGGCACTCCGAGCTATGGCAAAGGCGTCCTCCAGACGACCTATCCTCTGGGCGATGAGGTCGCGCTCAAGCTGACTACGGCGCGTTGGTTTACGCCCAGTGGTCGTTCGGTGCAACGGCCGCGGCCCGACTCCGCCGGCGGGCCGGCGAATCGCACGCCAGCTCTTCACCCTCTCATCTTCCGGACCGATGCCGGTCGTCCTATTCCGGACGCCAGCGGTATTCTCCCCGATCTCATGGTGCGGACGTCGCTGCGCTCGGATGGGGAACGGATGCTGAGCAACGCCTTGGGTGATGCCCTCGACCGGTTCCACAGCGCCGTCGCTGGGTACGCCGCCGATCTCCAGGCCAATGGCAGTGTCACGGACGAAGCCTTCCAGATCACACCGGCGTTGCGTGAGGGGCTCTTCCTGCGACTCCAGGAAGAAGGGATTAGCCTGAGCCGTGACACCTTCGAGAGCGCTCTTCCCTACGTGGATGAGCAGCTTGGGTACGAGATCGCCCGCGAGCTCTTTGGCACCGAGTCCGTGGTCCGTCGCCAGGCGAAAGCAGACCGGCAGCTCCAGGCTGCGCTGCGGATCGTCCGGGGCTCGCGGACTCAGCAGGAAGCCTTGACCACCGCTGTGGCGGCCCAGACTTCAGGCCATAGCCGCTGACCCAGTCGAGTGGGGCAGGTGGACCGTAATAGTGGTTCCCTGCCCTACTTCGCTCTCCACCTCGATCCGTCCGCCCCAGCTCTCCACTAAGCGCCGCACAATCGCGAGACCGAGCCCGGAGCCACTGGTAGTGGTAGAGAAGCGCGGCTCGAATATTCGGGGGAGCAGCTCGGGCCCGATTCCGGAGCCGTCATCCGAGACCCGGATCAGACTGGGGCCCACCGTGACATTGACGACTCGCGCGCCCGCGGTGCGGGCATTCTCGAGAAGATTCACTACTACCTCTTTGACCTCGTCGGCCCGCGCGGCTCCGAACGCACCCGGCTCGGACTTGAGGCGCACGTCGCACCCTTCCTCCGCTAGACGATAGAGCTGGACCACCTCCCCCACGACAGTAGCAAGGTTGATCCACTCGAGCGGCTGCTCATCTCCGGCAGGGGCCGCGAATCGACTGAACGCCCTCGCAATGGTGTCGAGCCGGTCGATCTCGCCCAGCATCCGCTCGGCGGTTTCCTCCAGGGTCAGGTCGAACTCTTGCCGCCGCTCTCGGTACACTCGCTGCAAGTGCTGCAGCCCAAGCCGCATGGGAGTGAGCGGATTCTTGATCTCGTGGGCGACCTGGCGCGCCATTTCTCCCCACGCAAGCACCCGCTCGGCCCGAGATACGTCGGTCACATCGTTGAGCGCGATCACCACACCGGGAACGTCCGAGCCCAGCGCGGCGAGCTGAAGGGAGAGTCGTCGTCCGGCCACGTCGAGCTCCGCTGCTGCGTCCGCGCCGCGGTCATGAAGAAATCGCTCGACCACGGTCGCGAAGGGCGACCACTCCGGCCCAAGGCGAGCTAGAAAGGGAGATCCTTCCTCCAGGGGTGTTTCCAACAAGTCCACCGCCTGCCGGTTCGCGATCAGCACCCGTCCGCTGGGATCGAGCGCCACCACACCGGTTGCCACCCTCGCCAGCACCGCAGCAGTCCGTCTCCGCGCTTCCTCCAGCGCCTCCTGACTGGAGCGGATGTCTGCCGCCATCCGCTCGAATGCGCCAAAGACAGGCTCGAACTCCAGGGGAGGATTCTCCGAATGAGCCGGCATGGCCTGGCCTTTACCGAGCGCCAGCGCCGATCGGCGAAGCTCGGCAACCGGCCGGGAGAGTGCCCGCGAGGCTCGCTGAGCCCCGGCGAGAGCCGCAGCAACACCTGCGAGCGTAGCCAGGAGCAGCACGAGCGCGAGATCGAGCTGGCGAACCCCGAGTGACGTGTCGTCCGCAAGTTGCGGCGTCGCCAGCACACCGATGTCGCCTGGCCCGCCGGGTTGGATCACCCGGTAGCCAACTCGCTCGGCCAACTGAGGAATCGAACCATCCCGGGTCACTTCCAGCTCGCCAGTCAGCGCCAGTGATTCAAAGGCGGGAGGATCCATGAGCTGTGGCATCACTCCGAGATCCTCCAACACCTGGGTGCTGGTTCCGACCAGCCTTCCTCCCTGATACAGCGCCAGGTCGGCATCGATTCGCCGACTCAACTCTTGCAGCCGCTCTTCGACCGAGGGTCCCGCCGCTCGGAGGGATCCTCCGGCGGTGAGCACCGCGTCCCTGAGGGTTTGGGTGATGAGCAGATCGCGGCCACGCTGCACCTCGTCATTTAAGCGAGCGAAGCTCCACGCCGCGAACCCGAGCGCGGGAAGAATGAAGAAGGTGGCCAACGTAGCTGCCAAGCGGATGCGGAAGGACCGAGCCAGGCTCTGCCAGCGAGGTCGCGGCCGGCGCGCTCCCGCAAGGAGCTCCCCGAAGAACCAGAGTGACGCGAGCACCGCCGCATCCAGGAGGACAACCAGAACCGCTCGAACGAAGAGCGGCACGGGACCACGGAGGTCAATCACCGCGTGAATGGTGCGGAGCCCGCTGGGCAAGGTGAGAGGATAGTCGCTGCGAAGCGACCATCCGTCCCGCCGCCAGCGTGCTGGCCGCGTTGGGCTGGCCGGGTCGGCCGGCGGACCCAGGGTCAGCCGGTAGAGCGGCGAATGCAGGCCGCCCGGATTGAGAAGCCGGCCGATTCGGCCGGGAATGATGAGCTCCGAACGGGGGCCCACGGCCGTGGTCATGACCTCGTCGGGCGTCAGCCGGACAAGCAAGATGTAATGGAGTCCCGGCACCCTCACGAGCTGCACGATGCGTTGGCTGTCAGCCGGGGCAAGGTTGCGCACCATGGTGGAGACCAGCGACGGAGGCAGGTCCAGGGAATCGAGCGGCAGCTCATCAAGCAAAGCGCCCCGCCGAGACCAAAGCCCGAGGGAGGCGGGATACCCCTGTCCACCGAGGTCGGATGCCTGCCAGAGCGCATACATCTCGGATGCCGTCGTAGGAGGTTGCCCGTGGCGCAGCTGATCGCCGAAGCGCTCGAGCAGCGGCACGGCGAGTGGATCGGCTTCGCCGCCCAACCGCGCGACGTCACGCTGAGCGACCTGTACCTTTCCTGCGAGCTCGGCTCCCCAGGTTACCAGAGCGGAGGAGCTTCCCGCGACCAACGCGATCCCGGTGATGGCGGCCCACCTCGGGGCGGGAAGCGTGACCAGCAGGAGAGCGGGAGTCCAGAGAAAGGTGTACCAGTCGGGCCATCCCCCGCGTGGGCTCCACACCAGCACCCCAATGAGGGACGCCGCGAAAGCGATGGCGACCCCGCCCGCGATGCGTCGGGCATCAGCGGATTCCGGGCCATCTCCACGGAAGAGGGCCGCGGTGGGGACGATCAGCGCTGAGACCGACACGAGAAGAGCGAGCTGCCACGTGAGCCACAGTCCCACCGAAACCCCCTCGGCAGGTGGCGTGATTCCCCGCCCCAGGCTGCTGATGAGATACGGCGCCATCAGCAGCAGCGCGCCGCCAATGGCGATGCCGTACCAGCGGCGCGCTGGACGCCGCAGCCACAGCCATACCCCCATGCTGGTGAGGAGCGTGCCAGTGAGTGCTAGCACGCCGGCGGAGCCCGACAGTGGAGCCACCAGCGGACGGAAGAACGTCGCTGGAGAGAAAAGCGGCTGAAGGCCCAAGGCAGGGCCGATAGGCGCTCGAATGGCAAGCCACAGCAGAGCCGACAGCAGGAGAAATCGCTCACCGGCGTTGACCGTCAGGCTGAGCGCCAGGATCAGAGCAAGCAGGACCACCCAGGTCACGGCTCGGGTGCCGCGCTCGATGGTAGTTTCCTTGGCGTTACCCTGCTCCGGGGGTACCGGCTCCACGCTGAAGAGAAGCCTGGGCCCCTCGGTCGTCGGCTCCTGATAATCGAAGACATCCAGGCTGTCCGGTGCAGTGCCAGCGGGAAAGACCCGGAGAGCCACCTCGGTCCGCCGGCGGAACAACTCCGCCAGACTGCGTGACCGATCGGGTACAGCGGGATGAGCCCAGATGAGAACCCCCGCCACTGCCGTGCGTCCATCGGCCGAGTGGCGCCGGGCCTCGAGCACGACATAATATCCAGTCGCACGGGAGCCGATCGAATCGCCCTCCGCGGTCGGGGGCAGACGGTGGCGTCCGGCCCAGGCCCACGGCTCCCCTTGAGCGTCGAGTACCACCACGGTCATTTCGGGACCGCGCGAGGGTAGCAGTTGCCGCAGCAGGTTGAAGGCGGCCGCCCGATCGGCGGGTGAGGTGGCGATGGCAGCATGTGCGAGCTGCTCCGCCCGGTGGAAGGCGGCGTGCAGGTCGCCAGCGAGCCGCCGGGACGCGGCGCTGACTCGCAATTCTCGCTGTTTGGGCCACTGGGTTTCGATGGCCGACAGCTGCCACTGGGAGAGGGCTAACCCGGCGGCCAGTCCGAGCAGGGTGAGCGCCAGTCCTGTGCGGCGCCAGCCACTCAGGGGATAGAGCGCGATGACTCCTGCCAGGAAGGCCAGCAGGCTCACTGCCACCCAATGGGGTGAGGGGTGCCGGAGCCACTCTGCGGCGGCGCCGCTCGCCACCAAAACCACCACGACCCACCACCGCTCTCGATGACTCAACCGCAAAGCCCCTGGCGGATCAAGGAGATGACTCCCGGGGCGGTCCGGGAGCGCCTGCTCGAACGACCAGCGCTACTCGTCCCGGTGGGGACAACTGAGCAACACGGTCCCCATCTGCCGTTAGGCTGTGACACGATCATCGTGGAACGGTTGGCCGACGACCTTGCACTGAGATTCGGCATTCCCCGCGCTCCCACGGTCGAGTATGGCGTGCACACGCCTTCACGCTCCTTTCCGGGAGGAGCAGCGCTCCGCCGCCGCACGCTGCACCGTGTCATGAACGAACTTATCGAGTCCTGGGAAGAGGGGGCAGGCGTCAACGAGTTCGTCGTGCTCACAGCTCAGGCGAGCGATGCGCATCTGGAGGCGCTCAGCACGATCCGGACTGATGGTGCAACTGTGCAGGTGATCGACATCTTCAGCATGGATTTCGGGTCACTCCTGGAAGAGCCGGGAGCGCCGGTTCAAGGCGGCGAGTTGGACACGTCCCTGTTGCTCCATCTCGCGCCCGAACTAGTCCGGATGGAGCTGGCCCGAGACTTCGCACTCACTCCGGAGCTCGTGGCCCGCTACCGGCCAGGGCACAGCCGCAACCTCCCCGCGGGATCGCCTGGCTCCGTGGGATATCCCAGTCTCGCGTCCGCCCAAAAGGGGGAGACCCTGTATAGATTCATCCTCGACCGGATCAGCACCTCCCTGGTCCCGACCTGAGGCGATCGGAGTGGTCATGCGCGGCGGTGCGCTTCTCTTGTTACTGGTCCACGCCGTCCCGGCCCTCTGTCAAGAAAAGCTGGAGACCAAATTGGTCGTTCAGCAGGGCGGTCAGGAGATCGGCCGAGAGGAGTTTACCCTTCGACAGGGACGGGGCCAGGGTCAGCCTGGCAGCACGCTCATCGCGGCCGCGCGTTATCCCGCGACCAATCCGAAGACGCAATTGGCCGCCACCCTCGAGCGCACGCCCGAGTCGGCATTGGCCAAGTTTCAGCTCGACGTCGAAGGCCCGAGCGGGACGACGGTGATCCTGGCCGCGGGATCGGGGGCTCGGCTTATCGTTCGCACGGTGGCGAAGGGCTCCGAGTCCGGGCGCGAGCTGCCCGGTGGACCCGATGTCCTGATTCTGGATGATGGCGTCTTCTCGCTGTATTCGCAGGTAGCTGATCTGGCGACCCCAGCAGGGCGCCCGTTGACGGCGATCTTCCCGAGAACCGGGAGACGAGCCTCGTTCACGGCGCGGCGCGAGGCCGGGATCGGGGACAAAGTCACCCTGAGCGGCGACATCGCTGGAACGCTGGTGACCGACGCCGCTGGCCGATTGCGGCGACTGGAGCTTCCCGCTCAGCAGACAATCGTCTCGAGAGCAGAGTAACAGCCCTCCTGCTAACTCGTTGGTTGACAAATTTGAACGATGGCCTCGTCGCAACCTGAAACCTGTGCGGCGATCACGCCGTATAGGGCCTCGCTCAGGTCCTTACTACAAAGGATTTGCCCATGAATCGTTGGCTCGGCCTCCTCGCCTTCGCCTGGATCGCGCCTTACCAGGCTTCCGCGCAGGACACGACGCACGCCCAGGGTCGGGACACGACACAGATCGAACGTCGGGATACGACCGCCGCCCTGCGCCCGGCGCCCATCGTGACGCTCTCACTCGACGAGGCGCTGCAGCAGGCGCGAAGGAACAGTCCCACCTACCGGCAGACCCTCAACAATGCCGGACCCGCCAAATGGGGAGTGCGGAATGCGTATGGCCAGTTTCTCCCCTCAGTGACTGCGGCGAGTGATTTCGGTTATACCGGATCGGGCCAATCCAACTTCGGTGGTGGGCTCACCCTGCCCACGTCGGCGTTTCTCACTTCAGGGTATAGTCTCGGGCTGCAGTGGCAACTCGATGGACGGGTGCTCTCCGGCCCCGGCCAGCAGAAGGCGCTGCAACACGCGACCGACGAGGACATCAACGAGGCGGCTGTGTCGCTCCGGACCGAGATCGTGACGCAGTATCTCAACACCTTGCAAGCCGGCGCTCAGGTGGACGTGGCTCGCCAGCAGGTTCGTCGCAATGCCGACTTTCTCGCGCTGGCGAAGGCCCGCTACCAGGTGGGCCAGGCAACCCTGCTGGACGTGAGACAGGCGGAGGTGACCAAGGGACAGTCGGATGTCGGGCTGCTTCGGGCGGTGCAAGCGGACAATGAGGCCAAGCTAGACTTGCTTCGAAGGATGGGGGTCGAGCCACCCGCGCCGATCGAGCAGATCACCCTGAGCGACTCCTTCCCGGTGGTCGCCCCGGCGTACTCGCTCGATACCCTGCTGGCACAGGCGGATCAACAGAATCCCGCGCTGCGCTCACTCCAGGCGCGGCGAAGTGCCGCAACATGGGGGGTCCGGGCAGCCAAGTCGGAGTTTCTCCCGACCCTCTCGGTCCAGGCAGGGTGGAGTGGCTTTACCCAGGAGTTTACCAACGACAATCTCCTGCTCACCCAGTCGTTGAGTGATGCGCAGTCGCAGGCGGCCCAATGCCAGTTCGATGACTCAGTTCGGACCGCGCTCTCATTCACCCCGGTGGGTAACTGCTTTGGCTCCGTGGGCCTCAATTCTACCGGCACGGCCTTCACGGACCCCGCCGCGCAGCAGATCCTTGACCAGAACAACGTGTTTCCCTTCCACTTTACCGGCCAGCCGTTTCAGGCCAGCCTTCGAGTCTCGCTCCCCATCTTCACCGGCTTTAGCCGATCGCTTCGGCTCTCTCAGGCGCGCGCGGATGAGCAGGATGCGGACGAGAGCAGCCGGGCACGCCGGCTCCAGGTGCACACCGACGTACACGCCAGGTACCTCGCGCTCCAGACGGCCTACCAAGCGATTGCGGTCCAGTCGGCCAATCGGGACGCCGCGCGAGACCAGCGCCGTCTAGCCCAGGACCGCTACCGCCTGGGCGCGGGCACCTCACTCGAAGTGTCCGACGCTCAGAACGCGGTTCAACGTGCCGAGGGCGACTATGTGAACGCGGTGTACGACTACCACAAGGCGGTCGCCGCACTGGAAGCCGCCGTCGGCCGTCCCCTTCGCTAATCGAGGAACGCACATGTCGCGTGGGATGAAGGTCGGGCTGATCATCGGTGGCATCGTGCTTCTCGCGGGCGGCGGGATCGGCTGGCGGATCAGCAAGAAGAAGCACGCCGGGACGGAGGTCCGGATGGAGCAGGTTCGCCGGCGCGACCTGGTGAGTGCGGTGACCGCCAGCGGAAAGATCGAGGCCAAGACATCGGTGGACATCAGCGCCGACATCACCGGCCGGATCATCAAGCTCGCGGTGCGGGAAGGCGATCTGGTGCGGAAGGGACAGTTCCTCATTCAGATCGATCCGGCCCAGTACCAGGCGGCGGTCGATCGGGCGGCAGGGGTCGTGGCGTCCACCAAGGCGACCCTGCTGCAGACCAAGGCCAATCGGGACCAGGCGCAGCGGGCCTGGAACCGTGCCCTCCAGCTCACCCAGCTCGGCACCAACCTGATCGCGCCGGAGACCGCGGAGCAGGCCCGTACGTCGTTCGACGTGGCGGAGGCGAACTTCGAAGCCTCGCGCGCCCAACTGGAGCAGTCCCAGGCCAGTCTCCAGGAGGCCCGAGACAATCTGGCCAAGACTCGGCTGGTCTCACCCATTGCGGGACGAGTAGTCCGCCTCGCGGTAGAGGAAGGAGAAGTGGCCGTGCCGGGCACCTTTTCCAGAGAGACCGGTCTGTTGATGACCATCGCCGACCTCTCCGTAATCCTGGCCAAGGTGCAGGTGGATGAGACCGATGTGGTGCGGCTAACCCATGGGGACTCCGTGCAGGTCACCATCGATGCTTATCCCGATACCAACTTTGTGGGCCGAGTGAGCAAGATCAGCCACAGCGCCAAGCTGACCCCGACCGAAACGGCGTCCGGATCCAGTGACCGGGCAGTGGACTTCGACGTCGAGGTGACCCTGGAAAATCCTCCTCGCGACATCCGCCCGGACCTGAGCTGCACCTCGCGCATCGTCACCGACACCCGCGACAATGTGCTGAGCATTCCGATCATCTCGCTCACGGTCAGGGACCACGAGAAGGTCCCCAACGAGTCCGCCCCTCCGATCGATACTACCCGCCGTCTTCCGCACGCGAAGGAGGCGGAGGGCGTATTCGTGGTGCGCGATGGCCAGGCCAGCTTCCGGCCGGTCAAGGTGGGCATCGCCGGGGACGAGTACTTCGAGGTGGTGAATGGTGTCCGCGAGGGCGAGACCATCGTCGCGGGAACCTATCAGGCGATCCGCGATCTCAAGGACGGCGCCCGAGTGCAGCCGGCCGATACGACCAAGCAGCGGGAGACCGAATCATGAGCAGTGTCATCCGCATTCGAGACCTGACTCGGGAATACCGCATGGGCGAGGAGCGGATTCTGGCGCTTCGCGGCGTCAGCCTGGAGATCCGTCGCAACGAGTATGTCGCGATCATGGGACCGTCGGGCTCCGGCAAGTCCACCATGATGAACATCCTGGGCTGCCTTGATACGCCCAGCGGAGGCGAATACTGGCTCAATGGCCACGAGGTGTCCCGAGTGACCGATGACGCGCTCGCCCGAGTGCGCAATCGAGAGATCGGATTCGTGTTTCAGACCTTCAACCTTCTCCCCCGGGCGACCGCACTGCACAACGTAGAGCTTCCCCTGGTGTACGCCGGACTCCGGGCCCGAGAGCGCCGCGCGCGGGCCCAGGCGGTGCTGGAGCAAGTCGGGCTGGGGCAGCGCATGCATCACCGTCCCAACGAGCTCTCTGGCGGCCAGCGCCAACGGGTGGCAATCGCGCGGGCCCTGGTCAATCGGCCCTCGATCCTCCTAGCCGACGAGCCTACCGGCAATCTCGACAGCGTAACCAGTGAGGAGATCATGCAGGTGTTCGGTGACCTGCATGCGGCCGGCCAGACCATCATCATGGTGACTCACGAGGCCGAGATCGCGGCCCACGCCGCACGGATGGTGGTGCTCCGGGACGGCCAGGTGGAGAGCGACCGGTTGTGTCGTGAGGCGGCGGCCTAGATGCCGCTGTTCGAGGCGGTCGGACTGGCCTTCCGAACCATTCGGAGCCAGAAGCTCAAGAGTTTCTTCTCTCTGATCGGCGTCCTGATCGGCGTCACCTTCCTCATCGCGGTCGTCTCCATTGTGCAGGGGATGAACCGCTACATGGTCGATCGTTTCGCCAATACCCTGATCGGCGCCAACACGTTCGAGCTGCGACAGCGCCCCAGCATTGTGACCGGCAACGTGCCGGACGACGTCTGGCTGGCGTGGCGGCGGCGTCCCCGGATCAGCTACGACGACGCCGACCATGTGCGGGAGCGGATACGGACTCCAGCCACCTTCGCCAAGTTTTGCCAGGATCGGGTCGCGGTCTACTATGAAGGCAAGGTTGCCAAAGACATCGATCTCATCGGCACCGAGGAGAGCTATTTCGGCATTCGCAATTACCAGTTGACCGCCGGCCGCGCCTTTACCGCGCAGGAGGTCCAGGCCGCGCTCCCGGTTCTGGTGATCGGCAGCGAGATGTCCGAGAAGCTCCTTCCACGGATGGATCCGGTGGGCAAAGTAGTGCACATCGGGGGTCTGCCCTATCGAATTATCGGCGTGGTGGCGAAACAGGGGACTCTATTCGGGCTGTCGCTCGACAAGTTCGCGATCATGCCGTTCAGCGCGCAGGGCCGCCGCCTCATCTGCCCGACCAACATCCTGGACGCGCTCATCGTCCGGACCTCGGATCCAACCCACATGACCCTCGCGATGGGAGAGACCGAGGCAATCATGCGCAGCCTTCGGCGACTCAAGCCGTGGCAGGAGAACAATTTCTATCTCCAGACCGCGGAGGGCGCGCTGGGGACCTGGCAGAAGATCTCCCGAATTCTGTTTCTGGCGCTTCCGGGACTGGTTGCGATTTCCCTGGTGGTCGGCGGGATCGTGATCATGAACATCATGCTCATGGCGGTTAGCGAGCGGACCCGCGAGGTCGGCATCCGGAAGGCGCTCGGCGCCCGCCGGGGTGATATCCTGGCCCAGTTCGTGGTGGAGTCGGCCACCCTCTCCTCCATCGGCGCGCTGCTTGGTATTGGCTTCGGGATCCTCCTCGCCTTCGCCGTGAAGGCACTCACCCCCCTTCCCGCCGCCGTGGCGCCGTGGTCTGTCGGCATTGGGGTCTTGCTTGGCATCACGGTGGGTGTGGCCGCCGGGGTGTATCCGGCCAGTCGGGCCGCCCGGCTGGACCCGATCGTCGCGTTGAGGGCCGAGTGAGCCCCGCGCGGCCGATCACGATCGCCACTCGGATGCTCGAGGGGGTGGTCATCGCACTGGATTCGCTCCGCGCGAACAAGGTCCGGGCCGCGCTGACGGTGCTGGGGGTAGCGATCGGCGTCACGGTGGTCATCGCGATGGCGTCGGCGATCACGGGGATCAACCTGAGCATCACTCGAATCTTGGAGTCCGCTGGGCCTAAGACCTTCTTCGTGCAACGCTACTTCTCCGGAGGGCTCGAGGTCTCGGACGGATCGGACGAGCTCTCTCCCTGGCGGCGAATGCCCTGGATCACCGTTGAAGAGGCCGAGCTGATCCGGCGACTGCCAACAGTGCGCGACGTCAACATCGGTGAGTACACCCGGGGCCCAGTCAGCTTCGAGCGGGTGGACCTCAAGAGCGTGGACATTGCCGGCATGAGCCCGAGCTGGGTCCTGGTCAATGGGGGAGCCATCCTGGCGGGCCGCAACTACACCCCGATGGAGCACGCGTCCGGTGCGCGAGTCGCGATCATCAACGACAAGCTGGCCGAATCGCTGTTTCCCGGCCTCGACCCGATCGGCAAGACGATCAAGATCTTCGGGCTGCCGTTCGAAGTGATCGGATTGCACGCCGAGGCTGCCTCGCTGTTCACTAACGCCAATGAGCCGCGGCTTGCCATCCCGCACACGACTTTCGTGAAGATCGCGCAATACGACAAGGGATGGATGGAAATCGCGGTGATTCCGACCGAGTCGGCAACCACGCTGCAGGCACAGGATCAAGTCATCGCGGGTCTCAGGACCAAGCGAGGGCTCAGGCCATCGGAGCCCAATAACTTCGCCATCGTCACTCAGGATCGGGTGCTGGAGGCGTTCAACAAGATCACGGCCGGGTTCTTCATCGCGATGATCGGACTGTCGAGCGTTGGCCTGATGGTCGGGGGCGTCGGTGTGGTGGCGATTATGATGATCTCGGTCACCGAACGCACTCGCGAGATCGGGGTTCGCAAGGCGCTTGGTGCGACCCGGGGCGAGATCATGTTTCAGTTCCTGGTCGAGGCCGCGACGCTCACCCTGGTGGGTTGCACGATCGGTATGGGATTGGGCGCTGCCGTCGCCTGGGGCGTCCGCTCCTTTTCGCCCATTCCCGCCTCGATTCCGCTCGTTTCCGTCGTCGCGGCCCTATCCGCTTCGGTCTTGACCGGAGTGCTGTTTGGCCTATACCCAGCCAACAAGGCGTCGCGGCTGGATCCGGTGGAGGCGCTGCGCTATGAGTGAGAAGTGAGCAGGAAGCAGTGAGAAGTGAGAAGTGAGAAGTGCCCCGCCGCTCCCGCCGGCGTAGCCCCACGCCGTTCCCGCCGCACCTGTCACCTCTCACCTGTCACCTCTCACCTTCTTACTTCTCACTTCTCACTGCTTACTTTAGTCATGCCCCTTTCCGAGGCCCTCCGCCTGGCGCTCCAGGCTATCTGGTCCAGTAAGCTTCGCTCCTTCTTCACCCTGCTCGGCATCATCGTCTCCGTGGCATTCCTCGTGGTGGTTGTCGCCATCATTCAAGGCATGAATGCATACGTGAGAGAGAACATCACCGGCGCATTGATCGGGACCAACGCCTTTCAGGTTCGCCGGACCCCGATCGCTCCCGGGCTACTGGACGACAACCAGATCCGCGCCATCAACAAGCGCCCGATCCTGACCAAGGATGACGCGGACGCGGTGCTCCGCGCGCTCCCTGACGCACGGGCTGTGGCCCTGCAGTCGGGGTGGCCAACGCCGATGAGCGACGTGGTGCATCGTAACCGGACCGTGGGCGACGTCGTGGTCTTCGGGGTGACCCCACCCTACCAGGTCGTCCAGGACTATCGCTTTGTTGCCGGAGAACCGCTCACGGATCCCGATGTACAGGAACGGCGCGCTGTGGCAGTCGCGGGTTTCGACGTCGCCGACAAGCTCTTCGGCGAGCCGAGCCGAGCAGTGGGGCAGAAGATCCGGGTGGCAGGGCGGGAAATGACGATCAAGGGTGTCATCGCGCCGAAGGGCCGCGTTCTGGGGCAGTCCTTCGACGGCTTCGTGCTGCTCCCGATCTCCACCTTCGAATCGCTCTACGGCCGCCGGCTCACCACGACGGTCTCGGTCAAGATGAGCGACCCAGAGCAGTTGGAGGGGGCGATGTCTCGAGCAGAGGAGGCCATGCGCATCGCCCGCCGACTTCGTCCGGGTGAGCCGGACGACTTCACCGTGGACAAGGCTGATGGACTGGTCACCTTCTGGAAGACCCTGACCCGCCTCCTCTTCACGGTGATTCCGGCGGTCGTCGCGATCGGGATCATCGTCGGTGGCATCGTCATCATGAACATCATGCTGATGACGGTGAACGAGCGGACCCATGAGATCGGCATCCGGAAATCAGTGGGCGCCACCCGGCAGGACATCCGGCGCCAGTTTCTGGTAGAAGCCCTGGCGCTCTCCATTGCCGGCGGCGCGGTCGGCGTGTTTGCAGGATGGGGCATGGCGGGAGCGGTTGCGGGCTTAAGTCCCCTCCCCGCGCGGGTCACCCTCTGGTCCGTGGGCACCGCACTCGCCCTTGGCGCCGGCACCGGCATTCTCTTTGGGGTTTATCCGGCCACCCGCGCCGCCCGGCTCGATCCCATTGCGGCGCTGCGCGTGGAATAGCTGCGTTCCTCGATGCGTGCCATGGTCGGCTTCCGCAGCTTGGGCGAAGGGGTGGCGATCGCCCTCACCGCCATGCGGGCCAACAAGCTGCGCTCTGCGCTCACCATCCTGGGGGTCGTGATCGGGGTCTCGACCGTCATGGCCATGGCCTCCATCGTCCAAGGCATCCGCACCCAGATCTTCAATGCCATGGAGCGTGCCGGGCCCAACGTCTTCTACGTCATCCGATTTCTATCCGAAACGCCGCTCAACCCCGACCGGCTGCCGCGTGAGGTGCGGATCCGCCCGGTGGTACGCCCCAGCGACGCGGATGCAATCCGGCGAATTCCCGAGATCATGCACGCCGGGATGTGGGTGCGGGTTGTCAAGCGGATCGAGCGACGGGAGAGCCGCACTCAGGGGCTCTGGATCTATGGGGCCGATAACCACTACATGGACGTGCTCGGTGGGACCCTGCTCCAGGGCCGGATGTTCAGCCAGGGGGAGCTGGCCGGGGCTGAGGTCGCGGTCCTGGAGCAAGAGGCCGCGCATCGGCTGTTCGGGCAGGAGAACCCGACCGGCGCAACGATTCGCATCGGCGGGGTCGCCTTCCGGGTGATCGGCGTGTACCAGGAGCCGGAGAACATCTTCCAGCCGCCCGGATTCGTCATCGGTGCGATCATCCCGTTCGCGACGCTGCGAAAGAACTACCAGTACAACGAAACCAACGATCTCTTCATCGCGGTCCGGGCTCGGGGCAGCACCTCAGTGGACCGGGCGCAGGATCTGGTGACGGCCGCGCTGCGACGGGTCCGCGGCCTGCGACCTGGAATGCCGAACACGTTCGATATCATCACCCAGGCGGAGATCCTGGAGACCATCGACCAGCTGACCTCGATGTTCCTCTTGGTGATGACCGCGTTGTCCAGCGTGGCGCTTCTGGTAGGCGGCATCGGGGTCATGGCCATCATGATGGTGTCCGTCACCGACCGAACCCGCGAGATCGGCCTCCGCAAGGCAATCGGCGCGACCCGGCGCGAGATTCTTTGGCAGTTTCTGGTGGAGGCCGCGACGCTTACCCTGCTGGGCGGATTCCTGGGCATCCTGGTGGGCCTGGGCACCGGGGAGGCGCTCAAGCGGGTTTTGGCCATCGAGTCCGCCGTTCCCCTGTGGAGCGCTGTCGTCGCGTGTGTCGTGAGCGTGGGGATCGGGCTGATGTTCGGCCTTTACCCCGCCAACCGGGCAGCTCGCATGGATCCGGTAGAAGCCCTCCGACACGAATAGATGTGCGACACTGAGCGGGCTTGGCATCTCCCCGGCTCCCCGAGGAGGTACCATGAGATTCCGCTCGCTCGTGGTCTGCCTGGTGCAGGTCACGCTGGTCGGCTGCGACACGATCCGCTCGTCGAAGGCTAGCCCCGAGACGCCAGAGAATGCGGTCGCGGTCGATCGGACCGGTCCGTCTGATGAGTCGCCAGCACTCGCCGGCGTGGCCGCCAGCCCGGCGAAGAGGAGCCCCGCTCCGAGCGCACCGGAGCAGAAGTCCGACGTCATGGCCACGGTCCAGGTGCCGAGCTCGCCGACGATGATCATCCGCACCGGTACAGCCAGCGTCGAGGTGGACTCGCTGGAGCCCGGCCTGGCTGGCTTGCGCAGGTTGACCGCTCAGGTCGGCGGCTTCGTCGCCAATACCAGCGTGCAGAGCGGAAAGGAGCAGCTGCGGCAAGCCACGCTCGAGATCAAGGTTCCAGCCCAGCGGTTCGACGAACTGACCAGCGGGCTCCAGCCTCTCGGCAGAGTCGAATTCGTCAACGTGACGGCGGAAGACGTAGGCGAGGCATTCATCGATATCACCGCGCGGGTCGCCAATGGCCGTCGGCTGGAGGACCGGCTGGTAGACCTGCTCGCCACCCGAACGGGGCGGTTGCAGGACGTGCTCGCGGTAGAGCGGGAGCTGGCCCGGGTGCGGGAGGAGATTGAACGGCATGAGGGAAGGCTTCGCTACCTCCGGAGCCGAGCGGCCATGAGCACGCTCGCCGTGACCTTGCACGAGGCCAGGCCGGTCGTCGGTGACCACCCGGGATACAGCGTAATCGGCGAGGCCTTCCGGCAGGCATGGCGCAACTGCGTTCAGCTCGTTGCCGGACTCATCGCGGCGATGGGAATCCTGGTGCCGGTGGCGAGCCTTGGCGGGGCGGCGATATTCTTGGTGCGGAAGTACTGGAAGAAGGCCTGAGCTACCACTCTCACCCCCGAGCCCCATGCAGGTCGATATTCTGGCCATCGCCGCTCATCGCGACGACGTCGAGCTGACCTGCGCCGGGACCCTGCTCAGGGCCGTCGACGCCGGCTATCAGGCTGCCATCCTGGACCTCACGGCCGGTGAAAGCGCGACCCGGGGAAGCGCGGACCTTCGCGCTAAGGAGGCGAGCAAGGCGGCGGAGATCCTGGGTGTGAACGAGCGGCGAAATGCCGGTCTGCCCGATGCCCATCTGGAAAACAGCGATAGTACCCGCCGGATCGTGGTTGAGCACATCCGCCACTTCGCGCCCCGGGTGGTGATCTTGCCCTTCCCGGTGGGCCGCCATCCGGACCACCGTATCGCCTCTGAGCTCGGCCGGGATGCGTGCTACCTCGCCGGGCTGGCCCGATATGAAGCCGACGGCTCTCCCCACCGACCGCACAAGATCCTGTATGCCCTCGCCTACCGCGAGGACCCGATCAAGCCCAGCTTCGTCGTCGACATCAGCGCGCAATTCGAGCGGAAGCTCGCGGCCATTCGATGCTACGCCAGTCAGTTCGACGGGGTCCAGGCGGCCGGCGAAATCTTCCCCACCGGGCAGGATCTCTATTCCCTGGTGGAGACCCAGAACGCGCACTACGGCTCCCTCATCCGGGCCCGGTATGGCGAGCCCTTCTTCACTCACGAGACCATGGCCGTGGAGGACGTGGTGGCGCTGGGGGTGAGGAGTATGTGAGGTCGCGAGTCGCGGGCCGCGAGTCTCGGGTCGCGAATCGCTAATCAAAAGATCCGTAGCCCGCGACCCGTAGCCCGCGACCCGTAGCCCGGGACTCATGACCCATTACTTTTCGCCCATGCACGCGCCCGTTTACCTCGACCATGCCGCCACCACCCCAGTGCGCCAGGAGGTGCTGGAGGCAATGCTGCCGTACCTCACCGACCAGGCGTTCGGGAATCCCTCGAGCGCCCACCGGTTTGGCCGCGCTGCGCGCGCTGGCATCGAGCAGGCCCGCCGGGAGATCGCCCATGCCGTGGGCTCTGAGCCGAACCAGGTGATCTTCACCTCCGGCGGAACCGAGTCTGACAATCTGGGGATCGTCGGCGCCGCGCTGGCCGCGCGCGATCGCGGGCTCAACATGTGCGCCGCGGTCTCGGCCATCGAACACAAGGGCGTGCTGGCCGCGGCCCACGCCGTGTGCCACCTCGGCGGGCGGGAGATCGTGCTCCCGGTCGATGCCGGTGGCAGGCTCGATCTCGAGGCCTTGAGTGCCGCGCTCGCCCAGTGCCCCGGGGTCGTCTCGGTGATGTGGGTCAACAACGAGGTCGGTGTGGTTCAGCCGATCCGGGAGATTGCCGAGCGCTGCCGGGAGGCGGGTGTGACCTTTCACACCGACGCGGTGCAGGCGTTCGGCAAGGTGCCGGTCTCACTTCAGGATCTTCCCTGCACCCTGCTCACCATCTCGGGTCACAAGATCGGGGCACCCAAGGGCATCGGTGCCCTGATCGTGCGGGAGCGCAAGGCAGTCGAGGCGATCATTCACGGCGGCGGGCAGCAATATGGCATACGCCCGGGAACCGAGAATGTGGCTGGGGCCGTCGGGTTGGGACGCGCGGCGCAGCTTGCGGCGGCTGAGCAGGCGGAAGAGGCCGAGCGGCTGACCCGGCTTCGTGACCGGCTGGCGGAGCGTCTCAAGGCAGGGGTGAACGAGGTCGTGGTCAACGGTGAGCGCAGCGAGCGTGCCCCTCACGTGCTGAATGTTTCGGTCGCCGGTGCCGACAGCGAGGCGCTGCTCATGCATCTGGATCTCGCGGGTGTGGCTGTCTCCAGCGGATCCGCCTGCTCGACCGGATCGGTCGAGCCCTCCCACGTCCTGGTAGCCATGGGCGTGCCGCGTGAGCTGGCGTTGGGGGCGATTCGCTTCAGCCTGGGGCGGCAGACGACCGAGGCGGAGATCGACCGAGCGGCGCAGGTGATGCCGGAGGTCGTCGCTAAGGTGCGCAAGCTTGCGGGGGTGCTGGGCCGTGTTTAAGCGCGTACTGGTGGCGATGTCGGGCGGCGTGGACAGCTCGGTCGCGGCGGCCCGGCTGGTGGAGCAGGGCTACGATGTGGTAGGGGCCACCATGAAGCTGTTCTGCTACGGCGACTCGGTGCCGGACCGTCCCTGCTGCTCACTGGATTCGATCACCGATGCGCGTGACGTCGCCCACCGCCTCGGTATTCCGCACTACGTGCTCAACCTGGAGGATCGGTTCTCCCAGTTTGTCATTCAGAACTTCGTGAGTGAGTACAGCCTCGGCCGCACGCCAATCCCCTGTGTCCGGTGCAATTCGTTCACCAAGTTCCGCGATCTCCTGGCCCATGCGGATGCGCTCGACTGCGAGTACATCGCCACCGGGCACTACGCCAACGCCCGGGACGGGGCCCTCTACCGCGGTTCCGATCGGCAGAAGGACCAAAGCTACTTTCTGTGGGGAATTGATCGCGCAGTGGTGGCTCGCATGCTGACGCCGGTGGGCGAGATGAGTAAGGCCCAGACGAGAAACTACGCACGGAAGCTGGGACTGGTCACGGCCGAGAAGCCGGAATCAGTCGAGATCTGCTTCGTGCCGGATGATGACTACGTCGGGGTGCTGACCCGCCATCTTCCGGAGGGTGCCCCCGCCCTGGCGCCGGGCCCGCTGGTCACGACCGCGGGTGAGGTCATTGGCGAGCATCAGGGATATGCCCGCTTCACCATTGGCCAGCGAAAGGGACTGCCCGGAGGCAGTAATCAACCCCGCTATGTTGTCGCGATCCGCCCGGAGCGCCGCGAGGTCGTGATCGGCACCGAGGAGGAGCTCGCCGGGCATCGACTGCGCCTGGAGGAGCTCAACTGGCTGGCGGATCCCCTCGAGACGGGAGCGTCCTGCGAAGTTCAGATCCGCTACCGCGCTCGGGCGGTGCCCGCGACGGTGGCTGACGTCGGCCAGGGAACGATCGAGTTGGCACTCCACGCCGCGGTCCGGGCGATAACGCCGGGTCAGTCCGGGGTGTTGTATGGAGGCGGTGAGCGGGTGCTCGGCGGCGGCGTCATCGGCTGATCACGGGACCCAGACCTCACGGTGCGATCTCTTCTTCTCCACTGGGTCTTCAACGCCGCGGCTTTGTGGGTCGCCGCCTATTTTCTTGAGGGGCTGGACTTCACCGGGGACATTCTCCACCTGTTTCTGGTGGCAGCCGTATTTGGCATCGTCAACAGTCTGCTTCGGCCGATACTGACGGTCCTCACCTGCCCTCTCATCGTTCTGACGCTGGGCTTGTTCATGCTGGTCATCAATGCTTTCCTGCTGCTTCTCACCGGCTGGCTCTCCCAGCGCTGGGGTCTGGGATTCAGCGTGAGCGGCTTCTGGCCGGCGTTCTGGGGAGGCCTCGTGGTCGGGCTGGTGAGCTTCATCCTCTCAATGCTCATTCCCGCCCGGGACTACCAGCCCGATCGCCCTGTGTAACGCCGCCGTTACATCGTGTTCCGCCCCCGCCCCCCAGTGCCCGCGCTAAATTAGGGCATGACCGAGCTCCAAATCCGTCCCTCTCCGCCGGCGGCTCCGCTGGTCGACTTACGCGATACCGCCCTCTACGTGAACCGAGAGCTTTCCTGGCTTGAGTTCAACCGCAGAGTCCTGCACGAAGCAAGCGACCCGCGAACCCCACTGCTCGAACGCCTGAAGTTCCTCGCCATCTTCAGCTCCAATCTTGACGAGTTCTTCCAGGTGCGGGTAGCGGGACTCAAGCAACAGGTGGCGGCGGGCATTGTCGAGCGCACAGCGGACGGGATGACACCGGAGGAACAGCTCGCCAGGATCTCCTCGACGGTTAGGGAGCTGATGGCGCAGCACCGACAATGTCTGCTGTACGAAGTCCTCCCGGGGCTGGCCAAGCATGGGTTGACTCTGCACCACAGCCTGGCGGAGCTTTCCGCCACCGATCGTCAGTACCTCGATGCCTATTTCCAAAGCCACGTCTTTCCGGTCCTGACGCCGCTCGCCGTTGATCCGGGGCACCCCTTCCCCTACATCTCGAACCTGAGCCTTTCTCTGGCGGTGGTCCTGCGGGGGATTGATGGAGATGAGCGATTCGCCCGGGTAAAAGTGCCCAAAATCCTGCCCCGATGGGTTCCGCTGACAGTTCCTCAGCAGTTTGTGGCCCTGGAAGAAGTGATTGGGGCCAATCTGGAATCGCTCTTCCCCGGTGTGGAAATTCTGGGGTGGTACACCTTTCGGATCACCCGCAATACCGATCTCCAGATCGACAATGGCGACGAGGCCGACGATCTCCTGAGCCTCATCCAGGAGGAAGTCCGAAACCGCCGCTTTGCGGAGGTGGTGCGCATTGAAGTGCATGCCTCGATGCCTCAGGCGCTTCGGCAACTGCTACTTGCGGAATTCAGCGAGCAACAGGAACCTCCCGCCCGTCCGCTGACAACTGACGACCTCTACGAAGTCCTGGGTCCAATGGACACAGGGGATCTGCTGGCGCTCTCTACATTGGAGCTGCCTGCCCTCAAGGATCCCAGTTTCCATCCGGTTACGCCGCCGCGGCTGGCCGTGCCGCGGAACATCTTCGATGTGATCCGAGAGGGCGATCTGCTCCTGCATCACCCGTACGACAGCTTTGCTACCACGGTCGAGCGGTTCATTCAGGTCGCGGCCGAAGATCCCGACGTCCTGGCCATCAAGCTCACGCTGTACCGCACCGGTGGTGACTCGAGCATTGCTCGACTCCTGGCCCAGGCGGCGGAGCGAGGGAAGCAGGTGGCTGTGCTGATCGAGCTCCAGGCCCGCTTCGACGAGGAGAACAACATCATCTGGGCCCAGCGGCTGGAAGATGTTGGCGTGCACGTGAGCTATGGAGTCCCCGGGCTCAAGACCCACGCCAAGGTGATGCTGGTGGTCCGGCGGGAAGGCGACGCGATGCGCCGGTATGTCCACATCGGCACCGGCAACTACAACCCGAAAACTGCCCGGATCTACACTGATTTCGGACTGCTCAGCGCCAATCCCGAGCTCGGTGCCGATCTCACCGATCTCTTCAACGTGCTTACCGGCTTCGCCTCGCCGGCAGGATACCGGAAGCTGGCGGTCGCTCCCCGGGGAATGCGCGATCGCTTCCTGGCCATGATTCGCCGGGAAATCGAGCACTGTCGAGCAGGCCGGCCCGCGGGCATCCTCGCCAAGATGAACGCGCTGGTGGACCCGGACATCATCGTGGCACTGTACGAGGCCTCCCAGGCCGGCGTGCCCATCGATCTGATCGTCCGGGGGATTTGCTGTCTGCGGCCGGGACTCCCTGGGGTCAGCGATACCATTCGGGTCATCAGCATCGTCGGCCGATTCCTGGAGCATTCCCGGGCGTTCTGCTTTCTCAACGGCGGCGAGGAGGAGGTCTACATCGGGTCGGCTGACTGGATGCCGCGGAATCTGGAGCGCCGAATCGAGGCGGTGACCCCGATCGAAGATCCAGCGCATCGGCAGACGATCCGGGATCTGCTGCTGTTGATGTGGCAGGATAACCGCCAGGCGTGGGAGCTGCGCCCCGATGGCAGCTACGTCCAGCGCCGCCCCCCGGCGCCCAACTTGGAGCGGGCAACCCATCGGCTGCTGGTGGAGGGAGTAGTAAAGCAGTGAGCAGTGAGCAGTGAAGCAGTGAGAAGTAAGAAGTAAGCAGTAAGGAGTAAGACGTGAGAAGTGGGAGTAGGGACTCCTCATCCCGAGCGAAGCGAGGATCTAGCGAACGGTCATCGTGAATAGCGAGGTGAATCCCTCGGCCGTCGCTCCCCTCGCTGCGCTCGGGGCAGGCTCCTCGGAATGAGGAGCCACTACTTCTTACTTCGCCCTTCTCACTTCTCACTTCTTACTTCTTACTTCTTACTGCTCACTTTAGTATTGCAGCCCCGCGGAATCGGCAAATCGCTTCAGTAAATCCTGCTGTTCCGGCGTGAGCCCGTCGGGCACGGTGACCTGTACTGCCACCAGCTGGTCCCCCTTCCGGCCGTTCTTCTCCAGGCCCTGGCCTTTGATCCGGAACTTTCGCCCTGGCTGGGTGCCGGCGGGAATTCGCAGGACCACCTTCTTCCCATCCAGCGTCCGCACTCGGAGCCGAGTGCCCAGCGCAGCCTGGGCCAGATTGATCGGCACCTCACAGACGATATCGAGCCCCTCACGGTGAAAGAACCGGTCCGGCTGCACCTGGAAGGTGATCAGGAGGTCGCCGGGTGCCGCACCCGGGTGGCCTGACTGGCCCTGCCCTCGGAGCCGCGCTCGCGAGCCGGTCTCCGTGGCAGGAGGAACGGTGATCATGACCCGCCGCTCGGTGCGCACCTCCCCTGCCCCACGGCAGGTCGGGCATGGCTGGGATGGGATCTTGCCCCGTCCCCGACATTGAGGGCAGGGGCGGCTCACCGCGAAGCCGCCCTGGCCGAACGAGATAGTGCCTCTGCCGTTGCATTCCGGGCAGGTCGACCATGTCGCCCCCGGCGCGCCGCCGCTGCCGGCGCACGTGGGACAGGTCTCGCTTACCGGGATGGTGACGGGGACCTTTCCGCCGAGCATTGCGACGCGGAAGGGAACCTCCACCACGGCCTCCAGCACGTCGGACCGCGGCTCCTCCCGCCGCCCGCGGCCGAAGATCGACGAAAAAATGTCGCCCAGGCCGCCGAAGTCACCGAAGTCGAACCCCTCCCCACCGAGATCACCCATCTCGGCGCCACCCGGCCGAGCCCCAGCTGGCCGCCGGCGGGGAATGTCCTCGAACGCGCCGAGCCGCCGCATGCGGTCGTATTGCTTTCGCTTGCCGGCGTCGGAGAGCACGCTGTGCGCCTCGGAAACCTCCTTGAAGCGCTCCGCGGCCGTTGGATTGTTGGGGTTGGCGTCAGGATGATACTGCTTGGCCAGACGGCGGTAAGCTTTCTTGATGTCGTCCTGGCTCGCGGAGTCGGCCACTCCGAGAATCTGATAGAAGTCCTTTCCTGCCACGTTATGCCTGGCCCTGCTCCGAGTAGACTTGCACCCGAGCCGGCCGAACCAGGTTGCCCTTGAAGCGATAGCCGCTCTGGAAGGTGGCGCTCACCGTGTGATCGAGCGACGGATCCGGCGGCGGGATGATGGAAACCGCCTCGTGCAGGCTGGGATCGAACGCCTCGCCCTCCGGGTCGATCCGCTCGACCCCTGCGTCCTGGAGTTGTTTCCACAACTTGCGATCCACCGCGCTCAAGCCTTCGCGAACGGAGGCGAGCGGGGTACTTTCGGCATCGCTGGCAACGAGGCGATCGAGATCGTCGAGCACATCAAGCAGCTTGGCGACGAAGTTGGCCTGGGCCCGGTCGCTCAGCTCGGCACGTTCCTTTGCGTTTCTCTTTCGATAGTTGTCGAATTCGGCCGCGAGCCGGAGATGGCGCTCTCGGGCCTCATCGAGCTGTGACTCCAGGCGACGCACCGCTTCCGCCTGAGGCTCGGCCGGCAGCCCGGTGATCCCCGGGGCGAAATCGGCCTGGGTATCCTGGTCGCGGGAGGAGGGCTGGGCGGACATATCGGTGGACGCGAGATCAACGGCGTCCGTGCCCGGGTCGGCCGGGGCGGCAGGCTCCGCCGTTCCGCCAGAGCCTCGGCTGGGTTCGGAATCGGTTCTGGTATCTCTGCTAAATCTGCGACGATCAGTCACTTGCACTCTCGCATTGCACCGGATTGGAAGGAAAGATAATCACCCCAGGCGATCGCCAGAGCAGCCTCGCCAGAACGGCAGGCTAATGCCGCCTTCAATCAGTCCGCCAGCTGTCGCAAGACCAGGAAGAGGGCTGCCTGCGCGGCCCGGGCACGGATCTCGTGGCGGCTGCCGGGAAACACCGTGCGCCGGGTTTCGCTACGACCATTGTATGCGAACCCGAAGCAGACGGTACCCACGGGCTTGCTGTCGCTTCCCCCTGTAGGCCCTGCGATCCCGGTGACCGAGACGGCGACCGGCACAGCCAGTCGCTCGACAGCGCCCTGAGCCATGGCAGCCGCGACCGGCTCGCTGACGGCACCATGAACCGCAATCAGCTCGATTGGAACCCCCAGGAGGGCGGTCTTCATCTCATTGGAGTAGGTAACGATACCCCCGATGAATACCTCCGAGCTTCCCGGAATCTCGGTCAGACGCGCCCCAAGCAATCCCCCGGTACACGACTCCGCTACGCCAAGCCGGAGCCCGCGAGCACGCAGTCGCTCGAGCACAACCGCTGCCAGGTCCGCCTGCCCCTCGCCATAGACATGATCTCCGGCGCGCTGCCGGAGAAGTTGCGCAGCGAGAGCGAGCCGTTCACCGGCTTCAGCGGGTGTCATGTGCCACGCACTCAGCCGCAGGTCCACGCCCTCGAGCCCGGGGAGATACGCGAGGGTGAGCGGCGCGATCTCTTCCTCCATGTTGCCCATGCGCTCAGCGAGACTGGACTCTGGAATGCCGGTCGTCCTAATCACGAGAGAGCGAATGACGGAACCTCCGGCTCGGGCGGCCAGTCGTGGTGCGACCTCGTGCTCCAGCAGCCTGCGCATTTCGGCCGGCACGCCGGGCAGCATGATCACGAGTCCCGGTGTCCCCTCGAGCCAGAGTCCTGGTGCGGTACCCCACCGATTCCGAAGCACGGTTGCTCCGCGCGGCACCTCGGCCTGGCTGCGGTTGCTCGGGGCGGGCTTTCGCAGCAGCCGCGCGAAGCGGGCGAGGAGATCGGCCCAGACCTGCTCATCGAACTCCAGCGGAGCCTGAAACAAATCGGCAACCGCTCGCTTGGTGACGTCGTCCTTGGTGGGGCCGAGACCACCGGTCGTAAGCACGGCGCCGGTGCGCTGGAGGGCCTCCTCGACCGCCTCCCGAATCTCTTCGGAGCGATCGCCCACCGAGGTTCGCCGGACGACGCGGACTCCGATCGCGGCGAGCTCTTTCGCAATCTCAGCGCCGTTGCTATCCAGGGTGAAGCCGAGCAGCAGCTCGGTACCGATGGTGATGAGTTCGAGGTTCATGGGAGATGAAAGCTAATAGCTAGTAGCTAACAGCTAACAGCTTACGGCTAACAGCTATCAGTCTTGAGGCAGCGAGCCTCCGCTCGCGGGACCGCGAGCTGTTTGCCGCGAGCTGTTTGCCGCGAACTGTTTGCCGCGAGCTGTTAGCTGTTAGCCGTTGGCTGTTAGCCGTTGGCTGTTAGCTGTTAGCTGTTAGCTGTTAGCTGTTAGCGACCCGTAAACAGCCGTCGATTGTGATAAATGTAGAGCGCGAAGGAGTAGACCGTCAGCAGGGCGGCAATAGCGAGGGTGACAGCAACAAACCCACCATGGAACTCGTTCCAGAACTCCGCGAACCGGCTGTGCTCCCAGCCCATGGGCTTGCGGGCGTCGCGGAAGGCAAACCACAGAATGACCGCACCGATGAAGATGTTCTGGATGATGGTCTTCAATTTGCCCGCACCGGCGGCCGGAATGATCACGCCTTTCCTGCTGGCCCACCAGCGAAAGCCGGTCATGGCAAGCTCCCGCCCGATCAGCAGCAGACAGACCCAGAGGGGGATGCTACCCCAGATCGGTATGTCGTAGAGGTCGTGCCGCCAGCGGGAGATGAAGTAGATGGGGATGAGGGTTGCGAACAGCAGCAGCTTATCGGCGATGGGATCGAGCAGCTTGCCCAGGTCAGTGACCTCGTTGCGAGTGCGGGCGAGGTGGCCATCATAGACGTCGGTGATGGCGGCTATCACGAAGATGATGAACGCGATCAGTTTGGGCCAGTAACCTTCGATGAACGGCAGGAGGGCGATGACCGGGGTGAAGCAAATCCGAACCAGCGTGATGATGTTGGGCAGGGTCCACATGGCGCCCGCCTAGCCCAGCGTCTTGACGACGTTCTTGCTGATCGCTTTGAGGGTATCGAAGACCCCCTCGCCGGTCAGGGCCACCGCCTCGAAGTACGGGGCCCGCTCGATCCACTGACCATCCTGCTGCGCCACCAGAAACTCGGACTCGTGGTAAGGGTCCGGGACGGGGCGCTGCCTGGCGGGATCGTCGATGGGCCAACCGGGATTGAGCGCCGCCTGCAGCTCGGAGATGGGAGCAGCGTTGGGAAGATCGCGTTTGTTGTACTGGATGGTGAAGGGGATCTTGGTTAGGTCGTAGCCGTGCTGAACCATGTTCTCGTACAGATTCTGCATCGCCTCGATATTGGCGTCCATCCGCTCGATCTGACTATCGGCCACGAAGACGACGCCATCGACCCCCTTGAGAATCAGCTTCCGCGAGGCGTTGTAATACACCTGTCCAGGGACCGTGTAGAGATGAAATTTCACCTTGAAACCACGGATGGTGCCGAGATCGACTGGGAGAAAATCGAAGAAGAGGGTGCGTTCGGTTTCCGTGGCGAGCGAGATCATCTTTCCCCGAGCGGCAGGGGCGACCTTGTTGTAGACGAACTCGAGATTGGTCGTCTTCCCCCCAAGCCCGGGGCCGTAGTAGACCAGCTTACAGTTGATCTCGCGAGAGGCGTAGTTGATCATCGACATGCGATGGCGTCCCCCTCAGGCCCCGAAGAGTTTGTCGATCTCGTCTTCCGCCTCGCCGAGGAACTCCGACTCCACCCCCGGCGCACTGGTACCATCGCGACTGAACATGTCTGTGAACACCCGGGTCAACTGGGTCACGGCACCCTTCACCCGGAGCTTCACCAAGCCGAGCGTGGTCCGGTTGTCGAACAGCACCACCAGAATCACCCGACGGGCGACGTCGGCGAGGTACATCGATTCGCGCTCGCCCTGATGAAACAGGGCGCCGAATTCCGGCTCGCCCAGCATTCGGGCGAGCTGATCGTTGGCGCTGAAATCGGCCGCCGTGAGCGAGGCGAAGGCGGTCGGGTCGAAGGCCGGAGCCTCCCCCACCGTCGCTACCATCTGACCCGTGCGATCGACGATCAGCGCGGTCCGCGCGTTGGATTCCCCGAGGAACCCGCTCAGGATCGCCTGAATTCGCCGGGAGTCGTCCTCCCGAAAAGACCAGCTCGAGGCTCCGCTCATCGTTGCCGTCTCATCGCAGATTGGCCTCCATCCGGCGCACCAGCGCTCCCGCGCGGCGGCGCAGCACCGGCTGACGCTCCCAAGCCAGATAATCGCGTAACAAGCGCACCGTCTCGACCCCACCCTGGCCGGCGAGGAAACCGAGCGCGGCGAGGCGACGCAGCGGTTGTGGACTGAAGAGTGCGCGTTGGTGCACGGCCAGCCGGCGCTGGGCCAGCACCCATCCGGCGACCATCCCCGCGGCAACACCCCCGGCGAAGAGCCATCCGCGGGACCGCATCAGGTGACTTCCTGTCGCGCCACCAGCGCGTGAGCCAAGGTGACCCCGTCGACATACTCCAAGTCCCCGCCCATGGGGAGGCCGCGCGCGAGCCGGGTGACCCGCACTCCCGACCCGGCGAGTAGTTGCTGGATGTAGGTCGCGGTGACTTCGCCTTCCATGGACGGATTGGTGGCGAGGATGACCTCGCGAACGCCGCCCTCCCGCACTCGCTGAACCAATCGATCCAATCGAAGTGCTTCGGGCCCGATGCCGTCCAGGGGGGATAGGCGGCCGCCCAGAACATGATAGCGTCCCCGAAACTCGGCGGAACGCTCGACCACGCCGACCGAGGATGGCTCCTCCACCACGCATAACAGCCCGGCATCGCGACGCGGGTCTCGGCAGATGCTGCAGGGCTGCTCCTCGGTCAGGTCGCCGCACTCCCGGCAAGGGCGCACCCGCTCGGTCACCGCGACCAGCGCCGCGGCCAAACGTCCCGCCTGTTCAGGAGGTTGCTGCAACAAATGGAAGGTGAGGCGTTGGGCCGTCTTGCGACCGATTCCCGGCAACCTGGCGAGCTCGG
>JBIOUY010000131.1:0-7313 GCA_044867445.1 Gemmatimonadales bacterium
AACGTGATTAGGAGAGGGCAGACCTCCGTCGCGGTTTCGAACAGCACTCTGGTAGTGTCTGACCGGACGACGCCAGCTTCCGCTCGGGCGAACTGAGCCCAGACCGACAGATCATGTGGGTGATCGCGGTGCGTGCGAATGGCCCAGTCTACGGGGCCTGAGGAAACCGATAGGCGGCTGAGCTCTGCAGAGTCCCGTCGCAGCGCCGCCGTGAGAAACCGTTGACCGGGAACGTCAAAGGCCGACCATGGCGATTGTACCGAGTACGGCTGGATGACCAAGACGGCGCCGGCCGCAAGCGCGAGGAGAGTGATAGTAAGTGAGATCGAGATCCGAGTGTCTGTCATAGCTCCTCCGACGCGCGCCGCAACATCTAGCCGCCCTTCGCTGGGTGAGCTTGGATCTGCTGATACTGAAGTATGCGTGACCGCCACGCCGACGCTAGGCGTTCTCGTGGCTCATCGAACGTGCGCTCAGCGATGTCCAAGACAGTATCCGCCACCTCGCCAGGACGCCTGCCGGACAGCAACGCCTTCACTTGAGCCATCTTCCCCCGTTCATACGCTAGCTGCAACAAGGCCGCTGCTGCCGGATACGCAAGCGTATCGGTCGGGGATGGCGACCCAAGAAGCGTGTCCAGGGTCAGCGAGGGTCGCGCCTTCAGGGCAGCAGCGAGGTCGCGCATGAGCGTGGGGAAATCCCTTCCACGTGACCCGCCGAGCCACATCGCAAGTCCCTCATCCAGAGCAAACGGCGTGTGCCACGCCTTTGTAAGGGAGTCGAGAACCAGGTGAGCTAGCTCGTGCGGGTACCACTCGCCGTAAATGGGCGCGCCGCTGAAGAGCAGCCCATGGGACGTATAAGCCAGGCCAGGGGTATGGTTCGGGACTACATCGACGCCGAGGAGGCGGAACATGCCCTCCTGGGAGTCTGCGATGTAAAGCTCGAGGTTTCGTGGAGTCGGGACCTGGAAAGCGGTTGCGACAGAGTCTACAAATCTGACGGACCGCCGGGCTCGGCCTGCGTCGAAGCGATGCGTCGATGGGTATACGAACGTGATAGGAGCGTACCGGGTGCGGCGCCATTCGCGAGTGAGCTGATTAAGAGCGTTCTCGAGAACCCATTTTCCTCCTTCACGAGCTGCATAGACGCGGCACAAAGCGTACGGTAGAGCTTTCGCCATCGTGGAATCCCGATAGAGGAACAGGGTCCGGATAACGTACGAGCCAGTGTCTCCCCACTGCGCCGGAGCTATATCTAGGACGATCGCTTGGCTGTTGGCATAGTCTTCTCGACCTCCATAACACCAAGGCACGGTTAAATCGAAGCCTCCAGGCCAACGACGCTGTTCGGTCGTCGACCAGAAAGACGTTGCATGGCTATCGTAGGGGCCGCTTTGCAGATATCGCCGCCACAGCTCAAGGAGCACGGGTGCAGGCGGCGCCGTCGTATCAACGCCTAGGCCAATCTCCACGGGGGGTACAGGGTTCGAAGCGGATTGGCCCGGAAGGGCCGATACGTGCCCCGCAATTGCGAGCATCAAGAGAATCGGAAACCGTTTCATGAGCACTCCATTTGCTGCCGTCTAACGACACGCGCTTCAGCTGCAGGCTCTCAAGCCCGCGCCCACACAAACCTATGTTCCTTAGAGCGCCCCAGCAGGATGCCGCCCAGGCGGAGCCCCGCGCCGGACCGGCCTGTCGGCTGCATGCGCGGGTTAGGCGGCACCGCGGCACGATCCCAAGGGTACCTCCTACTGTCCTAGGCGCGCCCAGACACCAGCGGTCCGAATGACTGCCCACCTGTCAGCTCGCCGCTCGAGCAGATAGAGGCTGCCCGAGCCACGCTCCCCACCGCTCAATGTCCCGTCCCACGGTGGCCGCACTACCTGCTCGAGGTAGATCAAGGCATGCCACCGGTTCTGCGTGAAGACGGGGAGCGACACATTGATCGTAACGGTGTCACTGGTCTGCGCCGTCGGCTCCCCACGCCACGTGATCCGTGGCAGGTCTTGCCCACAGTCCGGGATCTCGCCGCGGCTCTCCACATTCGAGCCCGCCGCGAGGAGACGCTGCATCGCCGCCTTGGGCACCTGCAAGCTGGCAACCAGCATCCGCAGCCGCTCCGCTCGCACATCAGGCGCTCCGTGATCGAGTGCCGGGCGCAGCATCCCCGGCTGACGCATCACCCGGATAGGAGCGCTCGAGTCAACGGCCCCTGCGATCGCTGCGGTGATGGCCGGACACACCGCCTGCACCGACGAGGCGGGAGCGCCCTCCTGCGCTACCAAGTGGCCGCTGACAAGAAGGAAGAGGAAAACGGCTGACGAGCGCATCCGACCTCGATGCTTGGGTGCCGCCTAACTAGTAGTAGACTACCAAGCCGCTCCGGTCGGCACGTCCAACGCTACATGCTCCGTAGCCCTAATCCGCGCCCGACCTGCATGAGCCAGCTGAATCAATCCTGACTCGGCCGTGACACCTCGGTTAAAGGAATCCGCCCTGCAACGTCATTTCGGCATTGCAGTCCCCGGCGGCAAGAGTCATCGTCGTGGTTTGAACTTGCGGTGCGCTGGAAACAGCACTCCCCTTTAATTTGCGGTCCGCGCAGTCAACTACGTAAGGGGGAAAATCAGCTAAAAAACGCGATTTTGCGACATCGAGAGGCCCTTGCAGCGCAGAACAGACCATCCAAACACCGGGATGATCCGCGGTCTTGGAAAGTGCCCACAAATCTCATCTGGTGTCCATTCGCGAGGACACCTTGAGGCGTGCATGGCCGCCAACAAACCAGCTGCGCCGCCGATTGACGACTCCATCGGACCGCTCGACGACTCCAAGGGACTGCTGGTCGACTCCTAGGAACTGCTCGTCCACTCCAAAGGACCGCTCCTCGACGCCGTTGAACCGCACGTCCACTCCGGTCGTCTGCTCGCGTCCACCAAGGGACCGCACGCATGCTCCGCAGGATCGCTTCTGTTCTCCAAAGCGCTGCTCGTCGCCTCCCGAGGACTTCACGACGCCTCCGTTGCCGATACGATCCCGAGCAATCTTCCGCTCGCCCACTCCGCGAATCTTCACCTCTGCTCCACAGGATCAACGATGTCGTTCATGGCGCCGCTCGTCTGCTCCAACCGCATTCACCACATGATCATGGCACTGCTCTGGTTCTCCGTTGTCCGGACGCTGTGCTCCGCGCCTATGACGCTGTCCACCATGCCGGATTCGATGTGCTCCGTTGGCTCACGCGACCGCTCCAAAGGAGCGATCGGGCACTCCGTTGGATTGCTCGTCTCCTCCAAAGGGCCGCACGCCTGCTCCGCGCGACCGACGCTCCGCTCGACTGAGCTTCACGCGTGCTCCGCGCGACTTCACCCCTGCTCCGTTGCACTTCACGCCCCGAACAATTCATCTGCGATCGCGATCATTTCAGGAACCATGTCAATCATTGCACCCACTAGCACACCCTATGCGTTTGCCGTTTCCGACCAGCCGCGGGTCGGGCGACGCGCTGGAGCTTGTGCTTCCATGCGCCGAGCGGCGCCCGACGACCGCCCGGCCGAAGGGTGAAGGGAGGGTCGTATGGATCGGCAGGTACGTAGGAAATTGGCGATGGCCGCGAGCGTTCGGACCTTCAGCCGCGCGCATCCGTCGGCCGATGCGAGCTACACGTTGGTGCTCGACCGGCTGGACGGGACCATCAGCCGAATCGAGGAGCTCGCCAAGCAGCAGCAAGGCGGGTACGTGTCGAAGCACTCCGCCTCGGTGCGGCGGTCAAACCTCCGCCGACGACTGCAGATCGGACTGCTCCGGCACCTGGTCACGGCTGCCGAGGATGTCGGCTCGGAAGCACCTCCGGTGGCCGAGAAGTTCCGAATCCCGAACTCGAATGCGCCGCACAGTGCCTTTCGAGCCAACGCCAGCGAGATGCTGGACCAGGCGCGGCTCAACCAGGATCTCCTGGTGAAGCACGGGCTGTCGGCGACCCTGCTGGACGAGCTCGACGCCGCGATCAAGGAGTTCGATGCGTCGCTCCGGGAAACCGACGACGGCAAGCAGAGCCATGTGGCGGCGCGGGCCGAGATGAAGACCTTGAGCGATGAGATTATGCGGCTCGTCGGCATGCTCGACGGGTTCAACCGGTACCGGTTCCATCATGATCCCGAGCTGATCGTCGCGTGGGAGTCGGCCAAGCACGTCGTGACCGGGCCGCAGCCGAAAGAGACCGAGCCGACGACTCCAGTGTCGGTAAGCATCGAGAAGCCTGCGGCGTAGCACGTCCAACGTACGGGAAACAACGTGAAGGAGCCGCTGGTGCACCGGCGGCTCCTTTCGCTGTCGATCATTTGCTTCTAGCCTGGTTCAGGTATTCGAGTTGACATTGTGCGGCTCTTTACCACAGAGGCCCAGAGGACACAGAGTTTTTCGCCGAGACCACCCCACTCCCGAGCTCTTCTGGAGCGGAATGAGACGAATCCCAAATGGATGAGGAGTCCTCTGTGGTCTCCATGTCTCTGTGGTAAAGAGCCGAGCTCAACTGAAGAGCAGCGGGGTTCCGTCTGCAATGTCAATCGAATTGCGGACACCTCATTAATGTCTCTCGCTCAGCAGCGCGCCGGCCACGGTTCGCGCGAGACTGCCCTTCCCCGACCGTACCGTCAGGTATTGCGCGCCGCTGCGAGCCGCCCGGTCCTCGATCTGGCCGGACTGGCTGTGGCCGGCAAAGCGGAAGTCTACGATGACGAGGGCATCGGGCGGATAAGCGTCGGGGCCGTGGCTGCCCTGCCGGAGGCAGAACGTGCGGATCTCGTCCGCCCCGAGCGCGCGCAGCGATTCGGCCATGGCTTCGGCGGATGACTTTCGAAGCTCGCCAGTGAAGAAGAAAACCGTGCGACCGGCAAGGAGGGTATCGGGTAGCTTCTGCTCCTCGGGCGCTGGCGTGTTGGCGGGAAGCCCCCGCTCGGGCTCGGGGTCTAGCGCCGGCGTCAGGGCCGCGATTCGGCGGCTCGCCGCCTGGCGTTCGCGCTCGAGCTTGACGTTGGCCGCTTCCAGCGTCTTCGCGCGGGCCACCGCCCGGTCGCGCGCCTGCGCCAGCTCGGCCTCGCGGTTCCGCAAGCGCTCGGTCTCGGCGCGGAGCCCATCCACCTTCGGCCGCAGGGGCCGAAGCCTGCGGAGCTCCTCCTGCGCCTGCGCGGTGGCCTCCAGGAGATGCTTCCGCTCGGCCCGGTGGCGCCGCCGCTGCTTGTCATGCTCCTCCTGCTCGAGCTCCCGCTCGGTCTTGTACATGTCCTTGGTCTCGAACAGGTAGAAGGTGTGTGCCTGCCAGGCGCCGAGGTCGCGCCACCCGGAACCGGACCAGAAGCGGTGGGCGAGCGCGAGCGCGTCCTCCCACGTGGCCACGCACTGCTCCTCCAGGTGACGGTCGATGGCGCGGGTGACCTGGGCGTAGTAGCTGTCGATCCTGGGCAGGAACATCGGCCGATGCTTGGTCATCGGAAGCGCCCGCGCAGTGATGAAGGTGGCCATCGGCACCGGAAGCGCGCCCGAGGCGACCCATTCCGCGACCAGGCGGATGAGCGGCCCGGTGGGCAGCTCGGGAGCCACGTTCATGCCGACCAGCAGGAACGGCTGGGCCATCAGGACAGCACGCCCGAGACCGATGTAGTCGTGGCTGAACTGCAGGAGGAGCCAGGCCTCCTCGTCCGTCAGTCCGCGGGTCCCGTTCGAGGCCGCAACGGCCCCGGCTAGAGCGGCGATGGCGTCAGCGTCACGACGCATGGCGGCGGGGTCGCACTGGGGAGTGCACCAGTTGAGTACATCGGGGGCGCAGCATGGGGAGAGCGCGACATTGCTCAGGGGCACAGCCAGAAGCGGGATCAGCCAGGTCTGCCGTGGGTGGGTGCGCATGAGCCGGCCGGCCTGGGCGGACCAGCGGGCCTTGTCGTCGGATGTGATGTCAGTCGCTGGACAGCTCACTTGGGCTCCGAAGCGGTTCACACTAGGGACATCGGAGATCGGCCTTTCGCTTCGGTATCGAGGGTAGCAAGGAGTGGGCCGGGACGATGCGCGGGTTAGGCAGCTCCCGCCGGACTGGCTGGGTCTTGGCGATAGTAGCTGCGCAATGCGTCGTAGAGGGCAGGCCTCTCGCGGTGCAGCTCGACCGGGCGCTCGAAAAAGGCTTCGGTAGCGACCGCGAAGAACTCCGCGGGGTTAGTCGCGCCGTAGTGATCGAGCACTCCTTGACTGCCGGCTTCCGCCTCGCGGCACAGTCGCTCGAAGTCACCTTCGAGCATAGTGCTCCATGACGAGAGCGCGGTCGCGTCGGGGAGGCGTGGTGTGCCGTCCGCCTGCCCGCTCGCCATATCCAATTGATGAGCGAACTCGTGAAGTACCACGTTTTGGCCGTCGGTTGGGTCAGTAGCCCCAGCGAGCGCGCTGTCCCAAGCCAGGATGACCACACCGTGTTTCCAGGCCTCGCCAAGCGTGGGGTCAGCGTCGTGGGACTCCGCCGATGGCGTCCAACTAAAGCGGCGAGGCCGAAATGTGCCTGGGTAGATGAGAATATTGTCCAGCTCTGGATAGGGATCGCCGGGATGCTCCAGAACGAGCAGACAGGCATGCGCGGCAATCATGACCTGCATGCCCTCGGTGAGCCGTAATCCGCCACAACCTTCCCAACGGCACCCTTGGATAAGCTGCTGCATCTTCAGGAGCAGCCGCTCGCGTTGGGGCGGCGTCAGCCGTCGAGTCAGCGGAACATGAGATTGGATGATAGAGCGCCACACCAAAGGAATCGGCGGGTAGACGGATGGCCGAGAAGTGGGTCCAAGCAGTAGGCGGAGGAGAACATTTCTACCCACAGCGAATGCCCCGGCGAACATGCCGCCCGCGATCAGCGTGATCAAGAGTTGGATGAGCATTCGCTATCAGTTCCGAGCGGCGTAACACTTAGCGGGGAGCACTCACGGTCACACCCACGCGTACCGATGCCCAGCGTTCCCGCGGATACAACGCGCCGGTGAGTGCTCCGAAGCTCACACCAAAGCCTGCTCCGACCAAGGCGGCCGTCCCGGCGCTGGTTCGGTCTGACCCCTCACGCATTTCGTTGAAGAGCACGACCAGCAGGGCGGTCCCGGCTCCGGCGAGGAGTCCCCGCCGGAGCGCGCTCGTCGCCCGCGATGGCACGCCTCGGCTAATGTCTAGGTGCTCGATGAGGGCACGGGGCACCGCCAGCGGACCGAGGCTATCGGTCACAGCGAGGTAGAGCGTGTCTGGTGCGAGGGCGGTCACCCGGCCCCGGAGCAGATGCCCACG
>JBIOUY010000132.1:0-9610 GCA_044867445.1 Gemmatimonadales bacterium
TTCCCCGCCATCGACGTGTTCTGGCATCCCCCGTCTGGTCGAAACACGCTGCCCCCACCTGGACGAATTGCGCTCAAAGCCGTAGACTCGAAGGAACATAAGGATCTATATGGAACTCTTGAGCAGCGATGAGGCGTCTGCGCTCCTCCATCTCAACGTCAAGCGAATCCAGGCGCTAGCCCGGCTTGGGCGCCTCCCTGGGCGACGGGTCGGCCGTAAATGGCTGTTTGCCCGGAGCGACCTGGAGGCCCTGCTGGGCAGCCCTCCAGGATCCGAGCCCGTTGCCGGACTGGACATCAGCGCTCGTAATCAGCTTCGAGGACGGGTGGAGTCACTCCTGATCGAGGGGGTTATGGCGGAGGTCCGGCTTCGCATCGGCGAGCAGGAGTTGGTCTCCGTAATCACTCGAGGCTCCGCCGAGCGACTCAAGCTGCGCACCGGCGATGAGGTCGTCGCCGTGATCAAGTCCACCGAGGTCATGATTGCCAAGGGGCAACCCTGACGTGATCCCGACTTCGCCCCGATGGACCTGGCAAGGTATTGCTCTTCGAATGGGCGTCGCGGTTGCGGCCTCCCTGCTCATGGTGCTCTTAGGGCTTCCGCTCATCGGTCTCGTCTTCCGGGTCCCGCTGGGTGATCTCTTGGGGCGGCTGCGCGATCCCCTGGTTCTCGATGCCCTGCGGCTCAGCCTGTTGACCAGTACCAGCGCCACGATGCTCGTCATGGCTCTCGGTTTGCCGGTGGCATACCTGCTCGCCACGCGGGACTTCCCGGGAAAGCGAATCGTGGAAGTCCTGCTCGAGCTCCCCATGGTGCTTCCGCCCACCGTAGCCGGAGTCGGCCTTCTCGTTGCGTTCGGTCGGACCGGATTGGCGGGAGGCGTTCTGCATGCGCTCGGGATTACGCTTCCCTTCACCACCTTGGGTGTCGTGGTGGCCCAGGCGTTTGTGGCGGCGCCGTTTTTCGTTGGCGCGAGTCGCGCCGGATTGAGCGGGGTAGATCGCCGCTACCTGGATGCCGCGGCCACCCTGCGTGCTGCTCCAGCCCGGGTCTTTGCGCATGTCATGCTACCGCTCGCCTTACCCTCCCTTCTCGCCGGTGTGGCGATGAGCTGGGCGCGAGCGCTGGGTGAGTTCGGCGCCACCATCACGTTCGCAGGCAATATGCCGGGTGTGACCCAAACCATGCCTCTGGCAGTATATCTCGCTCTTCAGAGCGACCTCGAAGCCGCCCTGGCCCTTTCGGTCCTGTTGCTCGGCGCCTCGCTGGCGGTGCTGCTGACCCTTCGCGTCGCACCGATTGGCTCGACCGTTTTCACCGCCCGTGCTGGCCACGAGCTTCGCTAGCCGCCGGGGCGGACTCGAGCTGGAGGTGGCCTTTACCGCCTCGGCCAACGCCACGACCGTGCTGGTGGGCGAGAGCGGCGCTGGAAAGACCTCGACCCTGCGGATTCTTGCCGGACTCGATCCGCCGGAGCGAGGCCAGCTTGCCGTTGACGGTGAGGTGTGGCTCGATAGTGAGGCTGGCCGATGCACTCCCGCGTGGGAGAGAGACGTCGGGTACGTATCCCAAGACTACGCTCTGTTCCCTCATCTCTCAGTCGCCGACAACATCGGGTTTGGCCTCAAGGCGCAGGGGCTCGGCTCAGCTACCATTCGCGAGCGGGTCCAGGGCGCCATGGACCAGACCGGCATTGGGACCTTGGGCGACCGGCGGCCTGCACAATTGTCCGGCGGACAGCAGCAGCGGGTGGCGCTGGCGCGCGCCCTGGTGCTGCGTCCCAGACTGTTGCTGTTGGACGAGCCACTCTCTGCCCTTGACCTGAAGACCAGACGGCAAGTACGAACCGAGCTCCGGCTCATCCTGCAGCGGCTCTCCTGCGTCACGATCTATGTCACCCACAGCCCGCTGGAGGCACTCCTGTTTGGCGATCAGATCGTGGTGCTGCATCATGGGAGAGTCTCGCAGCTCGGCTCTCGCGACGAGCTGCTGCGCTACCCGCGGTCCCGCTACGTCGCTGAGCTCATGGGCACCAACCTGTTCGAGGGAACGCCGGTGGCTGCAGGGCGCCCCGACGGCTCGATCCTCCACACCGCAGAGGGCGGGCTCAGCCTCACGGCCGAGCCCGGAAGCGGAGGAGTGTTTGCTTTGGTCGATCCAACCGACGTCACGCTGTACCGGCAGCCCCCGGCGCGGGGGGCCAGCGCCCAGAATCTGTTCGCCGGGCCGATCCTGGAAATGGTGCCCGAGCCGCCGACCGGTGAACGGGTGCGTGTGGTTCTGGGAACTCACCCCGTGCTGGTAGCCGAGGTGACCCGCGAGGCGGTCTCCGCGCTTGCGCTTCGGGAGGGCGACCGGGTCTTCGCCAGCTTCAAGGCCACAGGCGTGAGGGTGTACAGGTGAGGTGAGAGGTGAGGTGAGAGGTGAGAAGTGAGAAGTGAGCAGTCAGAAGTGAGAGGTCAGAAATAAGGCGCGGCAGAAACGACCCTAAGGACTTCCTCGCGCCGAGTCGCGGCAAGCCGCTCCTGAAGGCGCTCGCTCGCGGGTGGCTTCGCCGGCGGGAGCGGCAGGGCCCTTCTTACGTCTCACTTCTCACTTCTTACTTCTCACCTGTCACCTCTCACCTCTCACCTCCAATGGTCACCCCTCACCGCGGGGGTCCTTCTCACTTCTTACTTGTTACTTCTTACGTCTCACTTCTCCCTTGTTAGGAGGTGATAGCCGTGACCAAGGGCCGTGGGCGGGAGGCGAAGATTCGGCCGGAGTTCCGAGGCTTGTACCCTGGGGTCCGAAGGTCGGAATGGAAACCAGTTGAAGCCATCCTTCGGCAGGTTGCCGAGCTCTCCCCGGAGGACCGTGCGAAGGCCGGGTTGAGGGCAGGTTCACGAGTCCTGCGGGACGAGCATTTCGAATTCCGAGGGACCTCACCTCGCCCCCAGGGCTCCCCCCCACAGCTGAGCCGAGTGACCGACGCGGACCCCGACTCCCAACGGCTCGTCGGTTTGCAAGGCCAGCTCGAGGCGGAGCAGGACCAGCTGGTGGAGCGGCAGCGCGAGGCGGATCAGACCATCGCGCGGGCCGAGCGCCTGCGCGAGCGGGCCGACGCTTTGCAGCGGGATTTTGAGCGGCTCCGCGAGCGCACCGCGCAGCTCGAGTTCAGACCGGAGCAGCTCCGGCAGGAGGAGGACTCCGAAGCACCGCATCGGCGGGCAGACCAGGCATAGAGACCCCAGCCAACCAAGTACTTGACACTGTCAGGTATTTGCCTGACATTGGCAGGAGATGCCCGCGCAGCTGCCCGGAGGCCATGTGCACCGCCCCGCTTCTCCCTCCCCGGTCCAGACCGTTCGCCGCTTCAATCGGTTCTACACCAAACAGATCGGCGTGCTGAATGAGGGGCTGCTGCAGAGCCCGTTCTCCCTCGCCGAAGTACGCGTGCTCTATGAGTTGGCCCACCGGGAGCAACCGACCGCGGTACAGCTGGCCAAGGAACTCGCGCTGGACGACGGCTACCTCAGCCGGATGCTGCACACCTTCCGCAAGCGCGGTCTCATCGCCAGAAGACCCTCGCCGGCAGACCGGCGACAGCGCCTGCTCGCGCTCACACCCCGGGGCCGGAGGCTCTTCGCCAGCCTGAACGCCCGCTCCGACGACCAGGTCGCCACGATGTTGCGCGAGCTCTCCCCTGGCGAGCAGGAGCGATTGACCGAAGCGATGGGCACCATCGAAGGCCTTCTCCGGCGCGACGGATCGGCCCAACCGACAGGGGCCCCGTACCTGCTGCGCCAGCATCGTCCAGGAGACATGGGCTGGGTGGTCTATCGCCACGGCGTCCTCTACTCCCAGGAATACGGTTGGGACGAACGGTTCGAAGCCCTGGTCGCGGGAATCGTGGCCCAGTTCATCGTGCACTTTGATCCCCAGCGGGAGCGCTGCTGGATCGCGGAGAAGGATGGAGAGAATGTCGGTTCGGTATTGCTGGTGAAGCACACCAGCACAGTTGCCAAGCTCCGTCTGCTATTGGTCGAGCCCAGCGCCCGCGGATTGGGGATCGGCCACCGATTGGTCGACGAGTGCGTGCGCTTCGCGCGCCAGGCCGGCTACCGGAAGATCACGCTGTGGACCAACAGCGTGCTGCATGCCGCGCGGCGGATCTATGAGCAGGCGGGCTTCGTGCTGGTCAAGGAAGAGCCACATCAGCTCTTCGGGGACGACCTGGTGGGGCAGACCTGGGACTTGACGCTCTGAACCTGCGGGGACTCACTCGGCCGTGGGCGTTGGCGCCGGCGCAGCCTCAGCGGCCTGGGCATCGCGTACCTGCTTCAGCCCGTCCTGAACGAGGGCCAGCACTAGGAGCCACGCGGCGCAGCCCAGCACCACGAACTTCCCGTAGAAGGGGATCGAGATCGGCGCATTCCAGGCCATGTGCATCATCACGCATAGGCCGAAGACGCGGAGGAACCTCGGGTCGGTCAGCATCTCTCGCTTGAAGGGTCGATCGCCGCGCACCCGCCAGAGCGCTGCCCCCACCAGGGCGGTCCACGCGACATGCCCGCCGAGGACACCCAGCAGCCCGCGTTTCACAATCACCTCCCGCATGGCATCCGATCCTTCACCGAGCGCTGCCGCCAACGCGTAGCCGGCGGATTCAAAGACCGCGAAGCCGGTACCGATGGTGGCGCCCAACAGCAGTCCGTTGAGGGTCCAGCGGAACTTGGGCCGGCGAACGACCAGGACCAACGCGAGAGCCTTGCCGGTCTCCTCGATGACCCCGCGCTCGCTGCGCCCAGCCAGCTATCCAGGCCAGTCCAGCGAAAGCCGAAGAGCGAAACCACAATGGACAGCAAGCCGCCCACAAGGAGGAGCTTGATCACCTGATAGAGGGAGATGTTGCGCGGAACGTTGACTTCAAAGAACAGGATCAGAAGCGAGGACCGAGGGTCGCCTCGCTGACGGGATGGCCGTCCACGAACGGAAGCGTGGTCGAGAGTGCCCGGATCCGGAGGCGGTCCCCTTTGAGATTGAGATCGGCGAAGTATTCGGTGACGTCGGCGTCGTCGCTCAGCAGGTTGCAATCGCTCGCGCGGCCGACCAGCAGTCGTTCGGCCGAAAGGGCGATCCGCTTCCCTTGGTCAGGGCCGGAGATGCAGGTGAGGAAGTACCCTTCGTTTGGGCTAGGTTCCTGTCCCACTCAGCTCATCGATCTCCCGTGGGACACACCCCGCTACGCGGCCGTCGCGGCCGGTAGGTCGCTATCAGGCCAAGTAGCCTGTGGGGTATGGAGAGGTGGAAGTGTTTGGGAAGGCGACGGTCGGTCTGAGGCGAGCGCAAGCGCGCGACCTCGGGCACAGAAGGTCGCGCGGTCGCCGGAACCCAACCGACCAGCTTCATCGTCCTCCAATCGGCTGACCCAGGGGGAGAGTGATGCCACCCATCAAGACGAAGTCGTTTTGAAGCGAGGAATCGGATTCTCCGGCGCCTTCCTGGTCCTTGAGCTTGGAGGAGTAGATGTGATCCCGTCCTTCAAACCGCAGATTGAGCCCGCGACCAATTGGAAGCGCATAGCTCCCACCGATGACCAGTCCGAGATGAGTAAACCCCTTGGTCCCAAAGTCCTTGAGTTGATCCACGGCATCGCCGCCGTGGCGGATGATGCCCAGCCCGCCGAGCACGTGGATCTTGTTCCGATCGGTCAAAGGGTTGACTCGGTAGCGCGCGACGCCGCTGAAGATGATCAGGTTGTCATCCTCCTTGCCTCCGGGGCTCGCATCCAGATCGCCTGAGGCGAACCCCAGCTGTCCCTCGAACGCTAGCCGCAGACTCGTGTTGTAGGCGAAGCTGGCCCCGAAGGCGAAGCCCGATGTCTGAGAGATCTCGGCCGTGCCCAGGTCCCCACCTTGGTACAGCGTCCCCACGGGGATCAGATACCCCACAAAGGGAGTGATCTCGAACTGCCGCTGCGCCTCGGCCGGGGCCGCGAAGAAGGCACCGAGCAGAAGGGCAGTGGCTGCGCCCACCACGAGCCTGCAAGGCTGAAACATGCGATCACTCCTTGTGCGAGGATGAGACGGCGAAGCAAACCAGCCCGGCTACGTCCCAAAGTAGTGACCTGGGCTGCCTTTTCGCCTCCAATCCGATACTACCTGCTACAGAGACGCCGCGATCGTTTGCACTGACCTCGGCGAATGCAAGCGGAGGTCATCAGCTAGGTAGCTGCGCCAGGCGATTACGCGGCTCGGTGAGTTAACGGCTAGTCTCGGAGGGTCCGCCGCAGCGTTAGACGATTGTCAGGCTCTGTCGGACGGCGGCGAGCAACTGCTGACCGCTGAATGGCTTTCCAAGGCGTGAGACGCCGGGCTCCGTGACGCCCGCGTCATCAGCCCCGGCTGCGGCCGAGATGCACAGGAAGCGCTGAGCAGGTCGCACTTTGCGCACGATGGCGCGCAGCTCGTCTCCAGTGAGGTCCGGCAGCCGATTGTCCGTCACGATGAGATCGTACGAGTTGGCCAGAGCCAGGTCCCGGGCTCGCTCGCCGCTGTCGGTAGACTCGACCGTGAATCCCTCCGTTTCGAGGGTCAGCACCACGATCTTCCGAATGCTGGGATGGTCCTCGACCACCAGCACGCGACGCATGGCAGGAGCCGCTGTCTTCGCAAGGCTCGCCGCGGGTTTCTCGGCATCACTCCTGATCCATCGCTCGGCATCATCCATCTGACGGAAGACGCGAAAGCCGTGGTCGTCAGCCTCGCTGATCATCTGGTACATTCGGGCGATGTCGTACAGGGTGTCGTCGGCAGTGACCAGCGCTGTGCGGGCGGATCCGATGGTTGCGCGCAAGCCCTTGATCAGATCAGAGAATTCTCGGACCTCGCGCTCCGAAAGCCGGACCTCTGCCTGAAGCGCATCGATGAGTTGGGGATAGCCGAGCAGGCCGGCGCTCTGCATGATACGCACGTGCCTCTCGAAGTCGGGAGCGGCGAGACTTCCGCTAGCGACCGTGCGCACGACCCGCGCGACGGGATCGACCACATAGATGATCGGCATGGGTATATCTCCCGGCGGGGCTGAGAGATGCACGACCGCAAGAGGGCTGTCAATGGGGAGGCTGCGGGCTGTCCGACACGCTGTCGGCGGCGGTGAGGGCGAAATATCCCATCGATACACCGGGTCGGATCAAGGCGGCGTGGGCCAACATACACCAGCCGAGCAACGCCTCCAGGTACACGGCCACCGAGCGCCGGCTCATCGAAGGCCGCATTCGAGCAGCCGGGGAGCAACGCAAGGTCACCCTGCCGATCCCGAGGAGTTCGTGGAGCTGATGGCGAAAATACGCAGAAAGAACCGGTAGGCACTCCGCCGCACAACCTCACCACTACTCGCTTCTTACTTCTCACTTCTCACTTCTCACTGGGCGTTTTGGCACAGCGATTGCTATAGGGCACCCCTTCTGCTTTTTCAGGCCATCTGTGAGGGGGAGGCGCTCGAAAGTGAGGTGTTCAGAGGACAATGAGCGGTATTACTCCGTCCTAGGCGGAGTGCACCATATCCAGAGAGATTGTCCCCGGGGGCGGCTCATCCCGGATGATTTCTGGCGCAAGGGCAGCGGTGGATTACCGCTTTGCCCCGCCTGCCGCGAGCGAGTCGAGGCGGAGCAGCGACGAATAGCGAAGCAGCGGGATCGTGAAGACAGCCCATCTGCGGAACCGTAGGTCCCGGATCCGGCAGTAACTACGGCGCCACCCCTTCCAGGTGTGCGTACCACTCCGGGGGCACCGGTCCCTTGGGCAGCTCCGGGGTGGAGAGCTCGAGGTGGAGCCGGGCCGCCCCACCAGCCTGGAAGAAGACAACCTCAATAGCGTGGCAGCCAGCCCGAAGCGCGATCTGGCCCTGGGTTTCGCTCTTGAGCTGCGGTCCGTCGCGGTCCACGACGAGGTCGCCGATGCGCAGCTTGGCGCCGTCATCCGAGGACAAGTAGAACGTGTAGAATGCGTCACGGGGCACACAGAGCAGCCCCGACAACCGCAGGCCGTAATCCTCCGAACGCTCATCGCCCCGAGGCCCGACGTCGGGTACCGTTCCCACCCGCAGGGGCTCCTTTTCCCTGACCTCATCGGATGATCGGAACGTCCCCTCGACATACTCGTAGGAGAGACCCGGATGCAGGGCTCCCGAGCGAACCGCGACTGGCTGCTGCCAGGTCGAGCGGACGATGCGGGATCGCGCGATCGGGCTGCCCCGGCCGCTCGGCAGAAACACTCTTGCACTCACCGTCACAGGTGTGGGTGTGAGGTGCAGGTCCACGGGCCCGGTGTACCGCGGCGAGTGCACTGTGGGATCGGATCCATCGGTGGTGAAGCGGACCACGCCGCCGGGGAACGGCGAGCTCATCGTGAGGTGGATCTCATCCTCCAACACCCGGCGGTCCCCTCCGAGCCCAAGCGGCTCCGGCACCCGATACTCCACACCGAGCGCATCCAGCCGCGCAAAGTGAGCTGGCAGGCGCGCGACAAAGCGACCCCAGCTCCGGGCTTTCTTGGGTGACCAGAGGACCTCGGAGAGCGCGAGCAGGCGCGGCAGGATCATGTACTCCACCTGCGCCGGTGTGGGGATGTATTCGGTCCACAGGCTCCCCTGAGCGCCGAGTACGTGGACGGCCTGCTCGGGCATCAGATCGTGCGGCACCGGCTCGAACGCGTATACGGTATCCAGGGGGAGGAAACCGCCGATGGCCAATGGCTCGGCCGCGGGATCTCCCTGGTAATAGTCGAAGTATGCGTGGTCGGTCGGGGTCATGATGACGTCGTGTCCCAGCCGAGCGGCCTCGATCCCGCCGGCCACTCCACGCCAGGACATCACCGTCGCGTCAGGCGCGAGGCCGCCCTCGAGAGTCTCGTCCCAGCCGATGAGCCGGCGGCCGTGGGCCCGCAGGAACGCCTCGATGCGCCGGATGAAATAGCTCTGTAGCTCTTCCTCGTTGGCGAGCCCCTCGCGGCGGATCAGCTCCTGCGCCACCGAGCTCGCCTTCCACTGGTCCTTCGGCACCTCGTCGCCGCCGATATGGATGTACCTGCTGGGAAAGAGTTGCATCACTTCCAGCAGCACATCCTCCAGGAAACCGAAGGTGCGCTCGCTAGGACAGAAGATGTCCTGGTGTACTCCCCACCTGGTCGATACCTCGAATGGCCCGCCGGTACAGGACAGCTCCGGGTACGCGGCGAGGGCGGCTCGGGCGTGCCCCGGCATCTCGATCTCCGGAATGATTGTGACGTGGCGCGCCGCGGCGTACGCCACGAGCTCGCGCATCTGCTCCTGGCTGTAGAAACCGCCGTGAGGCCGGCCGTCACCGACGTACGGATCGAAATGCTGTCCGACGATGGTCTCCTTCCGCCAGGCACCGATCTGGGTGAGCCGTGGGTACTTCTTGATCTCGAGCCTCCAGCCCTGGTCGTCGGTCAGATGCAGGTGGAGGACATTGAGCTTATACAGCGCGAGGAGGTCGATGACCTTCTTGATGAACTCAGGCGGATAGAACCAGCGGGCCACATCCAGAAGGAGCCCGCGGTAGGGAAACCTGGGCGCGTCGTCGATTACCCCGGCTGGGATGGCCCAG
>JBIOUY010000133.1:0-2910 GCA_044867445.1 Gemmatimonadales bacterium
GTAGCGGGAGAGCTCTTCGGTTGACCTCGAAGACCATCCACCAGCTTGGAAGCGGCCAGCGGATCGGTGCGGGCCAACGCGACCAGGACTGAATCCCATACGATCGTGCTGTCGTTCCTGGCCAACACGGAATCGGCCAGCGCGAGCGTCTGGTCAGGTCTGCCAGCGCCCGCCAAAGCCAGCAAGCGCTCCTGGTCCACCCGGGTGCCCTCCAGCCCGGCTAGCGTCTGCAGTGCCTCCTCGGGTCTACCGATGAGGCGCAGCGCCCTGGCCCGCTGGAGCCGACCCTCCTGCTGCCGTCGAGAATTCTTGCTTGCCTGGGCTCGTGCCAATGCGGCTTCGGCCGCGGCCGGGTCACCCGTCTCCAGCTCGCAACGACCCAGCGCCAGGGCAGCTTCCTCGGCAAGATCGGAATGTTGGTCAATGAGCGAACTGCGGCCGAGCGGGCCAATGGCGTTGGGGCACTGGCCCAAGCGTGCCAGGGCCACACCCTTCAGGACCATCGCCTGATTCACGTACTTGCTGCGGGGATGCCGAACCACCACCGACTCGGCTCGGGTGGCTACCTGGCCCCACAGGTTGTTCGCCTCGAAGGTGCGCCCATCGCGCTCCGCCTTTTGGGCGGACCGAGCCAGGCGGTTGGCATTGTACATCCCGTTGTAGTACACGCACCCACTCAGACAGCCGATCGCGAGGAGCAGCGCGAGTGACAACGCGCGCGCCTTCACCGGCCGCCTCCCGAATCCCCAGCCGCTCGCGTCTTCCGCTCGTATTCGAGCAAGTACTGCACAACGGCATCGGCCAGCGCCGACGCCATCGCCTTCTGGCTGGAGCGAGTAGTGAGAAATCGGCCGTCCTCCGGATTGGTGCTGTAGCCCATCTCGACCAGAATGGCAGGGCGCCGGGCGGTCGTCAGCACCATGAAGCCGGCCTGTTTCACTCCGCGGCTCTCACCCGTGTGGATGTTGCGGAGGCTCCGTTGCACCAGTTCCGCCGCGCGGGCCGACTCGCGCAGGTGCTCGTTCAGCTGAAGATCCTTGAGGATGAAGTCGAGTCCTCCCGCGGTCCCAGCGTCCCCCTGGTCGGGCTCGAACCGCACCGCGTCGTTCTCCATCTTGGCGACTCTCGCCGCGTCCTCGGTTCGCGCCTCGGCCAGAAAGTAGGTCTCGAACCCGCGCACGTCGGAATATCCCGGGCGCCGCGCCAGTGAGTTCACGTGCAGGCTCACGAACAGCTCGCAGGCCTGGGTGCAGTAACCGCCCCGGTCTCCCAGGGCAATGAGGGTATCGCTGGTGCGGGTCATTCTCACAGCCACGCCGCGTTGGCGGAGCTCATCGCGCAGCAGCAGGCCCACGGCCAGCGTCACGTCCTTCTCCCGCATGCCGCGGGGGAAGAAGACCCCGGGGTTCCCCGGATCGATACCCCCGTGGCCCGGATCGATGGTGACACTGTGACCTGAACGGAGACCGTTGGGCAAGCGACCGGGATCGGGCGCGCGCGCACGCTGCGCAATCGCGGCGCCGAGGACCTCCAATCGGCCGTGCCCGTCGTAGCGATACCGCTCGCTCAGGTAGTACGGCAGGATCTCCGCGACGAACTGGAAGGGAAGATACAGCGTGTCCCGGCGCAGGGACGCCGGCGCGGCCAGAGGTTGGAGCTGATTGCTGAAGATGTAGAGGGGAGCTCCGACTAGAAACCTGAAGGGCTGCCGGGCCACTACGACTTCAGCCCAGCCATCGCTTACCCGCACCGAACCGTTCAGGGCGGAGAGCAGGAGCGGAGCGGAGATGACGGGGGCGCCGCCGGCGTCGGCCAGGACCGGGAGCCGGGCCTCGCGCCCCCCGCCCGCGATGACGACCTCGCCCGGTGCATGCGTGGCCACGAGCGCGCACAGCAGCACGGACGCGATCACCTTCGTCCCTTCAGGGACACAGCTCGTGCGGTCTCCCGCTCTGCCAATCGGCGCTTCAGATCTTCGCGCTTGTCGTGCTGTTTCTTGCCGCGGCCGAGCGCGAGCGCGACTTTGACTTTGCCGTTCTTGAAGTAGAGCTCGAGAGGTACCAGGGTCAGACCCCGCTGCTCAACGGCTCCGATCAGCTTTTCGATTTCGCGGCGGTGCATCAGGAGCTTGCGGGAACGGACCGGGTCGTGATTGTAACGGTTGCCCTGCTCGTACGGAGTGATGTTCATCCCTTCGAGGAAGACCTCGCCGTTGCGGACACGAGCGTAGGCCTCTTTGATGGACGCTTTGCCTCCCCGGAGGGACTTGACCTCCGTTCCGGTGAGCACGATTCCCGACTCCCACGTCTCCAGGATGTGGTAGTCGTGCGTCGCTTTAGGGTTGCGGGCGACGGACTGTTTTCGCTCGGTGGATGGGGCGGAATCGCGGCTCACGTGGTCTTTCCTAAGCAAAGGATAGGCCACGACTTCCGGTGGGTCAACGGGCCGGGTTGACCCGACCCTGCGAGGCCGCTAGCTTAGCCCGCTTCGCCGAAGTGGTGGAACTGGTAGACGCGCTGCGTTCAGGGCGCAGTGAGGGCAACCTCGTGGGGGTTCGAGTCCCCCCTTCGGCACCATGAAATGCAATAGTAGGTGACCCTTCGGTCCTGACCAACCAGGGCCGAAGGGTCTTTTTCTTTTCTTGCCTTCCCCCGATACTCCGCACTTCATGACGCGCATCTTGATGGCCGAAGCCACGGACTTCCAGGCGACCGCGCAGGTCGGGTCGCACGCGCTTGCCCGCGAGTTCGCAAAGAGCGGTGCCGAGGTGTGCTGGGTCGGCACCCCGCTGCTCATGATGCGCAGGCCGAAGGATGATCAAACCCGGCGCCGCATCCAGGTATGGAAAAGCGGGGGCGTCCGCGTCGAAGAGCGCATCACCGAATACTACCCGCGCACGTTTCTCCCGGT
>JBIOUY010000134.1:0-5577 GCA_044867445.1 Gemmatimonadales bacterium
GAATGCCGCCACCGCCCGCCAGTTGACCCCATTGCGATATGTGTAAGCCCCCTGCTCCCGGAACAGGTCGCCCAGCACCAGCCGCTGGCGGTGGACGATCCAGTAATCCGCGATGAGGATTCCGCCCAGCGCGCCCATCAGGCTGGAGTAACCCAGCAACCAAGTGAAGATGTACGCCGCCGCGTCGGCGTAGAGCTTCCAGGGCATCATCAGAATGCCGATCACCGCCGTGATGAGCCCGCCGGTCACGTAGCTGATCCGACTTGGGCTCAGGTTGGAGAAGTCGTTGGATGGCGAGACGACATTGGCCGCCATGTTGGTGGTGAGCTGCGCCGCGAGGACGACCAGCGCAGCGAAAACGATCACCCCGGTGCCGCCGATCCGGGCGATCAGGACCACCGGATCCCAGATGGCCTGGCCGAAGCGCACGATGGTCGCGCTGGTGACCGCCACTCCGATGAAGGCAAACGCCGTCATCGTGGTCGGAAGGCCGAGCGCCTGGCCCAGCATCTGGGAGCGCTGGCTCCGGGCGTAGCGGGTGAAGTCGGGGATATTGAGACTCAGCGTGGCCCAGTAGCCAACCGACGCAGTGAGCGCAGAGGGGAAGAGGGCCCAGAACGAGGTATTTCCACCTCGCAGCTTCTCCGACTGACTTAAGAGATGACCGAGCCCGCCCCCGGCGCGTATGGCCCAGATCAGCAGGATGCCGCCGCCGCCCAGGAGCAGAGGCGCCGACCAGCTCTCCAGGAGCTTGATCCCCTCGGTGCCCTTGAGGATGATCGCGACCTGGATCAGCCAGAACAGCATGAAGGTGATGGCGGTCCCGCCTTGAACCTCGGACCAACCTGGCCAGGCCGCCTGGAAGAGCGCGGCCAGAGCCAGTCCGCCAATCCAGGTCTGAATCCCGAACCAGCCGCACGCGACGATGGCACGAAGCATCGCCGGGAGGTTGGCACCGCGCACCCCGAAGCTCGCCCGGCAGAGCACCGGGAAAGAGATGCCGTACTTGGTCCCGGCGTGGGCATTCAACACCATTGGCACCAGGACGACCGTGTTGCCGAGCAGGATGGTGAGCATCGCCTGCCACCAGCTCATCCCCTGCTGCATGAGCCCGGAGGCGAGGGTGTAGGTGGTAATCACCACACTCATCCCGATCCACAGCGCGGCGATGTTGTAGGTGGACCAGGTGCGGCGATCGGGAGGAGTTGGGGCCAGGTCTGGGTTCCAGAGCGGGCTCCGGATGATGTCCTCCGCCCCGGAGACCGCCTGCTGTTCTGGAACCGTGCCGCTGGAAGTGGTCACCGCGCCCCGACGGGCTCAGCCCGCGGACGCGTGGCCTTGCTCGGCGTGCCGGGTGGCGAAGGAGAGGGCGGTGGCGTGCGAGACGCCTGAAGCCCGGCCGTCGTGCGGGGAAGCCACTGGCCTCGTCCCTCGCGGCCGACCACAGCGTACTTATCCACGATCACCTCTCCGCGCGAGAGGGTGGTCCGGGCAAAGCCCGCCAGCTCCCAGCCCTCGTACGGCGACCAATCGGCGTTGGTCTCCATGGACGAAGGTTCGACTGTGCGGACGGCGGTGGGATGGATGATCGCCAAGTCGGCGTCGGCACCAACTGCAATCGCACCCTTCCGAGGGTAGAGTCCCATGATTCGCGCGGGGTTGGTGCTGAGCTTCAGACTCAGCTCCTCCAGGCTAATCCGCCCGCCGAGGACGCCGTGGGTGTAGACCAAGGGGAGCAGGGTCTCGAGGCCGGGAAGCCCCATCGGGATCTTGGTCCAATCCCCATTCCACATCGCCTTCTGCTCGCGGGTGAAGGTGCAGGTATCGGTCGATACGACCGAGACCTCGCCGTCGCGGAGCCCCTTCCAGAGCCGGTCGACGTCCTTCGGCTTTTTGACCTGAGGACAGCAGGCGAAAAGATGCCCGTCCTCCCGGTCGAAGACCGAGTCGTCCAGCACCAGGTACTGCGCGCAGGTCTCGGCGAGGACGGGAACACCCCGCGCCTGCGCTGCACGCACGATGTCCGATCCTTCGGCGGTGGACATGTGCACGATGTAGAGCTGGCCACCGGTTACCTCGCACCACTGCACCACGCGCTGGATCGCCTCGGCCTCGACGAAGTTGGGACGGGTCATCGGGTGGAGTCGCGCGCCATACCGGCTCATGAGCTCAGGCGTATGGTGCCGGGCGATCAGCTCGTCGAGCACCCGGGCGGACTCGGCGTGCACCAGGAGCATGGTGCCGTGATCTCGCATCTGCTCCAGGGTGCCGAAGAGGGCGCGGTCGTCCGACTGCCACCCCTCCGATTCATAGATCATGAACTCCTTGAAGGTGGTGAAGCCACGATCAATCATCCCTCTGATCTGCGACTTGTGCTCGTGCCAGCGGGTGATGCAGATGTGGAAGGTGTAATCGATGAGCGCCTTGCCCTCTGCCTTCTTCATCCAGTTGTCGGCGGCCTGGTCGAGCGATTCACCGGCGTACGGGATGGCGAAGTCGATTACCGTGGTGACCCCGCCCCGCGCGCCGGCACGAGTGCCGGTACGGTAGTCGTCGGCCGACACCGTACCGCAGAAGGGCAGCGCGAGATGCACGTGGACGTCGAGGATGCCGGGGAGCACGTGGTGTCCGGTCGCGTCGATGACCTGGGTGCCGGCGGAGGGCTCGAGCTCGGCGCCGAGGGCCGCGATCTTCTCGCCTGCGATGCCGACGTCGCCAGTGAAGGTCCCGGCGGGCGTCACGACATTGCCACCTTTGATGATCCGGTCGAGTTTCATGTTTACCGCTCCTGTTTCCTAAACGCTGTCACCCCGGGTCTCTGCCGTCATCCCCGAGCCCTTCGGCGCTGCTCAGAGCAGGCTCCGCGAGGGATCTCCTTGGTGAGGATCCAGAACCGCGAAGGAGGACGCTCGCTCGCTGCGCTTGCTCGGGATGACGGGCACGGCTCGGGATGGCGGCTCATATGGCCGGCGAGGAGGATGTGTCCGTCAACATACGACGGGGTCCGACCCCGTGCAAACTCTGAAGCCGAAAGGGCTCCGTGTCTGGCGAGTAGACTTGATGGGGGTAGGTTTCCAGCGTGCCCATGCTCCTCGAAGCGGCGTTAAACGGCGGCCGCTCGGCGGCCGACCATCCGGCAATGCCGGTGTCGCCCGCCCAGCTGGGCGCTGCCACCGCCGAAGCAGCCAGGGCCGGGGCTGAGGCGGTTCACTTTCATGTTCGGGGACCGGATGGCCGTGAGAGCCTGGCCGCCGCCGATGTCGCCCGAGCGGTGACCGAGGTACGCAGCCACGGCGTGCCGTTCGGCATCAGCACGGGCGCGTGGATCATCTCCGATCCGATGAGACGCCTGGCCGTGGTCGAAGAGTGGACTGCGCTCCCCGACTTCGTCTCCATCAACTTCGATGAGGAGGGAGCCGCCGAGCTGGCCTCCTTCTTCCTGAGATGCAACGTCACCGTCGAGGCCGGGGTGGCGAACCGGTTTTCTGCTGAGCAGCTGGTTCGTTGCGGACTGGGCAATCGGTGCCTCCGGATCATGTTCGAGCCGAGGGAACAGGTCGTGGCCAACGCGATGACCAGCGTGGCCGAGGCAGAGGCCGTGCTCGATGCCGCAGGCGTGCGGATCCCGACAAGGCTGCTCCACGGCGTGAACGCGACCGCCTGGCCGCTGGTGGACGCGGCCGGCGCCCGGGGCTACGCCACCCGCATCGGCTTCGAGGACACGCTGACCCTCCCGGACGGAAGCGTCGCAGCGGGCAACGGAGAGCTGGTCCGGGCAGCGTTGGTCCTGCTGAGGGGCGCGGGCACAGCAGCGAACAGGTTGTCACGCTGAGCAGAGCGAAGCGGCCATGAGCCTGGTTATGCCCCTTCGCTTCGCTCAGGGTGACATAGGAGGAGAGAAGCAGGATGCTCAACGTGGTCGGGAAGAGCGTGCCCCGGAAGGACGGCATCACCAAGGCGACTGGACAGGCTCGTTACGCTGACGATCTGCACTTTCCCGGCATGCTCTTCGGCCGGACCATTCGCAGCACCATTCCGGCAGGCCGGCTCGCCGGCGTGCGGCTCGGATTCGATCCCGCCGGTTTTACCGTGGTGGACTACCGGGACATTCCCGGACAGAACGTCATCGCGCTGATCGTAGACGACCAGCCTTGCCTGGTCGAGCAGGAAATCCGACACGCCGGCGAGCCGGTGCTGCTGCTGGCCCACGAGAACCGCGAGGCACTGCTGAGCGCGTCGGTCACGCTGGAAGAAGAGCCCAGCGAACCGATCTTCGATCCCGAGCGATCCCCCACCTCCTTCAAGACCATCCTCATCGAGAAGGGCGACCTGGCAACCGGCTTTGCCGCGGCGGACCACGTCGTCGAAGGGACCTATCGCACCGGGCACCAGGAGCACGTGTACATCGAGCCCCAGGGAGTCATCGCCGTTCCCGAAGGCGACCGGATGACCGTGTATGGCTCGATCCAGTGTCCCTTCTATGCCCACAGGGCGCTGGCCACAGTCCTGGGCGGTGCGGTGTCGTCCGTGCGGGTGGTCCAGACCGAAACGGGAGGCGGCTTCGGCGGGAAAGAGGAATACCCCTCCGGCATCGCGGCCCATGCTGCCTTGCTTGCCCTCAAGGCGCGACGGCCGGTCAAGCTGGTGTACGATCGGGTGGAGGACATGATCGCCACGACCAAGCGCCACCCCGCGATCGTCCGTCATCGTACGGGGCTCACCCGCGAGGGCCGTCTCGTCGCCATGGACATCGAGATCGTTCTCGACGGCGGTGCCTACGTAACACTCTCGCCCGTGGTGCTATCTCGGGGTGCGATCCATGCGGCTGGGCCTTATCGCTGCGACAACGTGCGGATCGCCGCTCGGGCGATGTTCACCAACACGCCGCCCAACGGGGCATTTCGTGGATTCGGCGCGCCGCAGACCCAGTTCGGCGTCGAGGTCCACATGGAGCGCATCGCCGAGCATCTCGGTCTCGACCCGGTAACGCTGCGGGAGCGCAACCTGCTGCGGCCGGGAGACACGACCGCGACGGGCCAACGGGTGGGGCAGGACTGCAGCGCGCTCGAGGTGCTGCGCACGGCCGTACGCCGCTCGGGCTTCCGCCGCAAGCGCACGGGGTACGCGGGAACCACCCGAGGCATTGGTCTGGCGGTGTACTGGCACGGGTCAGGGTTCACCGGGAGCGGGGAGCTGAAGCTCGCGTCCCGCGCGACGATCGAGCTGACTCCCAACGGCGTCCGGGTCCTGACATCGAGCACCGAGATCGGCCAGGGCACCCGCACCATGCATGCCCAGATCGTGGCCGACGCTCTGGGCATTCCGTACGAGCAGGTCGAGATCGCTGCACCGGATACCAGCGTGGTGCCCGACAGCGGACCGACCGTCGCCTCGCGCACCTGCATGGTGGTGGGCCGGATCCTGCAGCGCGCGGCGGAGGAGATCCGCGGCAAGCTGGGCGAATCGACGCCGGCAGAATACTTCGCTCGGCATGGCCCGCTCGCGGTGACCAAGCAATACGAGCAGCCGGAATGGATCCAGTGGGACGAGATCAACTACCGGGGGGATGCCTACGCT
>JBIOUY010000135.1:0-8011 GCA_044867445.1 Gemmatimonadales bacterium
TGATCCCGCCCAAGGGATCGACGGTGCTCCAGCCGGGTGACCACGTGTACGTCATCGCCCAGCCGGAGGACCGGCCGATCATTCAGCTCATGTTCGGACGGCCGGAGGAGGAGTGAGGGGATACTCAGCGGGCACCTAGTGCGACCACGCCGGCCAACTCTCCGTCACCGACGTATTCGTGATGCGGACCTGAGTGCCGCCGTTGCTCGGGACCGTCCAAACCTGGCTCTTGCCTGTCCGGTTGCTGGTGAACGCGATTCGGGTGCCGTCCGCCGACCACGTCGGATGGATGTCCATCGCCGCGTTGGTGGTGAGCCGCTTGATGGTGCCGTCCGCCTGGTTCCTTACGAAGATGTCCCAGTTGCCTGCGATATTGAGGCTGAAGGCTATCCGCTTGCTGTCCGGCGAATAAACCGGGTAGCCGAGGCTTCCAGCAGGCAGCCCGACGCGAGGCGTCCAGGATCACGATCACGAACAGCACAGTCTCGGGCGACTCGGCCCCTTCCGGTGGCGGAATCGTCAACGCTGCCCATTTGTCCAATACCGAGGTCGAGCTCATTAACAGCACGGTCGCGCGCAACTCGGCCACCCAGGAGGGCGGCGGCATCCTCGTAGTGGGCTTCGACCCCTTGGTGATGCTCACGAACAGCCTGGTGGCGCGGAACAGTGCCCCCACCGGGCCTGACGTGCTCGTGGGCCCTGACGCCGTCGCCCTCGCGCGCTTCAGCCTGATCGGGGACGGCAGTGGCAGCGGGATTACCAACACGAATGGCAACCAAGTGGGCAGTGCGAGCGTGCCGATTGACCCGAAGCTCGGCCCGCTGGCCAACAACGGCGGCCCGACCAGGACGCACGCACTGCTGCTGGGGAGCCCGGCGATCGATGCCGCGTCGACGCCGGATTGCCCGACGATCGACCAGCGCGGAGTGCTGCGCCCGCAGGGGGCGGCCTGCGACATCGGCAGCTACGAACGCAAACGATCTAGCGAGACCCGTGAGCAGAATCAGGCCCGCTCGCCGTTACGGCTGGCGGTGGCGCTGCAAGAACGGGCTGCGCCGGCGTCGCGGAGGAGGCGAGGACCCGTGGCTTTGCGATCCCGGGTAGTCAGGAGGAAGGGCGGAAAGGACGGTAAGGCGGAAGCGACTTGACGAGTCTGGAACACACCTTCACGTTAGAGCCGGTAAGTTGCAGCTCCTCCCCGATCGAGGGAGACCGCCATGAAGGCGTTCCCTCTATGATGCTTTCCCAGTGCCCTCGCCGAACTCGCGGTCACCCGCCGCTGACAGTGCAATTCTGCGACCCAACAACGTGCAGTCTCTCGCAAACCCCGCCATGAAGGGTCCTTCAAACAGGGGGGAGGCAGTATGAGTTCACATCAGCGGATGTCCGCTCGGCTCGCCATGGGGATCGCGGTAGCGCTGGTACTGGCGTTGTCAGGCGCATGGATTGCTTTGGTCGCTGAAAACGGCAGTTCTCGGCCGGCTGCAGCAAAAGAGAAACTCGAAGCCACCATTTTTTCCTACGATGGCAAAGATTTTGTCCGCAGCAAAACCACAATGATGACGGAGGCAGGGAAACCGGCCGTCAATACCAAGCTCGACCACGATAGTCCGGCGTATAAGGCGTTGGTCGAAAAACACTCTTACAGCGGCGATGCCACAGTCTTTGGCAAGAAGTATGATGCCAACTACGCGCCGCTTACGGATAAGGATGGTAAAGTGACAGGTGCCCTCTTTATCGGTGTTGCAGAGTAAGCAGCTGCATCGGTACCCCCGCCGCTCGTCTTCTGCACGGGGTTCCTTGAGCACTTGGAGCGCAGGCAGTGACGGAGGAGTAACGGCCTGCGCTCAGTCCGCCGAAGCACCCAGGAGCTCCCCCAACCACCGGAGACCGCGCACCACGAACTCCTTGGTGGTTACCTCAGAAGAGCACGGCATCGTGCCGATGAACTCGCCCCTGCGAGAGACAGCCCACAGCGGGGTCTCCCTACTGGATGCCTTGGCATTCAGGCGTTGAAAGTGAAAGACTTGGCCGTGCCAGGTGATGGATTGGGTACGATGACGCATGGTGATTCTCGAAAAGCGTCGGTCGTTTTGGGGCCGGCGGGTGGTTTGACAGGAAGGAAGAGCCAGGAGTACAAGGTACCCTGCGGTACGGTTGGCGGATAGAGCAGCGATGGACTACGGAGGCATGCTATTCCTAGGCCCGGTCGTCCAGGGTCACGCCGCAGGTGTGGTGTCCGCCAGCATTCACCCAGCGAAACGCCAGCGCCGTCGCCGCGGTCGCAGCGAGCGCCGGTTCTGCTAGGGGGCCGTAGGCGAGTCGGCGAGTGAGCCGAATGTGCGTCATGGCGAACCTCCTGCGTCGAGGAGCGCCAGCGGCTCGGGCAAGCGACTCGTGGGCAGTGCTTGTGGGTCGTGGCACTCGTGCGGGTGCTACTGCAACCGTCCCAGTTCGGAAAGGCTGTGTTTGATCGCTCAATGATTGGCGTCCGCCGTCAAGCCGAACTCAAGCGACGCACCCGCCTCCTGTTCGGGCCACCAACACAAACGCCGAGCCACCTTTCGGCAGCTCGGCGATCTTGGGGTCCTTCGTGGCGTCAGTGGGCTCTTATCGAAGTGTGGACGCGGCGGTAGGGCGGTGTACCCGGGCTGTCAAGCAAGTTCACACATTAGCCGGCGATGAACCTGACCTCCGGGTCCTTGCCGCACTCGCTCCAGCGAATCCGAACGTAACCGGTCACATCGCCGAAGGTGCCGTTGGCCCGAACCTCGCCGGCGTCGATCCGCCGGGAATCGCCGGTGCACTCCGCGTTGTAGTGGATCGGAGTCGGCGTGCTGACGGTGAGGTCGAAGCTCTCGGTGCCCCGGGTCCAGTTGAGAGACCCCTCGATGTCCAGGGTCCCGCTCGGCAGCGGCTGGTTGAGTGCCAGCGGAGTCTCCGGCGTAAAGGTCACTGCCCACTGCTGGTCCACGGCCGCATCGGATTGTCCGGGGAAAGTCCTAGCGACCTGGAGATCGGTGGCCAACTGCAACCCAGCCACCGACCCGGTGAGCGCGCGGGTCCCGTTCCGGGTGACGCTGTAGACGGAAGAGCCGCTGGCTGGAGTGTAGGTGAACCGCAGGGACGTGAGCGTGGCCAGAAAGCCGAAGCCGGCGTCCGTCAGAGTCGGGTCCTGGATCCGGATCTGACCCACGATGTCCAGCGTCGAGCCGCGGAAGCCGGTGAAGCGGCAGGGTGGCGCGGTGAAGAGGTAGGTCGCGTCGTCCGGGATCCCGTCGCCATCGGAATCGGTGCTCGAGGACGGCGTAGCACAGGGCGGCTGCCCTACCGAGCCCACTCCCGAGGAGGCCTCGGCGCCCAACGGCTCGATGGTGGTGGTGAGGGTGAGCGAGTTGAGCGAGGCTTCGACCTCGTCCCGAGTGGTGCCGCCGACGGCGCCGACCTGCTCGCTCGACGGGCCGCCGGGGACGGTGTTGCTATTGGAATCGCCACAGGCGGCGAGGGTCAAGGCGCAGGCGGCGAGGACCACGACTCGGCCGCAGATGAGACGCATCGTTTCGACTCTCCCAAAGGGATGAGCCACGATAACGAAAGCGTCCCGATGGGACAACCGCTGTTAGCTGTCAGCTGTTAGCGGATAGCTGTCAGCTGTCAGCCGTCACCTTCCTACTGTTCATTATCACCCTCACCTTCCTCGCCAACGCCTCCGGATCCAGCGGCTTCTGCAGGAACTCGCGGCCCTCCTCCAGCAAGCCCCGGCTCACCGCGTCGTAGCCGGTGTAGCCGGAGATGAAGAGCACCGGGAGATCGGGCCACCGCCTGGTGAGCTCCCGCCAGAGCTGGCGGCCGTTGATCCGGGGCATCACCACATCCGCGATCAGAAGATCCGGCCGGACACTTTCCCGGGCGGCCACCTCCAATGCCTCTCCACCGTCCGCCGCTTCCAACACGGTGTAGCCATAGTTCCGAAGCGTGCGGGCCAGAACGCTGCGCACCGACGAGTCGTCTTCGGCGATGAGGACCACCTCTTTCCCTCCCTCGGCGGGGCCGGCCGAGGCGATGGAGGTGAGGCCGGCCTCGGGACTGAGCATAGGCAGGTAGATCTTGAATGCCGTCCCATGGCCCGGTTCACTGTAGGCCCAGATGAACCCCCCGCTCTGCTTCACGATGCCGTACACCGTGGAGAGTCCCAAGCCGGTCCCCTCGCCGACCTCCTTCGTGGTGAAGAACGGCTCGAACACCCGGCTCAAGGTCTCCCGGTCCATGCCCCGACCGGTATCGCTCACCATCAGCATGGCGTAGGGACCGGTCTTCATCATCTGGAGGTTCTTGGCCGCGACGTAGGTCTCATCCAGGACCACATTCATCGTCTCGATGGTCAGCACGCCTCCGCCTGGCATCGCGTCCCGAGCGTTGAGCGCGAGGTTCAGTAAGACCTGATCGAGCTGGCCCGGGTCGGCCATGACCCGGCCGAGGTCGTCGGCCAGCCGGAGCACGACGCGAGAAGTCTCTCCCAGCGCGCGCTGCAGGATGGGCTCCATGGTGGCGATGGACGCGTTCAGCTCCAGGATCTGGGGCTGGAGGATCTGGCGCCGGCTGAAGGCGAGGAGCTGCTGGGTGATCGCGGCGGTCCGCTGGGCGGCCCGGCGAATATGCTCCAAGTCGGCCCGGGCGTCCTCGTCGCGAAGGTGCTTATTGAGGAATGCCGCCGCGCCAAGGATCACCGTCATCTGGTTGTTGGCCTCGTGGGCTACGCCGCCGGCCAGTCGGCCAACCGACTCCAGCCGCTCGGCCTGGCGGAGCCGTTCCTCTGCGTTCCGCTGCTCCTCGACGTCGGTGAGGGTACAGACCCACTCGCGCACCGCCCCGTTGAGGTCGAGCACCGGCGCGATCCGGGCGTGGAAGTGCCGGTAGCGATGGGGCGCCTGCCCCCAGACCCGGCCATGGATCTCGAAGAACGAGCGGGTCTCACCCGCCCGGGCCCAGGCTGCCTTGAGCGCAGCCCGATCCTCGGGGTACAGCGCGTTCATCCACCCGAACCCGCGCTGGTCTTCCCATGACTGCCCGGTGTACTGCTCCCAGGTGGGCTGACCCTCGGTGAACTTCCCCTCCCGGTCGGTGGTCCAGACGATCGAGCTGGTGGCGGTGACCAGGGCCCGGTAGCGCTCTTCCCGGCGGGCCAGCTCCTCGGCGGCGCGCTTGCGCTCGGTGTGGTCCCGCTTGATCGAGGAGGCCCCGATGATCCGGCCGGTGGAGTCCCAGATGGGCGACACGGTGAGCGAGATGGAGATCCGTTGCCCATCCTTCCGGATCCGGTCGGTCACGGAGAACTCGACTTGCTCGCCGCGGCGGATACGGGCAAGCAGCTCCTGCTCTTCACCGTGGAGCTCCTCGGGAATCAGGCGGAAGATGGACTGACCTACCATTTCTTTTTCGGTGTAGCCGAAGATCCGCTCGGCGGCGGGGTTCCAACTGGTCACGATACCGTCGACGGTCTTGCCGACGATCGCATCGCCGGCCGAGGCGACGATGGCGGCCAGGCGGGTGGTGGCCTCCTCGGACACCTTGCGCTGGCTGATGTCCCGCATGGCGCCGACCACCCGAACCGGCCGCCGGCGATCGTCCCGGACGATGAAGGCCCGTTCCGTGACGTGGGCGTAAGAGCCATCGGCCCTGCGCAGGCGGTACTCCAGCTCCCAGGATCCCGCGCCGCTCTCGAATGCCGCGCGGGACGTGGTCACGGCGCGGGCGAGATCCTCCGGGTGCACCCGGTCGGCAAGCAGGGGATATCCCTCCGCCCGGCGCACCGGAATGCGTTCCGGTCCACTCTCGAAGAAGGGGCGGGCGACGCCGGCCCAGGTGACCTCGCCCCGGAGCACGTCCCAGTCCCAGATGAAGTCCTGGGTGGCGAGCGCAGCGAGACGGAACCGCTCCTGAGCCCGGCGCAGCTCTGACTCCGCCCGGCGGCCCTCCTCCTGCTTGGATTCCGGGCCGGAATCAGGCAGCAGCACGTCCACAGGAACCGCTTTCTCCGCACACATAGCAAAGCCCTAGCGAGATGGATGGGCGTCGTACAGTACCGCAATCGGGAGGGTCGGGGTGTGATGCAACTCACTAATTGATGGGCAGATAGACGTTCTTGCGCCGAGCGGGCGATCCTATGATCATGAGTACCCATGTCTTCGTGGACAGAGCTTCTCGATGGTGCCGAGCCGGGTGAGCACGTGGTGCAGTTGTATGGCACCGACCACCCGCTCCTGGCCCGGAACGTGAGCCGCTACCTGACGGAGGGCCTGAGGCGGGGAGACGGTCTGGTTCTGATCGCCACCAGAGAGCACGCCGAGTCGATTCTCCGGCAGCTGGCGGGGGAAACCCTCGAAGCCTCCCGCGCCAGGCGCGAGGGCCGGCTGGTCAGCTTGGACGCGGCCGAGACTTTGTCGCGTTTCATGTGCGAAGGGCAGCCGGATCGGGGACGGTTCGAGAGCGTGATCGGCGGCGTCATCCAGGAGGTGCGAGGGCGAGCAGCCAGCGGGAAGGTGCGCGCGTTCGGGGAGATGGTGGGTCTCTTGTGGGCGGAGGGCAATCGGGGCGCGGCGATTCAATTGGAGGACTACTGGAACGACCTGATGATGGGGAACGACTTCAGTCTCTTCTGCGGCTATCCCATCGACCTGTTCGACAACGTGGGTGGGATGGAGGGCCTGCACGCGGTCCTCGGCACCCATACCCACCTCCTGGCCGGATCCACCACGCTGCTGTCCAGCGCCCGGTAGGCCGCCTCTCTAAACATCATAGAACTACAACCGCGTTAGACTCTCCGGCTCGGACTCAGGGTTGCTTGCGCTCAGCGGTGAGATGGTCAAGAAGTACCGTCAACGCTCCTGGCCCCTGTTGGTGTCGCCTGTTGCTGGGCAAGTCAGAATCGGCGGAACAATCCGGCTGGTTCGGTCCTGGAGTTAAGGGATCGGAAGCTCAACTTGCACTGTGGTCGTTGGTGGAGACGAATTCGGCGGTCCTAGTATTACAAGAACTGCGACACTGTCCGTGATTCTATCGGAACCGGCGGGAGGAGTGTACGCAGGGGGTAGCGCAGTGGCGCGAACGAAAACCGTCACTGTATCCTGACCGGAGGTCAACGAGTCTCCCTGAACACGTTCAAGGACGACCGAGAATGCTCCGCCAGCATCCGTGAGGCCAGTCGGCGTGTTATACCCAGCTTGCGTCTGCGGTCCCACCGGCGGAAGCACCGCCATATTTACGGAGGCTAGTGGCTGGCCGGACTGCCCAACCACCGATCCAGATACTGTCGCGTGAGCCAGCGTCGGGAATTCGCCATTCTGCGCAGGTGAGTCACTGCACGCTCCTGAGAGCAGGGTCGCCACTGCAAAAGCACACAGCTTAGGTGGCAGTGTCATAGGTCGCGCTATGCAAAGGGCGGGCGGCGGTCACTGGGTAATCGTGAGCGGCTCGAAACTGTCGAGCCGTGACCAGTAGTAGTTGCTGTAACACATGTTTCCTCCGCGGTAGGAAAGCGGATCGGCACTGGTCTGCGCAACCTCTCCACTGTCGCTTACCCACGTGGTGCGCGACCATCTTCTGACGACGAGCAGTTCAGGTTCCTGCCTGAGGACTACCACACCCTCTGTGGTGGGTCCGGTGACACTCGTGGACCCGTCGTCGAGTGTCCGGATGTCGTATCGGGTGATCCACAGCGCGGCCTCGCCCAAGCTGAAGCCCTCGAGCACCGCGGCGTAGGCCACCGAATCCACAACGAAGCTGACCGCCAGACGGGTTGTGTTACCCTCCTCGATATTGTACCGAATGCCATTGCAGGCGAAGCCCCCCGTCGCACCGACCAGCTCCGACAGATGTCGAACTACCGTGACCTCAACGGGCTGGATTGCTGTCCCGCTCGCCAGCTGGGCCAATCCCTTCGTCTCTACGTCGCTCCAGAGCGTCGTCCCCTCGTTGGTGAACGGCGGTGGCACCTCGAGCGTGAGTGGCGGAT
>JBIOUY010000136.1:0-9811 GCA_044867445.1 Gemmatimonadales bacterium
CTGGCCTCGCGAGCTGGCGATCAAGTAGATGAAGATCCCATCCAGGCCGAGGACGAGAATCCAGGCGATGGCCATGTGCAGCATCATGCCGCCGCCCATTCCGCCCATCATTCGGCCACTCATCATGTGGCCACCCGGCATCATGGTCAGGTATCCGACGATCGTCAGAACGGTCCAGAGCACCGCGAGCGAGCTCAGGATCCACAGTGTCATGCGAAGAGTAGTTGGCATCTCCAGCCTCCTTCTCTGCCACTCGGCTCCACGCCTGAGCAACGACCATGTCGCTAGGTGATTGGCACCCACGTTGCGGTGAGCCGGGTCACAGGCCGCTGAAATCTCCGACGGCCGAACCTGAGCCGCCTCGGGGGCGAGCTGTAAGCTGGAGAACCTCATCAATCCCGCTCGCTCGAGCTCGGCTCGAGACGATCGGCCTCGCGCGCAAAGTCCGAAGCATCCAGGGTCGGTGCCTGGGTGAGGCCGTGCAGTTGGTGCATCCAGAAGACCGGTTTGGGCCACGCGGCCTCAGTCCAGGTCTGGTGTGGTCCAAAGAGGAGATACACATCCCAGGCGGTCTCATTGAGACCGAGCACGGATTGATACGCCGCCCCGGAAACGTTGGCGCCATCCCAGTATTGCTTGACCCGCGGATCTGAAGCCAAGCGAGACGCTTCAGGCACGTGACGTTCCTCGGCGCCGAGCATCGGCACCCAGACCACATATACCCGCACGTCCGCCTGGCTCCGCTGCTCCAACCACCGCCGCTCGAGCTCGGAGACCCCGAACAAACAGACCCCTCACGTCGGAGACGCGAGAACTATCGCTCGAACGCGGCCGGTGTCCGAGTTGAAGGCAGAGCGCAGTGGTTCCGCATCTGCGCGGAGTAGGTCGTGGTGCTGCACCGGACCCTTGGGGCTGCAGGACACGAGGAGGAGCGTGATCGTCGCGAAGATCGCGCAGGTGATGGACATCGAGGTCAGCTCAGCGTAGCAGCGGCAGGAGAAGGGGCAGCAGGACGGCTGCCAGCCATACCAAGGCCGCGATCCACACAATGGCCCGGCTCACCCGTCCCGCGCTCGTCGGGCAGGCCACCGCTCTCGACGGGCCGACGGTGCCAGGCCGATAGGTGAGCCAGAACCCCACTCCCAGCAACACCAGCGACCCGAGAATCAGAAGCGGCCGATACGGCTTGAGCGCGGCCGCGGCCACGGCCCCGCCAACGCCTGCAACAGAGACGACCGCTGGTCCGACACAGCAGAGACTCGCGGCGGTCGCGGTGGCCGCGGCGCCCGCTCCGGCGAGACTGCTACCGATCGAGGCCCACCAGGTTGCGCCTCGAGGCTCTGGGGAGGTCACGACCGCCACTGCTGAAGCGCTGCCGCGATCAGCTGCGACGAAGGAATGCCATCGCTGCGGCAGGCTCGCCCGGCATTCGGTAGCCCCGCTCGAGTCACGTCCCTACCACCCACCAAAACGGTCGGTGATCCATGGCTTTGCACTCGCGCTGGAGTCTCGGGGCGATCCTGATCCCATTCCTGCCACTCCGCAGGCAGCCCCACACCCTCGAGCGCGCTCCGCAGCGCGGCGCGGGCGTCATCGACGTGCGGGCAGCCGCTGAAATACACCAGCTCAATCAGCGGTTTCGTCATCCGCCTGAGGCTCGATCGCGTCGAGTAGGGGACATTGATCGGTGGCGTGCTGGGAACCGCAGGCGTCCGCGAGCCGAGACAAGGCGGCGCGCATCCGCTGCAGATCGGCGAGTTGCTGGTCGAGTCGGGCGATCGCGCTGCGGGCACTGCGCTCCACGGCGGTGCAGCCGGGCCCCGGAGTGACCCGTAGGCTGAGAAGGCGCTCGATCTCTTCCAGGGTGAAGCCGAGGCCCTGGGCCCGCTTGATGAACGCGACGCGGCGGACGGTCTCGGGCGCGTACTGACGGTAGCCGGCGGCAGTGCGTGGCGGGGGCGGAAGCAGTCCGCGGCGCTCGTAATAGCGCACGGTGTCCAGCCGTACCCGCGCCCGTCGCGCCACCTGTCCAATCGTGAGCATAGCCTGACCCCAGATCTGCCCGGGCAAGGTACACCCTGGACCTGAGTCCAGGGTCAAGAGCTTTCTCCCCGTCTCTCGAATTCCGCCCGGGCGGCTCGGAGTGTCTCCAGGGTCGTCTGCTTCTCGGCTTCACTGTTCCAATCAGAATAGCGCTGCACCGCCGACACCAGCCGGTCGATCCAGGCGATGAAGTATTGGGCATCCTTGCCCGATCGAATCGGTTTGCCGTCCTGAATCGCGTAAATGGGACTAGTGGTGGCGTAAGGGTACAGATCGAGCACCGGATAAACCGCGCTGTCGGTCCGCGCGCGGAGGAGAAACCAGCCACTCCCATTCACTGGAAGCGGCACCGAGGTGGAGATCTCCTTCCTGTTCCCCGTCAGGGGGATCTCCCGAACCACCGCTCCCTTCCCCACGATCTCGAGGTGGTCTACTGAGACGTTCGAGCGCAGTCCCACATGCGCGCTCAGTTGGTGCTCGCCTGCCTGCAGCCGGAGCGTATCTCCCAACCCTCGACCGTTGATGGTGAACTCCAGCAGTGGACCGTTGGTCGCGAAGCTGCGCCCGGCCTTGAGCGCGGCGAGCCACCGGCGGTGCTCGAGCGGCGCGCCGCTCCGCACGAATACCCGATTCATTCCCACCGGCCCTCGTAGCGAGGCGAAGTTCGCCATGGCGTCGGTGCCCGCCCCCGCAGGCAGGGCAAATCCACAGTTCAGGATCTGATACCAGACCCGGGCGGTCGCCATCGGGTCGTCCACGAAGCCCAGCGCTTCGTAGTAGTCCACCTTGCCGAGCGCAACATCGACCGGAAACTCGGCGGTGAGCGGGTGCGTGCTGTCGCTCGGGTCGGGATAGCTGTCGAACGGATGCACGTATCCGGTGAGTGCGCCTTGAGCGTGGGCCAGGTCCAGCACCGCGGCATTGGTCGGCTGCAGGCTCGACGCGGCGGTGTTCGCGTAGGCCGCGTACCCGGGAAGCAGGAGGTGATCCTCGAGTCCAAGCAGGCCCACATGGCCCCAGAAGGAGGTGTGAAACTCTTGACCCTGCAGGACCAGGGTCGTTGGCGTGGAGACCGGATCCGGAGTGTCTCGGAAGTACCCCACGTCGGGGATCCGGCCTTCCTTGTTCACGATCAGATTCTCCACCAGGTGCAGGTCCTCGGCCCTGGCCTGTGCCGCGAGATGAGGCGGATCGTTTCGGTACGCACCGCCGTAGTTCATGTGAACGTGCAGGTCACCACTATACCAGCCCCGCGCTGGAAGATCGGCCAGGCGACGGAGCCTCACCCGGAGTACCTGGTCGCCTTCCGTCACCCGGACGTTGCGAGATTCGACCCGGTACTCGGGTCCGCGAGACACCTCGATCTCCGCGGTGCCGATCGGCAGTGTCATCATGGAAGATCCCGCAGTCTGGAAGTACTGGTACTCGAACTTCCGCTCCCTACGGTCGAACCCATCGTCGGCATACCGCCAGGCGTCATCCGGAGCGTAGCTCCGTCCATCCGGTCCAAGTGCGGATATCCGTGCGGGCGTCTGCCGCCCACTGCTGCTGTCGCTGACCACGATTCGCAACCGGCCCACCGGTCCACGATAGATCCGTCGCTCGACAGTGAGGCGCCGCCGCTGGCCACCAGGGACGTCCACGATCCAGAGCGAGGTATTGCCGCCTTCGTTGGAGATGTACGCGATCTGCTTGCCGTCTGGTGACCAGCGCGGCGCAACCGCGTCGAAGTCTCCATAGGTGAGCTGAAAGGGATCTCCACCATCCGATGTCATGAGCCAGAGCTGATGCCACTGCCCACCAAGGTAGGAGCTGTACACCACCCGCTTACCATCACGACTCCAATCGGGGCGAGCCTTCCAGGTGGTCTCCTCGTAGTGGAGCTCGCGCGGCGTGGCGCCGGGGCGCGCCGGGATTCGCCAGAATCCGCCGGATCCCCAGACATGTCCCCGGTTGGAAACCAGGAGGAGCTCGCGGCCATCCGGGGACCAGCTGGGCGAGAGATACTGATCGAAGCGATGGTAGTAATAGCGGGGCAGCTTGCTGTCCCGGTCTTCGGTTACCCGTTCGCTAGGGCTGGCGCGACCGTCCGCTTGAATGCCAACCACGAAGACATGCCAGCGACCCAGGTAGGCGGTCGAGGTGAAAGCAATTCGCCGTCCGTCCGGCGACCACCGCGGCTCCAGATTTACGCTGCCGTCGGACACCAGCGGTGTGCTCTCTCCGGTCGCGAGGTTCAACACGCGCAGCTCGATCTCATCCCGGCGATAGGACGCATACACAATCTGCCGCCCATCCGGCGACCAATCCGGCTGGTAGTCATAGCCGGGACCATCGCTGACCTGCCTGGCCTCGGTGCTGCCCAGCTGTTGGCGCCAGAGCGAGCCTTGCATCGAGTACACCAGCTCGGCCCCGTCCGGCGACCAGGCCACCGAGCTCGGCCCAGTGGTCGGCTGAGGGATGAACATCTCGCGGTAGTAGTACGGGTGGGGGACCTTGACCTGCTGGAGAACTGGAGCCCGCTGACCCCACAGGACGCCCGGCAACACGGCGTTCACCAGCGCGAGCCCGACAAGCGCGGGTCGGTTCACCTCCTTCCCCGCCAGTAGATCAGACCGCCGAGCAGGACGAAGATGGCGGCGCCGCCGATGACCTTGGCCCGAAACACCCAGGGCTCAGTGGTGTCGCCGGGGGGTATGGTCGCGATCACCATGGCGAAGAGAGTGAGTCCGAGACCGGCGACGCCGACCAGGGTTGCTCCAGGGCGTCCGTGAGGCCAGCTCTCACCGTGCTCTGCTCCCGACCTCCAACGCACCGCCATGTAGCCGATGAACAGATAGATGTACGGTACGAAGTAGATCAGGAGCATGGTGTCGAGCACAATCAGGTATGCCTTCTCGACCGTTGTCCCCTTACCCAGTACCGAAAGGAACAGAAAAACGGTGGCCAGCACCGCCTGGGTCAGGATGGCGATATAGGGCGTGTGCCACCGGGGATGAACTCGACCGAACGCGGGCGGGAAGTAGCGGTCCAACCCGATCACGAAGGCAATCCGCGCGGGACCGGTCAGCCAGGCGCCCACCCCGCCGACATTGCCCACGACATAGAAGGCCGCGCACGCAGCCGCGATCCAAACCAGGCCGGGACTGAGATGTCTCGCCCCAAGCGCGAGGGCCTGCAGGAATCCGGACACGATATTGACCGAGCCGGTAGGGATGAGCCACAGTACCGACACGGTTCCTGCGATATAGAGGAAGGCAATCAGCGGGGCTGAGATGTAGATGGAGCGCGGGAGCGTTCGCCGGGGATCACGAATTTCGTCGCCCATACAGGCGCAGAGCTCGAGCCCGGCGAAGGCGAAGGCGATCGAAGCCCACAGGTTGAGCTCGGAGTAGTTGCCCAAATCGGGGATGATCGTCCTGAAGTCGAGGTGAGTAGCTGACGGACGAGTGAGCACCGCATAAGTCCCCAGAGCAATGAGCACCAGGCCCGGCAGGTAGGTGCCGATCGCGCCGAGGTTCTGCAGCCATCGACCGGTGCGCAGGCCGACGATGTTGAGCACCACGGCGATCCAGAGGGCCGCCAGGGTCGCGGGCAGCACGTAGACCCATCGATCAGCCAACCCGGTGTCGCCATGGCCGATCACGTAGGTGCCGACCACCGCAGTCGACATGAGGAGGTTGGGATAATACAGGATGTTGTTCACCCAGTAGCACCACCCGCAGAGAAACCCGTGCCCCTCGCCGAAGGCGTCCTTGGTCCAGAAGTAGATGCCGCCTTCCTGGGGATTCCTGGCGGAGAGGTAGCTGACCGCGAGCCCTTGCGGGATGAAGAAGAGCAGCGCCGCGAGCACCCAGAGACTGATCGAGCTGGGGCCCGCGGCGGCCGCGGTAGCGACCCACCGCAGGCTCAGTACCGCTACGACGTTGAAGAGCACCAGGTCGCGCAGGCCGAGGGCGCGCGGGAGCGTGGTAGGAGCGGGCTCCAGGGTGGGGGTGGCCGCCATTCGAGTTCAGCTCTTGAGATAGAGTTGGTGAGGGTCCAATACCTGGCGCAGGAGATCAAGCTCTCGAGTGGTCGGTGGAGTCACCTCGGCCATTTCCGATCTTGCCCGCAGGTCCCAGCCGACGCCGCCACGGACCTCGTCCAACGCGACGCCGGGATACAGCGCAGTGACCACAAGCTCACCACTCTCCGGGTCGGCCTCGAGGATGGCCTTGTCGGTCACGACCTTGACCGGACCGGCGCCAGGCATACCCAACTCCCGGCGGCTCTGCCCGCGGATGCATTGCCCTGGACTGGTGACGAAGTCGACCGCTTCAGGGAAGGCTCGCCGGCTCAGCCGTCCGATGACGAGGGTCCGCCGCGCATGAATGGCGATCTCCGCCGCGCCCCCGCTCCCGGGAAGGCGCACCGATGGCCTGCGATAGTCGCCCACCACGGTGGTGTTGATGTTGCAGTAACGATCGATCTGCGCGCCGCCCAGAAACCCGACCTCGATGCGACCGTTCTGCAGGAGACACTGAAAGACATCGGCCATCCCGCAGACCATGAGCGATCCGGTCACCAACGAGGGGTCACCGATCGAAACCGGCAGGCGCTCCGGTTCCGCGCCGATGGCACCGGATTCGTATATCAGGACCAGGTTCGGCGCATGGATCGCGCGGGCGAGATTGCAGGCCAGGTTGGGGAGGCCGATGCCCACGAAGACCACCTCACCATCGCGGAGCTCCCGCGCGGCGACGGCGGCCATCATTTCGCTGGGAGTGTAGGGCAAGGGGCTATAGGCTAACGGCTAACGGCTAACAGCTAACGGCTAACGGCTAACAGCTAACGGCTAACAGCTAACAGCGAACGGGATCTTTGTTAGCATCGTGCTCCTCATCCTAAGCGAAGCGAAGGATCCAGCCGGCCAGATCCCTCGCTGCGCTCGGGATGAGGAGCTTCCCATTCCTTACTCCTCACTTCTTACTCTCCTCACTTCTTACTTCTTACTTCTTCCTTCTCACTTCTCACTTCTCACTTCAATATCCGTAGTTCACGCCCGCGCACAGCCGCTCTGACGCGCGAAGCCGCTCGAGCCCGCCACAGCGTTGGACGTACTCCGCCCGATCAGCCACCCCGTACACGAACTGCTCCAGGTACTGATTCAGCGCCGCCGGAGCACGGGAAATCGCCTCCCAACTCACATAGAACTGGTTGTCCCGGTCGTAGTATCCCTGAGCGTAAGATGGGTGTGCCCCCCAGGGCTCGCGCACGACGGCGTCCACGATGAGGCCTGGGATGATGGTGCGATTGGGGTCCGCCCGGATCACCGACTCATCCACCAGCTCCTCGACCACGACGATCACTCGCTTGGAGGCGAACGCTGCCTCCTTTTGTACGCCAAGCAGCCCCCAGATCTGAGTGTTCCCGTCCCGGTCCGCCCGCTGCGCGTGGACGATGGTCACATCGGGATTCAGCGCCGGCACCGTTGCAAGCACCTCGCCGGTGTACGGGCAGGTGACTGAGCGGATCTGCGGGTTCGCCGCGGGGAGATCGGTCCCCATGTAGTTTCGCATGGTCCAGAACGGGAGCCGGGCAGCTCCCGCGCTCAATCGGGCGACCATCCCGAAGTGGGAGTATTCCTCCAGCTCGAGCGGCTGCTCGGGCTGGCCCTCTACTGCCCGGCGAAAGGCGTGCAGCGAGCCGGCGCCCGGGTTTCCCGCCCAGGAGAACACCAGCTTCCGAGCGCACCCGGCCGCGATCATCTGGTCGTAGATCAGATCCGGTGTCAGCCGGCAGAGCGTGAGATTGCGGCGGCGCTGACGGATGATTTCGTGGCCGGCCGCGAAGCAGATGAGATGGGTGAAGCCCTCGATGACCACCGTGTCGCCGTCCTGGACCAGCTCGGCGATGGCGTCGTGCATGGAGGTGAGCTTGGACATAGAAGGTCTCAGGTCCCAGGTCTCAGGTCGCGAGTCACGGGTCGTGGGTCACCCAAATCCTCATCCTGAGCCCTTCGGCAGGCTCAGGGCAGGCTCCGCGAAGGATCTGAAACGCCAGGCTCGGAGATGTGATGAGCAGATCCCTCGCTTCGCTCGGGATGAGGACGTTGCTCGGGATGAGGACGTTGCTCTGGGATGAGGACGTTGCCCGGCGTTGCTCGGGATGAGGGACGTTGCTCGGGATAAGGATGGATGGTCTCAGGGACCGACTTCCGCGGCTTCTGTCGTGCGACCTGCGACTTGGGTCTTGAGGTCCGTCAGCCCCTCATCAATCATCTCCAGCGCCGTATCGACATCGTACTCGTCCACTACCAGGGGCGGGGCGAGACGCAGGGTGCTCTTGCCCGCGCCGAGCAGCAGGAGACCCTTACGGAAGGAGGCCTGGACCAGTCGTTGCAGCAGGTCCGCCGCCGGCTCCCGGGTGGTCCGATCTCTGACCAGCTCCATCCCGACCATCAGACCGCGGCCGCGCACGTCGCCGATGCACTCGTGGCGGGTAGCCAACGCGCAGACCCCACTCATCAGCCGCTCGCCCATCCGGGCGGCGTTCGCCATGAGGCCGCCCTCGACAAGATCAAGGGTCGCGAGCGCCGCCGCGCAACAAACCGGATTGCCCCCGAAGGTGGATCCGTGCGATCCACTCTCCCAGGTACTGATGGATTCTTTCGCGACCAGGGCGCCGATCGGCATTCCGGAGCCGAGCCCCTTGGCCGTGAGCAGGATGTCCGGCTCGATCCCCTCGTGGTCGCAGGCCCACATCTTTCCGGTGCGACCGACTCCACACTGTACCTCGTCGGCCACCAGGAGGATACCGTACCGGTCGCACAGCTCTCGCAGGTCGCGAAGATAGCCTTCCGGAGGCACCACGTAGCCACCTTCGCCCTGAATCGGTTCGATGAAGATCGCCGCGACATCGTTGGGATCGAGATGGCGGGTGAAGAGATCCTGCTCGATCGCGTCGATGCACCCGCGAGTGCAAGCGGGCTGACCGGCACAAAACTGACAGCGATAGCGATAGGCGAACGGGACGTGATGGACATCCGGCAGTAGCGGACCGAAGCCTGCGTGTTGCCGAGCCTTGCTCGAGGTGAGACTCACCGCCCCGGTGGTGCGGCCGTGGAAGGCGCCCCGGAAGGCGATGATGGCCGTGCGCCGCGTGGCGTAGCGTGCCAGCTTGATGGCGGCTTCGATGGCTTCAGTGCCGGAGTTGGTGAGGAATACCCGCTTCTTCGACGGTCCCGGCGTGACCCGCGCCAGCCGCTCGCACAGCTCGGCCATCGATTCGTAGTAGAAGTCGGAGCCGCAAATGTGCAGGAAGCGATCTGCCGCCTCCTTGACGGCCGCCACCACCTTGGGGTGCCCGTATCCGGTTGCGGAGACCGCGATGCCCGCCATGAAGTCGAGGAACCGGTTGCCATCGACGTCCTGCACCATGGCACCTCGTCCCCGGTCAACCACGAGGGGATACTCCTTGATGTAGCAGGCGGAGGTCCACGTCTCGTCCCGCCGCACTACCGCTTGGGCTTTGGGACCGGGGGGAGGCACGATGATCTTAGGGTATTCACGCACGCTGATGGCCTTTCACTTTGCATCCATTTCTGTCACCCTGGAGGCGCCCAGGGCCGGAAGGGGCCGGAATTCAGATTTTAGCTTGAGCCCCTTTCGGTCGCGGAGCTTGCCCTGGAAGGGCTCCCTCCAGGGTGACATGTCAGCCCTCGATCACGGTGCGGCTCTGCTCTCGCATGAACTGGGCGACATAGTAGGGACCGCAGCCACCTTTG
>JBIOUY010000137.1:0-5850 GCA_044867445.1 Gemmatimonadales bacterium
GGATCACCCTGTTCGGCGACTCGAATACCGATCGCTGCGAGGAGGACACCAGCCTCCCGGGATCCTACGTCTCCATCGCGCCGAGGCAGACACCCAACGCCGCACACCTCTCCTGCATGGTGGCCGGAAAGGTCCAGGCCGACTGGCAATCGCAGCGAAGCGAAACCATCAAGGTGATCAATCACGGCATCGGTGGCACCACCACCGGCGGCCTCGGCGGCACCGGCGACCCCACTCGCAGCGCCAATGGCGCGCCCAACGCGCGGTTGGCGGTCAATGGGATCACCCGATTCGAGGCGGAAGTGCTGGGCACGGGAGCGCCGAACTGGAACGGCGGTGAGCCGAACAACGGCAAGTTCTCCGGGCCCATCACCCGGGTCAACGCCTACGTGCCGGATGACAATGACTTCGCCTACGTGTCGATGGGCACCAACGACGACGCCGGTGCGAGCCGGACCCTTACCGCCGCGCAGACGGAGACCAACCTTCGCTGGATGGTGCAGAAGTGGATCGATGCAGGACACCAGGCGAGTCACTTCATCCTGACGACGTTGCCCCCGCGGGACGACGCCAACTCGCCCACGTCGATACCCGATCGGAACACGCGGATCCGCGATATCGCGAACGATTTCGGGATCCATCTGATCGACCTGTCGAACCACCTGTCTGATGACAACGGGGCTACCTGGCGCGACGCCAGCGACAACATCGGCGACGGGATTCACTACACTGCGACGGTCCGTCAGTGGATTGCCAATCAGATTGTCAACTATGTGTCCTCAGAAAGTCCGCCGTGAGATCGCTCCAAAGCAGGCGGAAATCGCCTTATCGGTGAACGCCGGCGCACCCAGGCGATTGAGGTGATCCTGGTCATGGAAGTAGCTGTCCAGCTCCGGTTTGGCGAAGACGTCGAAGAGATCGACATAGCGCGCACCGTACTGTGTGGCGGTCTGACGAAAGAAGCGAAGCGCCGCGAGCGTGCTGGAGTCCTGGCTGGCATAAGTGAAATACTCAAGACTGACCGGCGTGGTGAGGACACACACGTCGGCTCCTCGGCTCTTCAGATACGCCAAGGTCCGGCGGAAACTCTGGGCGAATTGCTGTTCCTCGAATCCCGGTACCGGTGTCTGCTTGAGAACCCGTGCCCTGGCTCGCTCTACGCGGACTGCGGAATCCAAGGCTGACCACTGGTCGGATGCGTCGATCCAGCCCCATCGAAGCTCCCACTTCTGTCGGAAGACGTCCGGGCGGCCGGATGAGATAGCCCGAGCCCAGTACTTCCCTAAATACTGTCGATGATGCTCGATGAATCGCTGCCAGAACCGGTTGTCCATGTTCTGCAGGTAGTCGTGAGTGGCACGATCGAGCTTGTAGGCCGCGAACGAGTGGGGATCGCCCTGAATGATCACCTTTCCAGGTTGCTTGTTCCGGAAATAGTACTTGACCCGGAGCTCCATGTCCGCGACCGTCTCGCCTTCCGCACCCAGGGTCGGGAGGTCGGGTGACCCCACGAAGCCCCACGCAAAATGGGAATCCCCGAAGGCGGCGTTTCTGGCGGTGGCACTTTGGACCAGAGTGAGGCTCTCGATGACCCGGTCGTGCGGCTCGACATAGTCTTTGACCAGCACCATGCTGGCCCCAAACACCAGCGAGAGTACGGCGACCTGGAAGAAGGCGAACCAGCCGAGATAGCGCCTAAAACTGGAAGTAAATGAAGTCCGCATTGCTTCCAATCCAGAGGGTCACGAGAGCGGCGGCCGAGAGTAAGGCCATCGCCGCACTCCAGGCATAGCTCGGGCGCCACAGCAGCCACCGGCTGCGAAGCCCCAGCACATCGATCGCCCGGTGCTCCAGCACCGGCCGGTAGCGAGCCATGATCTGCTGCGTGTTCGGCCCAAACCACGCAATCAGCCACAAGACCGCAATCCACCCAAGCGCGGTATACGGATCGATGAGGTCGTGCGGAAACATCCGCTCGAGTGGGCCCAGGCGCTGCAGTGCCGGGTGAGCCGCAACAGACCCAGCGGTAATGGTTCCGCTGCTGCCCAGGAACATGGCACTCAGCATTGTGCGAGCCGCCGCGAATCCCTGCGCGCGAAAGAACACCCAGGCCAGCACGGCGCAACCAAAGGTGAGGACCCTGGCGGCACCTCGTCCGAGAAGGGTCGTGCGGGTGAAACCGAGCCGCTCCCGCAGCGCCTGCCACACGTTATTGATGACCAGATACACACCGTGCAGGCCGCCCCAGATCACGAAGGTCCAGCCCGCGCCGTGCCACAGCCCGCCCAGCAGCATCGTGATCAGCAGGTTGGCGTACCGGCGAATACGACCCTTCCGATTGCCGCCCAACGGGATGTACAGGTAGTCGCGCAGGAACCGAGATAGCGTAATGTGCCACCGCCGCCAGAAATCGATGATGTTGATCGACTTGTACGGCGAATTGAAGTTCATGGGGAACCGGATCCCGATCATCCGCGCCAACCCGATCGCCATGTCGGAGTATCCGGAGAAGTCGAAATAGAGCTGGAAAGTGTAGGCCAGAGCGCCGGTCCACGCCTCGTGTGGCGTGAGCGGTGCGCCTCCCGCCGCGGCATCGAAGATCGAGTTGGCGAACGGCGCGATCCCGTCCGCCATCACGACCTTCTTGAACAAGCCGATACAGAAGATGGTGACACCCACCGAGAAGTGACTGGCACGGAACCGGGTCACGTTCGGCCGGGTGAACTGAGTCAGCATCTCACGGTAATGAACGATGGGTCCAGCGATCAGATGGGGATAGAAGGTCACCAGGAGGGCGTAATGCAGGAAATCGTAGTCTCCCGCCTCACCGCGGTAGGCCTCGACCAGAAACACGATCTGCTGGAAGGTGAAGAACGATATGGCGATCGGTAGAATGATCCGGGGGAGAGGGAGGGTCGGCCCGCCGAGCTCATTCCAGTTGTCCACGAAGAAGTTGGCATACTTGAAGTAGGCCAGCAGCCCGAGGTTGGCTGCGATGCCGAAAGTTAGAAACCACTTACGCCGAAGCGGGTTGCCGCCGTGGATGCAGTAGCGCGCCACCCCGTAGTTAAAGCAGACCGAAAAGATGATGATCCAGAGATTCGCCGGCTTCCACCACCCGTAGAAGAAGAGCGACGCGAGCAGCAGCCAACCGAGTGCCAGTCGCTGGTCCCTGGCTCTGCCAACCAGGAAATAGACCAGCAGAGTGATTGGCAGGAACGCGAAGATGAACTCGTACGAATTAAACAGCATAGGACCGGAGGGTTCCGGGTGTTTGTAGGGTCATTCTCGTGGGCCCCATCGCCGCCTGACCGGTCAGGGCCGGGACGGACCGAGGAACGCAGGCAAGAAGCTTACCTCCGGCCAACAAAGACCAGACGGCACGCGCATTGCCTTCCAGCAGGCTATGTCTCGCCACTTACATCTCCGATTGCTGCTGCTGGCCGGCGCACTGGGCGGGTGCGGCTTCGACATAGCCGGCGAGGCCCCCATGGAGCCACCCGCGGTATATCGGGAATGGTGGAGCAAGACGGAAGCGTGTTCCGGTCTGACCGGTGATTTCGACCGGATCGAGTGGCTGGTCGTGCCGGGCAACAGTTTCTCTTGCGCCAGCGGCCGTTGCGCGGGGCACTGGCAGTCCAACCACCAGATCTATATCGCCTCCGATTGGACCCTGAACGAGCTGGTCGTCCGGCATGAGATGCTCCATGATCTCCTGGGACGCCCAGGCCACCCCAACCCGCCCTTTGGCCATGGCTGCCCGCTGACCTGGGAGACCTGGTCGGCCCAGTCCCCCGAGGGTCAACCGAGCGCGTCAGGAATCGGAACCGATTGAGTCAGGCGTCGCGGCAGAAGCTCGTGCACTTTGCGGGTGTCCAGGAGTCCCACCCCAGCTGAACCGCACCACCAGTCCATCCTTACCCGCATGGGCAAGAACGAGGCCCAGGCTGCCTGGCACCAGGGCTACGAGCCCTGGTGGGCTGGCGCATGGTGGTCCTGCCGTTGAAACCGAAGAAAATCGTGGATGGCGCGAACCACGCTCGGCGTGGTGCTCCTGAGCCGCAGCGCGGCACCACGAGGTAGCTCTTCGACCGTGTAGGAAATCTCTGATCGACGAGCCGCCATGACCTCGGTGCCGGGAACAGTCCGCGCGTGAACGAAGCCAGGTAGCTGAAAGTTGCCGGCAGCGAAGCTCGCAGCGATTTGCCGCATATGGTGCTGGATCTGGATCGTCCCCAAGCTGTCCTGATCATCCCGCTGCAACTCGATCCGGCCACCGTCCGGCAGCGGCTCGAAGATGTGGGAGGAGGTGTACTGGTCTACTCCCATGGCGACCTGGCCGCGCGATTGGACCCCGGCGAAGGCCGTGTCAACCCTGGCGGCGGTACGACGAACGATGGCCGGTGAACGTTCCCCGCCACATGCGGCGACGAGCAGGACGGCTGAAACGAGCAGGGGCGCTTGCATCGGCTTATACGGCTCCGCGGTCGGTGCGACGCGGCAGGCGCGACAGGGCGTCGCGATTCTCAATCGGTGGTGGCTCGAGCTGACTTTCGGCCGCCTGCAGCGAAGCCTCAGCCAGCGCAAAGTCCAACTCGGCGGCGAATTCCCGGGCGATCGACCGATCGCTCCGACGAAGCTCGAGCACCAGCTCCGCCGGATGCTCCAGCAGAAGGGCAGCCTCGCCGGCCAAGGCCCGGAACGCCTGGAGATCGGACGCACGCAGCACCAGTTGCCAGCGCGGAGGCCAGGGAAGAAAACGCCACCGCACCTGGGCACCGGCGAGGCCCGTGACCGGCAACGAGACCTCCTGTACCGGTCCCAGATCGCGAGCGACCAGAATCTCCCGTCCGACCCGGCTGATCTCTCGGGCAGTGCTCCATTGAAACACGAGCTGTCCACCGGCCAGCCGGAGCAGCCCGTGAAACTCCTCCCGCGTCGCCGTGATTTCGGGTCCTCGGATGGCACTGTGTACCCGGCGGATCAGGAAGGGAACTGCCGGGGTCATCTGGGACTCACACCACCTCGAAGGCACAGTGTGCGCGAATCGCGGACGCCGGCTTTGTTTGTGTCATCGCCCAACCTAGCGGTTGAAGGGCAGGCTCGATCGGGGAGCATCCGGCAGCTGCCGGTCGAGCGACCGTCGGAACCGGATGCATCCCTCCATGAACTGCGGCCATTCGGGGACCGTGGGCAGCGGATCCTGCTTCTCGGGTAACAGGCCCCACAAGGCGGGGTGATACCAGCAGAGCTCATGGCCGGTGCTATCGCGATGCGAACGGATGCCGTGTCGCAGCTTCCGCACTTCGTCGATGAGCTGCTCCCGCGTCATGGCCACAAGATCCTCGTCCATACCGCGCCTCAGCCGGCCGAAGACTTGATCAACCCCTGCTGCCGCAACCATTCGATCAGGCCGCGTTCGATTTCCTCATCGGGTTGCCCGACGACTTGGGGCATGACCGGCCAGCGTCGGCCGGGCCCCATGAGGTACCACATCGGAGGTGCCGACGGCTCACCCCGCCGCTCGTTGGCTGGATGGCCATCGTAGGACACAAAATGGAAATCGCGACCGCGATAGTGAACGCGACGCTGCTCGATCTTGTAAGTACTCACCAGGGAGCTCACTGGACAGAGGGCGGGGCGCGCAACAAGCGGTGGGTCCACGCGCGCAAGGCTGCCACCGGATGCGGAGAGGTCCGCATCGATCTAAATGTAAACGCGAACCCCGGAATCAGACGAAGCCTTCGCCCAGTAATCGGGTGCCGGCAGGAGTGACCTCGTGGAGCTGGCCTGAGCCGCTGACGTCGTCAGACCAGCTCTCGGCCATGAGCCGCAAACCCGTGCCCGACC
>JBIOUY010000138.1:0-3660 GCA_044867445.1 Gemmatimonadales bacterium
CTCGTTCTACCCAAGACGGCCGAGGCTCAGGGGCCCGCACAGGTCCAGGATACGGTTCGGCGGGGGGTTAGGCCTGGCGGGAGCGCTTCGCGCGGCGGGGGTGCTGCGCACGGCGGGAACGGCGGGAGGAGAAAGTGGTGCGGCAGAGGGAGGTCCTCATCCCCGAGCGAAGCGAGGGATCTCGTCGGATCATGCCGGACCGCGAAGTAGTTCCCTCGGTTCCTTCGCTACGCTCAGGAGACCTCGGGATGAGGACTTTCCCGTTCCCGCCGCGAAGCCCGCGCCGTTCCCGCCGCGCGCAGCGCTTCCGCCTAAACTCCTGTCTTGCCCAAACCCTCACGCCTGATTAGCCTTACGGGCTTATGTTTGACGAGCTTTCCGCCAAGCTAAACGCCACGCTCCAGAAGCTCACGGGGCGCGGCGTTCTGACAGAAGAGGCGGTCAAAGAAGGGCTCCGCGAGATCCGCCGGATCCTGCTCGAGGCCGACGTCAGCTTCGATCTCACCCGCGATTTCCTCGAGCGGGTGCAGGCCAAGGCGGTCGGGGTCACCCAGCTCAAAGACGTTCGGCCGGGTCATCAGCTGGTCAAGATCGTCTACGACGAGCTGGTCGCGATGTTGGGCGAAAAGCAGGCCCCCATGGCCTACGCGACGGTGCCGCCGACGATTATCCTGCTCGTCGGATTGCAGGGGTCGGGCAAGACCACCACCGCGGGCAAGCTGGCGCGACGGCTCAAGCAGGAGCAGAAGGCGCCGTTCCTCGTGGCGGCCGACGTGTACCGGCCGGCGGCCATTGAGCAGCTGCAGACGTTGGGACGCCAGGTGGACGTCGGCGTCTACGGCGACACCGGCTCGCAAGACGTGGTCAAAATCGTCAAGCAGGGCATTGTCGAAGCGGGCAAGGCGCGCGGTCGCACAGTCCTGGTCGACACCGCCGGCCGGCTGCAGATCGACGAGGAGATGATGAACGAGCTGCGGAAGCTCAAATCCGCGGTGTCGCCTCACGAAATTCTCCTCGTCGCCGATGGGATGACCGGTCAGGACGCGGTCCGTATCGCCAAGGGCTTTCACGATGCTCTCGGCATCACCGGCGTGATCCTGACGAAGATGGACGGCGATGCCCGCGGTGGCGCGGCGCTCTCCATCTACGGTGTCACCCACGCGCCGATCAAGTACATCGGCGTGGGCGAGCGGCTCGAGTCGCTCGAGCCGTTCTATCCCGACCGGCTGGCGGGCCGGATTCTCCAGCAGGGCGATATCCTCTCGCTGGTGGAAAAGGCCCAGGTCGCGGTCGACGAGAAGGAAGCCGAGCGGCTGGCGAGGAAGGTGACGTCGAAGAAAGGCCTCGATCTGGAGGATTTTCTCGGCGCCATGAAGCAGATGCAGAAGATGGGGCCGCTCAAGAACGTGCTCGGCATGCTGCCGGGGGTGAACCCGGCCATGCTGCAGGCGGCCAAGTTCGACGACAAGAAGCTCAAGCACGTCGAGGCGATCGTGCTGTCGATGACCCCGAAGGAGCGCTCCAATCCGGACGTGATCAACGGGCAGCGCCGGCTTCGGATCGCCAAAGGCTCGGGGCGCACGGTGCAGGAAGTGAACACCTTGCTTTCGCAGTTCAAGCAGATGCAGAAGGTCATGAAGACGGTGGGGAAGACCGGGGGCATGGGGCTCAAGCTCCCCTTTGGACGCGGACCTTTCCCCGGATAACCGGACGGGATACCGAACCGGTCAACCCACACTACCAGGAATGGATATGGCAACTCGGATTCGCCTGCGCCGCGTCGGCCGGAAAAAGGTCCCCCTCTTTCGGATCGTGGTGACCGATCAGGAAGCTCCGCGCGACGGACGGTTCATCGAGGTGATCGGCAGCTACGATCCCAAGGGCCAGACCACAGCCGACAAGGTCAAGGTCGATGCCGAGAAGGCTCGGGAATGGATCGCCAAAGGCGCGACCCCGTCGGACACGGTGCAGTCGCTGCTCAAGCAGGCCGGCGTGTTTGCGACGGTCGCAAGTCCTAGGTCGTAGTCGCAGGAGCTGCCTGCGACCCGAGACCTGAGACCCACGACCCCATGTCTCGCGACGCCCGCCACCTGGTGGTGGGCCGCCTTCGCAAGCCGCACGGTCTCAAGGGCGACTCGACGCTCTTCCCCCTCACCGACAGTCCCGAGGAGGTCTTCGCGCCGGGGCGCTCGGTCTGGTTGATGGGCTTGGATGGCGAGACCGTCGCCGGACCAATCAAGATCGAGCGCAGTCGAGCATACCACCGAGAGTGGCTGGTCAAGTTCGAGGGAGTGGATGGGCGGGAAGGACTGGAGCCCTGGAGAGGGTTGTTCCTGGCGGTACCGGCCGATCAGCTGACGCCGCCGCAGGACAACGAGGTCTACCTCCACGAGCTGGAGGGGTTCTCGGTTCGCCGTCCCAATGGCACGCCGCTCGGTCTGGTGTCAGCCATTTACGAGATGCCGGCGGGGCTGATGATCGAGGTGCAGGGATCCAAGCGCGAGTTTCTGCTGCCCTACAAGGCCGAGTTCGTGAAAGAAGTTGATCGGGCGGGGCGCCGGCTGGTGGTGGAGCCGCCCGAGGGGCTGGTCGAATAAGGACGGAGAGGGTCGAATAAGGACGGAGAGGACGGAGAGGTGAGGCGCGATCTGAGGGCCCGGATGATTGCGGTGGCGCGGGGTGGCCTCCGCCCTCTCCGTCTTCTCCGCCCTCTCCGCCGTCTCTCCCGATCGCCATGCTGACCATCGACGTCATCACCCTGTTCCCCGAGGTGATCGCCCCTTACCTTGGGGCCAGCATTCCGGGGCGGGCGGTGGCGGCGGGATTGGTCCGGTTCAACCTCGTGCAACTGCGCCAATTTACCCACGACCGCCACCAGACGGTGGACGACTACGGCTACGGTGGCGGTGCGGGGATGGTGCTCAAGCCGGAGCCGTTCTTCGAGGCAGTCGAGAGTCTGGGCCCGGCGACCGGTCCCATCGTGCTCCTCTCGGCGCGGGGCCGGCGGTTCGGGCACGGTGACGCGGTTCGGTTCTCGCTGGGCGAGCGGCTCACGCTGCTCTGTGGCCACTATAAGGATGTGGACCAGCGGGTAGCCGACGGACTCGCCACCGAGGAGCTCTCGATCGGCGACTTCGTGCTCTCGGGCGGGGAGCCGGCAGCGCTCTGTGTGATCGACGCGGTGGTGCGGCTGCTGCCCGGGGCCCTGGGCGACCACGAGTCGGCCAGCTCGGACTCGCACTACGAGGGACTGCTAAGTCCGCCGAGCTACACCAGGCCGCCGGTGTATCGCGGGCGGGAGGTTCCCCAGGTGTTGCTCTCGGGGAACCACGCCGAGATCGCGCAGTGGCGCCAGTCAGAGGCGGAGCGGCTGACCCGCGAGCGCCGGCCCGATTTGTGGGAGAGGTACGAGGGGAAGGATGGAGAGGGCGAGGGATCTTATCAGAGGTAGATCCTTCAGTCGCTGCGGGACCTCAGGATGAGAACGGCCTCTGAATAGCAGTAGCACCAGCAGTTCATTGTTCACCGCGGCCCGGAGGAAATCACCATGGAGCGATTGGCAGAAGTGGCCCGTGAGGGCTTGCGCACGGACATTCCTGCATTCGACACGGGAGACACCGTCAAGGTGATGGTCCGGGTCCGTGAAGGTGACAAGGAGCG
>JBIOUY010000139.1:0-22544 GCA_044867445.1 Gemmatimonadales bacterium
CGCTCACGCCCGGAATCGCTCGGCGCAGCTCGCCAAAGCGCTGCCGTCCCCGGCTGAGCCGGATCAGAATGTCGGGCTTGTGTCGACCCCGAATGAGCCGGATCAGAGCCTCGATAGGCGCGCCCAGGGAGGGATCGGCCCCTGGACTTGTTGGTATGCTCCGAGTCACCGTCACCTCTAGCGAAACATCCAATGCGCGACTGCCGTACCGGTGATGCAGAATCTAGCGCGTTCGCTGACCGCTGCGCTTCATGAAAATTTCTGCAGCGTTGCAAGCTTGTGCCTCGAACCATAGCTTTGGATCATCTCGATCCGATGTGGTCCGCGGACGAGATCCGGCCGAGACCAATTCTCGACTGGCGCAGAGGCCTGCCCCCGATCCCCCGGCCGGGGCCGTCCCTGTGGAACCGCTCCTCCCGAGCGAGAGCGTTCCATGCCCGCGCCCTCTGCTGCTCCTACCCCGGTCACCATCCTGGTTGTGGAGGATGAGTCGGCTGTGCGCCGGTTAGCCTGCCAGCTGTTGCAGCGACATGGCTATAAAACGGTGGAGGCAGGGGACGGCAAAGAGGCGCTGGCGGTGCTCTCCGCAACGGGGACGCCCATCGGGTTGGTTCTCACCGACATCAGGATGCCCAATCTGAATGGCCTCGAGCTGGAGAGGCTGGTGCACGAGCGCTGGCCCGCCATCCCGGTCCTCCTGATGTCGGGAGAGGTCACCCGGGAGTGGGTGGTCGAAGTGGTGCACGATCCTACGGTCCACCTGCTGCGCAAGCCGTTTACCGCCGAGGCTCTCCTGGAAGCAGTGCATGAGATGCTTCACGGTTCCGTCAACCTGAGCCGGCCGCCCTCGACGTCCTGATCATTGTCGTCCGGAAAGCCATGCAGACAGCAAAGCCGGTGATCCGCTGGAACGGCTGAGCGCCGTCCAGCGGTCACCCGAGCTACCCTTGCTAGGCGTTGGCGGGAAGCTTCTTCTGCAGCGCCTGGGCCTGATCCAGGTGCTTCTGGACCACGGGCTGGGCCTTCTCGATCAGCTTCTTCAGCTCTGCGTTCTGCGCCGCTGCGTGGGCCTTGTCGAGCAGGTCCTTCACGGCCTGGTGGGCACCAACTTCCTTCTCGATATAGGTCCGATCGAACCCGGCGCCTTTGGGCGTGGACTGGAGGGCGTTGGTCTCGTCCTGTGCCGCCGCGGCCAGCGGATCCTCCGCCGGCGGCTCCGGCGTGATCTTCACTTTCTTGGCGAGCTGCTGTCCCTGAAGTCGCAGCGCATGGTGCTCGGTCATCATCAGGCGGGCGAACGCCTTCACTTCCGGGTTGGTGGCCTTCTTGGCGGCGGTCGCGCCGGCGCTGCTGTCCGCCTTGTTGGCCTCATCCAGCAGCGCCACGATGTTCGCATCGCTCCAGGTAGCGCCACCCGCCATGCCCTTGGCCGTCGTTTCCGGGGTGGCCATTTTGGCCGTCTCCGCGGGCGATACTGCTCCGGTTGTCTCGGCCGGCCCTGCGGTCCTGCTTCTCTCCTTGCACGCCCCATTCAGCAGCGCCAGCGCTCCGAACAGCGCCGTGCACTGGTATAGACGGTTTCGCATACTTCCTCCCCATGGAATTCCCAACCGGACCCTAACGCTAGAGAATCGCCCAAGGGGAGGTTGTGATTTCGGTCACCCGCTTTAGTCCACCGATTTACTCGGCTTTACTCGGCCTGGACGATCGGGGCATCCACCAGGTGCTCGGCCAGGAACCACACCTGCATCTCGTTCGTACGAATGATGTTGCTCACCAGCAGGTCATTGGTGCCGTCATCTCCCGCCTTGTCCGCCCGCTTGGCGCCGTCCCGGGCCTGGTCGAGGATCAGCTCGTGGGCCTCGAGGAGCCGGGAAATCTGCACCGGGACTTCCTCCCGTCCACGTGGCGGCCTTGGGATCCGGCTCTCTTCCGCCACGTCCGCCCCCATCGCCAGGCTGACTCCGCCAAGGCTCTGAATTCGCTCGGCAATGAGGTCCACCAGTTCGGTCTGTTCCTGATAATGCTTGTCGAACAGCAGATGAAGTTGATAGAACGTGGGGCCCGACACCTGCCAGTGGTGCTTCTTGTAGAGGTCGCGCAGGGTAATCGTGTCTGCCAATGTCTGGTTGAGAATCTCGACGCTAGTCCGGCGGACCGCCTCATCCAGGGCGATGGGGAGACGGGTGAGGGTGCCGTACGCCTGCAGCTCGCGGGCCCGTTGTCCGGTGCGCGGCTGCGCGCTGATGCCGCGGCCCTGGGTGCGGCTTCGGCCGTTGGATCTCTGAACCACAATGACCTCCAGAAAGGTTAGGGCGAATCCTTAGCGCTTTTCGATGTCGGCTCGAAGCCGCAGCAAGGCGTCTTCGGTTGCCACCAGCTCTCCTCGTGCCTCGGTGAGCTGCTGCTGCTGGCTCTGAACGAATCGCCGATAGGGGGCGATCGCCTGATTGATCCGCTCGGTGGACTGACCTAACTCCAGGTGAACCTGCCGGGTCAGTACGTCGCGTAGCCGGCCGCGAAGCTGCCGGATCCGATCCTGCAGCTCGCGCTGTGCCTGGCGCCGCTTCCGGGGAATGATATAGAACCCGCCCACGGCGAGCGCGGTGGCGAGCAGGATTCCGGTGACATCGGCCGCGGCCCCGGTGAGCACGGTGACCACCAGTGTGCCAATGCCGAGCGCTCCGGCTTGAGCCAGCGCCGTGGTTGCAAAGGTGCCCTGGATTTCATTGGCGATGGCGCGGGATTCCGCCTCGCGGTCATAACTCGCGATGACGTCCTGCGACACCCGGCCAATCGAGTCCAGCAGCGCCTGCCGGTTGTAGTTGAAGCTGGTGCCGACCTCGCCGATCATACCCTCGCGGTGACGGCTCACCTGCCGGCGATCGATGTAGCCGCTGATGTCCTGCCAGGTTCGAAGATTGCGCTCCACGATCCAGTCGATGACTCGACCCACTTCCTCTTCCACCTGGCGGGGTGTCTCAGCAATAACCTCCTGCTCGAAGGCTCGCTTCAGTCCCTCGCTGTCCATCAGGCTTCGGATTCGGCCGATCCGGATGGTCTCCTCGAAAAACCGAACTCCCCGGTGCTCTATCTCCCCCAGCAGCTGTTCCAGCCGGGAGAGCCGTGGCTCGAAGTCGCGCAGCATCTCCTGGTGAAACAGGCTCAGCTGCTGATCGATGTTCTGAATGGCTTCCACATCCTGGGCCAGGAGCTTGAGACGTTCGAAGGCCAGGCCCTTGTATTTGGCTGCCAGGCGCAATCCGACGTTGAGCGGGTTGAGCAGCTTGAGCCTGATCCGTTCGGCCGCGTCGAGGGTGTGGATGAGGTAATCCTCAAATTTGTCGAACCCGCTCTGTTGCCAGAGGTTCCCCTCTTCGCCGCCACGCGCCTCCATCGCCTGTCGGGCCGAGACGGCGAACACTCGGGGGGATTCGCCGAGCAAGGTGGTGGCGTTGGTTTCCACGTACCGGAGTACTTCCTCCCGTTCCTCGGGCCGGGACAGGATGTCGATCTTGTTCACCACGAAAACGATCTTCTTGCCCCATTCCCGAATCTGTTCCAGGAAAGCTCGCTCGCTCTCGGTGAAGGGGCGCTCCGCCGAGGTCACGAAGAGCACCAGGTCGGAGCGGGGAATGAAATCGCGGGTGAGCTCCTCATGGCGCCGGATGATGGCGTTGGTGCCGGGAGTGTCCACAACGTTGAGCTCACGCAGCACGCCGGCGGGGTGAGTTCGCTCCAGCAGGAAGGCCTCGCGCAGCTGCTCAGAGATCTCTGTGCCCCAGCGCAGCAGGTTGATCCGGTCGGTAGTTGGGGTGACGCCTTCGGGGAGGACCCGTTCACCGATGAGTGCATTGATGAAGCTCGACTTGCCCGAGTTGAACTCACCCGCGATCACCAGAAGAAAGAGCCCGGCAAGTTGCTCCCTCGCCTCCATGAATCGACGAAGATCGTCTGGGGCGACATCAGAGCCGAAGCGTCCCAGAGCGGTGGCAAGCCGTTCCAGGAGCTCCTGCTCCCGAGCTCGGAGCTCTTGCTCCCGCTTGGAGATGATGCCCTTGCGGATCATCAGGTTGCCAAGCACGCCCTCTCCTGGTTGTGCGACACCTAAAGCTGCTCCTGCCAGCGCCAAACCTCCAGCACCGGCGGGAGAGGACAACGCAAAGGCCCGACACCTGGAACAGGTATCGGGCCCTGGGGCAGCGCGCCGGCAGGAGGCCGCGCGGTCGTGCGGCCTACTTGGCCTCGTTCTTATGCTTCGTCTGTTTGGTGGTATCCACGTTGACTGACGTGTCGGCCTTCAGCGACGTGTCGGACTTCACCACAGTTGTGTCCTTCACTCTCGTGGACTGGATGCTCGTATCGACTCCGGTACGAGTAGTATCGACAGCTCCCGTCTCGCGATTGGCCGGTCGGTTGCAACCGAGCAGAACGATAGCCGCCGTCAAGGCAACCAGCTTCGTGCGCATAACGAACCCCCAGGGAGATGAGCCTGCGCGGGTGCCCCCGCAGAGCAACGACCCGATGACATGTCACTCAGGTTGCAAAACAATCACCATGGGCCGCCTGGAGCGCGGTGACGGACCGCACATGGCCTGAGACCATGAGCTGCGCATCCTGTGATCCCAGGCACACTTGGCTGAGCGGCGTCGAGGTATCGACCGGCGGTGGGACGAGGGCTATCCTGTGCGACTATGCGGTTACCGCTCGAGCTTTCGGCTCCCGAAACCGTTGGTGTCGGCGATGCCGAGAACGATCTTGCCTTCCTCGCGCTGTGGTGGAGCTCATCGACCAGCTGCTCGCCTCCGATCAGGGGAGCTTGGCCGCGGCTGAGCACTTGTGTGCCCGATGCGGTCGCCCCGCATCTCCTATGGACCAGCCGGGTGCGGGCAACCGGCCTAGGTGACGGGCGACCCGGCAGGATTGCAGCAAACCTTTTACTTCGACTTGAGAGGGACGCTGAGCGTCGGCCGGCAGAAAGACCGGAACTGACCGGGCCCCGGGGCTGTTATCCAAAGCCGGATCTGCGTTGGCTCGGGGTGCAACGAAGGCGGGGCCCGGATCATCTGAGGCGAGGGTGGAACATCGAGCCGGGGGCAGCTGAATCCGATCCGGCGACTTATCATAAGTGTTTTAATCAGAACGTCTTACGTGAGCGCGTAAGGGGTTCCCCGCAGTTGCGGGTTGGGAGAACGGAGTAACACAAGTGGCAGTTACCAAGCGTACGCGCAGCAGGCGGCGTTCGCGGAACACTCAGCTTCCGCGGGCCATCGACGAGGGACGCGAGAGCCTGGATTTCTATCTCCGGGAAATCAGCCGGATTCCCCTCCTCAAGCTGGACGAGGAAACGGCGCTGGCTCGGCGTGCGTTCAGGGGTGATGTCGAGGCCCAAGAAAGGCTGGCCCGGCATAACGTCCGGTTTGTGGTGTCCGTGGCCAAGAAGTTTCAGAACCGTGGCGTCCCACTGATGGACCTGATCGGTGAAGGCAATGTGGGCCTGATGACGGCGGCTCGGAAGTTTGACCCGGACCGCGGCGTCAAGTTCATCTCCTATGCGGTCTGGTGGATTCGCCAGGCGATCCAGGCGGCCATCGCTCGGCACGGCCGGCCGGTGCGGGTACCCCTCAACCGTACCGCTGACCTCAATCGGCTGGGCCGAACCACCACGCTGCTCACCGAACGCTTGGGGAGGATCCCCACGGTGGAGGAGCTGGTCAAGGCCACCGGGCTCACTCCCGATGCAGTGCGGTCGCTCTCAGCGCTGCATATCGAGGCGCTTCGCCTGGACCATCCGGTGCGCGAGGCCGACGAGCGAGGTCGAATGGAGCGGTTCGTCCCCACGACTCAGGAATCCACCGACGCGTCGACCCTGGCCTCGTCTCAGAGCAGCGATCTCGATGCCGCGCTTGCGGGGCTGCCGCCGAGGGATGCCAAGGTCCTCCGCCTCTACTTCGGGCTGGACGACGGGAAGAGCAGGACGCTGGAAGAGATCGGCAAGATGATGGGGGTCACCCGCGAGCGGATTCGACAGCTGCGAGACCGGGCCCTGCGGCAGCTTCGGGAGGAGTACGGTGACAAATTGCGAGACCTCGCGGCCTGATGCGGGTCTCCCAACGTCGAGCCCCACTTGAGCCACTAAGTTCAAGTGGGGCTTTGTTTTTTCAAAAACGCCCCTATAGGGGGCTGGACGGCAGCGGCCGGCCGTTCAATATTAATCAAACACTTCTTCATCACTGCTTCAGGAGAGCCCAAGGCGGTGCCGCCAGGGTGTAGACCCTGGCTCACGGTGGCCCCTGGTCCCATGGATGTGGTCTCGGCACCGGCTCCCCCGTCCCTTCGTTGTCAGCCGGCGGTCAGAACGGTTTCTCGAGTGCGATCCATCGAGCAGCAGCTCGGTCTGCGCGTTATCAACCCTAAGAGGTCGCTGTGATTCGCCGTCCGTCCTGGCGGGATGTCGTCCTGATTTGGCTCGCAGAGTACTTCGAGCTCCTCCTCACGATCGCGGGCGTGCTGGTGGCGATGGTGATCGTGTTCGCCGAGCTGGACCGGGGCGAACAAGGCCGGCTGCTTACCTTCATCGTTTGGCTGCAGGGATTCATCCTCTGGGCAGTTCACCGGCACGCTGTGCTGGGGCGGCGCGCGCTTATCCGAAAGATGCGGGTGATGCTGCAGGATCGGGTGAACAATCAACTCACCATCATGCTGGGTGCGGCTGAGAGCCGGGGCCGCGATGGGAGCGAGCACGAGCGTGAGGATCTGGAGAGCGCGGTGATAGCCGCGCGCTCGGTGGCAACTGAACTGGAGAACCTTTCGCTGGACTCACTGCATCGCTGGGAGCGCCGCTACCGCCGCCTCATCCCTCGACTACTCCGCTGATCCGAGGCTCTGCGAATCGCCGGGCATTTTGCGGTGCGCACCGGCGCCCGGCCGCTCTCCCCGGCCAGGTTTCGGAGCCTTTCCTCCGCCCGCGACAACACTTGTAAGTAACAGGCATACCGAAGCTTAGTTAATAGCTGGTAGCCCACTTCGAGCGCCCCGGCGGGACTGCCGCGACCTGGGACGCGGGGACTAGATATTGCTCCGCCGACACGCGACGGCTTTACGCGTACCCGCCGGAGCAGCGACGATGACCCTTCCAAGCCAGATGTCCCTTCGCCGAATCCCGCCCGAGCTGCACCTGCAGGTGCGGGTGGCATATGCCGCTGCGTGGGAATCGCTGATCTACACCCACACATCTCAGGCGCTCCAGTTTCTCTATGAGTTCGCTCCTCGTGTCCCGCCGCTGGAGGGTCTGAATCTGTACTTCCAGGTGGTCGCGGTACCGGAGCCGATGCAGGAAGTAGTTCGGGCACGCGCGCTCACCTCGTTGGAGATCGAGTCCCTTCCCCCGCTCACTCCCATGCCGGAGCTCACCGGCTGGCACAAGCTCCGAGTGGACGTCCTGCTGGAGCACCAGCGCTATCGGCGCCGCTATCACGAGAAGACCGTTCAGCTCGCCAAGATGGTTGGCGCGCGAGCGGCCGAGGCAGTCGTCGCAACTCACGTGGAGAACGCCATCGGATTCACCCGGCTGCTCAAGGGCACGATGGGGGTGCATCAGGCCGCCGAGCACTACGTACGTGAGTTCAGCCTGCACTCGAGCGTGGCCCAGATGGTGTGGCAACGGGTTCAGGCGAGAGTCGCGGGTGACGAGCTCACGGCTCAGTATGACGATCCGCCGCCGCCGCGGCTCGAGGAACCGGAGCCCGAGCCCGAATCAGCCGCCGCGGGGTTTGGGGAGCCAGCGGTAGAGGAGGGGTGAGGAGTCGCAGGTCTCAAGTTGCAAGTCTCAAGTCACAGGTCACAAGTCGCAGGTCACAAGTCGCATCCCGAAATAACCAACCCTTCGGTAAGGCACCGGAGGGTTTCGTTTGATGTCTTGAGACCTGTTACTTACGACCTCAGAACTCGAACCCCGCCGCCAGATTCAAGTGGGTGAAGTCGAGGTCGGTGAGAGGGTTCCCGTATCGAGTCCGGGTATGGCGCACTTCTCCACCGAGAACCACGGGAGCCTGACGCCAGAGCAGGTGAGCCTCGAAGGTGATGTTGCGTAGCCGCTGGGACTGCAGATCGAGGTCGGCGTCATCCGGGTCGTCAATGCCGCCGCCGGCGCCGATTTCCCACGCGAGTGACGGCCGCACGTTGAGCTGCACCCAGCCTCCGGTCGTGGACACCGCCACGCTGTCCCGGCCGAAGTTCTGACCGATGCCGCCCCCGCCCAATCCCGCCAGTGCCTCGCCAGTGAAGGCCTCGCCTCTCAACTCCAGCTGCCGCAGCAGCGGAACCCACACGCTAGCGGCCACGGCCTTGGTGTGTGCCCGCCGGTCAGGTCCCGTAGCCAGCCAGCCGTAGTGGCCGCCCAGACTCACCTCTGCCGGTTGGTCGCCGACTCCCCAGCGCGCTCGCACCCGTCCCTCGAGATAGGGCCGGCTGCTCCGCTCCGCGATGTCCGGTTGGGTAAAGAACGCGCTCTGCGCCTCACCCGACGTAGGCGCCAGCGCGGCGAGCTGGAGTCCTAGCCGCACTCCGGACATGGCCGGCAAGTCGGCACTGGCCCGCACCTGGGGGATCCAGAGCCACAGGTTGCCCGCGCCCGCGAATTCGGGAAAGCCGATACTGGCGAGAGAGGAGGGATTCACTTCCGCAATCGGTGGAGACTCCTGTCCCACGAAGAGCGCCCACTGCCGGCCGGTGAGCTCGGCGAATGCGCGTCGGATTCGGAGCAGCGGGAAGGTGCGACCGCCGGTGGATGGTTGTTGTCCGCCGAAAAAGTCCACATCGAGCTCGGCGCCCAGGGCTCCACCCGCAAACTCCGGTACCGAGGCGACGACGGTTACCCGCGACTGGCGCACGGTGGCCCCGGCGGCGCTTGCCGGCGGGCCAGTGATGGGATCGGGCCGGAGCGCGAACTGAGGGGCGTCACTGTTGTTCACTTTCGCGTCATTGTAGAAGGCATTGACCAGCACCAGACCATGCACCGCCGCCTGAAGAGGGGAGTCTTGAGCCTCAAGCGGTTGAGCGATGAAAGCTGCAAGCGTGAGCAGCAGGAGCCGGCGACGGCGAGATGAGTGGTGCGTCATGGCGTTCGCGTTGACGGGTCTTAATGCGAGCGATAACCTTGGGGCATGCGAGGTAAAGTACAGCGCGGTGGGATACTCCGCCGGATCGGTCTGGCGGGGTTCATGATCGCTGCGCTTCCACTGGCCGCCGCTCGCCACCGAAATGTCGACGTAGGCGACGTGAGAGGTCGTCTCACGCTACTGGATCGAGGAGACAGCCTGGCCGCTGACGTGGGTCAGGCCGTGGTCTGGTTGGAGACCGTAGCTCCGGTGGCGACCAAGCCAGTCGAAGTGGAGATCTCCACGGCCTCGAAGGAATTCACCCCGCACGTGCTGGTGATTCCGGTGGGCTCCACCGTCGCCTTCCCCAACCACGATCCGTTCAACCACAACGTCTTTTCGCTCTCCAAGGAAAATCCCTTCGATCTTGGGCTGTACGGGCGGGGAGCCCGCCGTTCGGCCCAGTTCTCCCACCCGGGCATCGTCTCGGTGTACTGTAACGTCCACGCGCAAATGAGCGCGATCGTGATCGTGCGGGAGAATCCCTACTTTGCCCAGCCGGGGAGCGACGGCTGGTTCACTATCGCGAGGGTGCCCCCAGGGAAATACCTGCTTCACGCCTGGCACGAGCGAGCTCGGGAAGTGACCCAGGAGCTCACCGTGGGCCCCGACGGTCTCCACGACCTCGCATTTCAGCTGGACGCCCGGGGCTATCAATTCAAGCCGCATCTCAACAAGTTCGGCCAACCTTACGCGCTCCAGGGGCGGCGGTACTGACCGCCCCGGCTGGCTGGAGCTCTCGCGTGAGACTCCCCCTCGGCACCAAGATCTTCGCCGGCACGGCGTTCGTTGTGGTGGCGGCACTCGGAGCCGCGCTGGTGGTGACCAAGAACCGCGCGAATAGCGCGGCCGATGCGGCCTCTGAGCGCGCCCTGCGAGCAACCCAGGACGCGATCGGTGACGCCTTGGTAGGCCGCAGCCGAACGCTTCGGCAACTGGCCGCCGCCCTGGTTCAGGTCCCTGCTTATGTCTCCCGCATCGGCGAAGCCCTCCGGACCAACGACCGGGCCAATCTCCTGGATCAGAGCGATGAGCTTCGGAGCCAGACCGGCGCGGACTGGGTGCTGATCACGGACGGCAACGGAGTGCTCAAAGCGTGGACCGCCCAGCGCAATGTCTTCGACCAGGACTTCTCTCGGGGCGCGCTGATCGGGCGCGCGCTGGAGGGCCAGATGACCGAAGGCCTGTGGCTCGAGCCCGGGCCGGCCGGAGACGAGCTGTTCCAAGCCGTCGGCGTTCCGGTGACGACACCGGGAGTGGGTGCGCCGTTTGGTGTGGTCGTTGCCGCGCTCCGGCTCGACAGCACCTTTGCCGGGGTCCTCAAACGACACACCAACTCCGAAATCGTGTTCTTCTCCCGCGACACCCTGGGTGTGCCTCAGGTGGCGGTCTCAACCCTCTCGGAGGCTAGCCTGAGAGAAGCCCTTCGGCGACTGCCGATGGACAGCGCAACCCGGGACACCACTGCCAGGCGCTTCCGGCTGGGAACGGATCAAGGAGGATACCAGGGCATCATCGGCCTGCTCCGGACCGCGGACGGCATCCCCATAGGCGGCTACCTGGGACTGCACTCGAGGGAAACGGAGCTGGTGGCCTATCGCCAGCTCAGCCGCGCGATCGGGTGGGCCTTCGCCGGCGGACTGCTACTGGCGCTGGCCTCTTCGGTCGTTCTCGCACGGCAGATCACCCGGCCGGTGCAGCGTCTGGTCAGGGCAACCCGGCAAGTGAGCGAGGGGACCTATACCGCTTCGATCAACATCCCTACCGGCGACGAGATCGGCGAGCTGGCCGGTGCCTTCGGTAGGATGATCGAGGAACTGAAAGAAAAGGATCGGCTGGTGGAGTATCTCCAGACCGGCCCACACGTCGCAGGCGCGGCTACCGAGCCTCGCCATGACGGGCTGCTCGCGGTTGGCGCGCGGTTCGCCGGCAGATACGACATTCAGGAGCTGCTCGGCGCCGGTGGCATGGGCGTGGTGTACCGCGCCTTTGATCGAGAGGTCGGGGAGACCGTCGCGCTCAAGGCGCTCCGCCCAGAGCTCGGCGGCATGGACCCGAAGGTGCTGGAGCGCTTCAAGCAGGAACTTCGGTTGGCACGCCGGATCGCCCACCGCAACGTGGTCCGGACCTACGATCTCGGTGAGTCAGACGGGACTTACTACATCACCATGGAGTTTGTCCACGGGACGACGCTCGCGGTACTCATCCGGGACGCCGGCCGTCTGGCCGTGCCCGCCGCGCTCACCATCGGCAAGCAGCTCTGCCGAGCGTTGGAAGTGGCGCATGAGGAGGGCATCATCCATCGCGACATCAAACCGCAGAACCTGCTGGTCGACCCGGCGGGCTTCCTGAAGGTGATGGATTTCGGGATCGCGCGACTGAGCGAGCGGTTGGAAGGGGGGCAGACCCTGACCGCCGCTGGGCTGGTGGTCGGAACGCCGCAGTACATGGCCCCCGAGCAGTTATTCGGCGAGCCGGTAGATGCGCGGGCTGATCTGTATGCTACCGGCGCGGTGCTCTTCGAGTGCGTGACCGGCCGGCCGGTATACGAAGCGCCCAGCGTGATGGCCCTTCTGAGCCGCCACCTGGTTCAGACGCCGGCCGATCCCTCCACTCTGAATCCCGACGTGTCGCCCACGTTGTCCAAAGTGATTCTCCGGGCGCTGGCCCGCCGACCTGACGATCGCTGGGCCAGCGCCGCGGACCTGCTCCACGCTCTGGAAGCGGCTTAGGCGACTACCGATTCGCCATCGTTGCTACGACGAGTTTGCCGTCTTGGACCAGCACCGTCCCGTCCACCGCAAGGGTGGCTTTCGGTACTTCGGTCGGTAGCCCGAAGTTCACCCGATTGTCACCACCCGCCCAGGAGTTATTGCCCACCATGACCGTAACGGCACCGGCTCGACTCCAGACGTTGACCGGAGCGCCTTCGGGGAGCTGGATCGCGGAATTGATGCCGATGTCTACCACGCCCACCAGATCTTTCCCCTTGCCAGACGCATCACAGTAGGCCCGGAGAGCCGAGATCCCCGACTTGGACTGCATCGAGGTCATCCTGCCGTCCTTAATCTCCACCCGTAGCTGGTCGATTCGCTGGCCGTTGTAGGGGTAGTGATCCGCCCAACGATTCCTCGGGCAGAGCCTGGCACGGGCGTCACGTATACCTCGCGTACATGATCCCCGCCAGCTCCTCCCGTCGCATGCCAAACTGCTCGGCGCGCTCGGCGTTCGGATAGAGACCGTTGCCTAGTGACACCGAACGGACATCTCGCTTCTGCATCAGCGCACCGACCTCTTGGAACGTCGCGCCCCGCGCGGCCACCCGCTCCGGCGGCACATCCTTCAGGGTTCGCCCTTCGCCGGATTCGGTCCCGATGAACACGTCCATGATCTCGGCGAGCTTCATCGACAACCGCGGTGTCTGGATGTCGTACTTCGCCGGCACGTCAGTGTACATCCGCCGAACGAGCTCGTCGGTACCGACGGTCAGCAGCGGAAACCCGCCCCGCTTGCGAACCTCCACGGCGAGAACGCCGGAGTTGATCTGGGTTGCCATACATCCCCTGACTCGGTTGTGGCGACGAGGCAAAGCGTGAGCGGCCCCTTTGGTAGAGGCCCTTCGGGGCGTTGATATAGTGGCGTGGGGGAGGGAGGAGAGCCGTGCCTGAGGCTACGGGCCGGCTCTGGGACCGTCAAGCTGAGATTCGGCGAGTCTTGCGCTTCGGTTCAGCGGGCGGCTGCTTCAGGTGCTCATTGCCCCATCGGTCAATCGCATCGATCACGTCCTGCAGCGCCCGCCCCGCCCGGCTGAGCTGATAGCTGGTGCGTGGCGGCATCATGGAGTGCACGGTACGGTCGAGGATGCCGATCGCCTCCAGCCGCTCCAGTCGCTGAGTCAGCGTGGTCGGGTTGGCTCCGACCGCGCGGCCGAGCTCATTGAAGCCGAGGGGGCCTCCGAGCAAGGCTCGGATGATGTGGAGGGTCCACTTTTCCTGGAGCAGCTCGATGGAGGCGTAAACCGGGCAGAAGACGGAATCCTTGCGCATAGGTACAAGGTACCTCCCACGCTAGATCTTTTCAATCGCTTGACTTTATATAGCGCTCAAGATTACTATGTACTCCAGGTTGTGTCGTCCACGAGCCATCACCCGAACTTGGAGTTGTTGTCATGTCTGCAGCGACCAGCGCCACCCCCGTTCACAGCGGGACCAGCACCTGGGCCATCGATCCAGCCCACAGCAGCATCCATTTCTCCGTCCGCCACATGATGGTGAGCAATGTGCGAGGCGAGTTCACCCAGTTTTCCGGGGCGGCGATCCTGGATCATGAAGACATCTCCCGCTCGAGCATTCAGGTTACGATCGACGCGGCCAGTATCAATACCCGGGACTCACAGCGGGACCAGCACCTGCGGAGCGCGGATTTCCTCGAGGTCGCGACCTATCCCACGATCGAGTTCCGCAGCACCCGGATCGAGGCTACGGGTGAGGGCCAATTCCGCCTGACCGGCGACCTCGCCATTCGCGGCGTCACACGGCAGGTCGTGCTCGAGGCGGAAGCCGACGGAGTCGAGCTCAAGGACCCGTTCGGCAACATCAAGCGCGGCGCCAGCGCGACTACCAAGCTCAACCGAAAGGACTTCGGTCTGCAGTGGAACCTGGCGCTGGAAACCGGCGGGATCGTGGTGGGCGACGAGGTGAAAGTGGTGATCGATCTGGAGCTGACGAAGCAGCGGTAAGAAGTAAGAAGTAAGCAGTGAGAAGTGAGGAGTGAGCAGGGAGCAGCATGTCACACCTGGAGCGAAGCGAAAGGGGCCAAAGCGCCGATTAAGCTCCGGCCCCTTCCGCTCCTCCTCGCGCCGCTCGGAGTCGCTCCAGGGTGACAGCGTGGCCGTCTTACTGCTCACTTCTCACTGCTTACTGCTCACTGCGCCTCACGCCGTTGCCTTCTTCGGGCTGGTCAGCGCGCCGGCCACCAGCTCCGAGATGTAGCCCAAGACCGCCCCGGCCACCAGAGCGATGACCGTCTTGGTCCACGACCCATTGGCGCCCACGACGACACTCACCGCGGTGGCCGCACCGAGGAATGCGCCGGGGATGAAGCTCAGCAGTGGAAGCTTGGCCTGGAGCACCATGATGAGCGCCGCTACGCCCACGGCGACCGAGAGCATGGGAACACCGGCGTTTCCTGCCAACTTCAGGGCCAGGTAGGCCCACAGCACGCCGCTCAAGTTGGAGGCGATGGTCTTGCTCAGGCCGGCCATCTTGCCCCCGGCCGCAAAGAAGCAGCCCCACGCCACGATTCCAGCCCACACCGGCAGGCTCCCTGGGCCGAGAGCCACGTAGGTCCATCCGGCGATCAGAACACCGATGCTGATGCCCAGCGCGAGCAGGAGATCCATCGGACACCTCCGGACATTGAGGGGCATAGAGAAACTCCCCGCACCGAAGGGCTCGGTGACCGGAGAGGACTTGCCGCGCGAACAAGCCACAGAGGAGCTCTACTCTGCATCCGGCACCTCTTGCGAGGCCGACGAGAGAAAGGTGAGGCGACGAAAGGAAGGCTAGCGTATCACGGGAAACCCCACCCGTCAAGCAATCGGGCCGCCAAGGGTTTGGCGAAACGCCCGAATCCGAATCTTGCAGTCACGTTGTAAGTCTTTGTCAACAAATACGATATCAATGGCCCGCCGATTGCTCCAGGGTTCTCTGGAGATGCCCCCAACTCGCTCCACCCACTTACCGAGATCGGATCGTCATGTTCCAACGTCTGCGCGGGACGCTGGTCACCGCTGTGTTGGTCGCGGGAGCTGCTGCCGCGCTGCCGTTGCACGCCCAGCAGCTCTCCGATCGCGAACGCAGCGACCTGGACGAGTGGTACCGTCGCACCGCGAGCCGCACCTCGGGGGGCGATTGGGGCATCGCGATCGGCTCCATGGACGGCCGAATCCTGTGGAGCGTAAGCCCGGAGTTGGAACTGATTCCGGCATCCACCGCCAAGCTCTTCACCACCGGGTTCACCCGAGCGCGAGTTGGCGGCGAGGCCCGGATAACCACGCGGGTGATCGGCGACGGCGTCATTGAGCCGGCGACCGGACGGTGGATCGGGCGGTGGGCGTTGGAGCTGGGCGGAGATCCTACGCTGGAGCGCACCGGCCGAAAGGGTCCGACCCTCCGGGAGCTCGCCAGGCAGCTGCGGGAGCGAGGCGTCCGGGCGCTCTACGGGCCACTCGCTCTCTCCAGCCGAACGGGAGAGGCCGTTTCCCGCTACCCCGCGGTCTGGTCGTCCCAATTTCAGGGTCAGCTCTATGCTCCGCCCGTGGGGCCGGTGACTCTGCATGAGAACACCATCTCACTCACCTTCCGGCCGGGACCTGAGTTGGGCTCGCAGCCAGTGCTGGTGAGCGCGTATCCCGATGGCGTCGCCCGGCTGGTGAGAGTGTCCGCCCGGACGGTGGCCGGGAGCGGGAAGCATCTGTCGCTGGTGTCTGATGCGGATGGCGGTTGGACCCTGGTCGGATGGATCGGCATCGACCGACGTACTGCGGGGATCTCCGCCGTCGCCCACGACCCCGGCCAGCTCCTGCTCGCTGCGTGGGCGGCCGCCCTGGAGCATGCCGGAATCCAGTGGATCAATCCCGGCGGACCTGCCGGTCGTCCCCCGCGGGCGACAACGGTGCTGGCCCAGGTGGAATCGGCGCCGCTCGACAGCATCGCCATCGAGGTGAACCGGCGAAGCCTCAACATCGGCGCCGAACTGATCCTCCAGTGGGCATCGGGCAGCCAGACGGCAGGACCCGGGCTGGTCACCCAGCACGTGCGTCAGGTCGTCGGGCCCTCCGCTCGAGTCCAGTTCGTCGATGGGAGCGGGCTCAGTGAGCTCAATCGAATCAGTCCGCTCACCCAGATGCTCTATCTCGCCCGCTATCCCCAAATTCGGGGGAACCAGCGTTTCCCCCTTCTGCTGCCCGCCAACGGCACCGGCACTCTGCGGCGGCTCCGCGGCGGTATGCTTCGCGGTGTGGTTCACGCCAAGACCGGCACACTGGACAATGCCGCGACGCTCGCGGGCTATCTCGGACGTGCCGATGGGGCCTTGGTGATCTCCCTCATGTACAACGGCAGGAGAATCCACGCGGCGCGGTCAGCCGAGTGGGAGTTGTTCCGGTTGCTGGGCGCCGAGGGCGTGAGCCTGGGGGGCATGCTCGAGGGGCAGATGGGGGGCACCAACTCGGACCAGTAGCGCACTTCACCTAGTGAGTGACCCGCTCATGATGGCCGCGATGAGGCCGTCGACCGCAGCGGGATCCTGGAGACTTCCCTGAGCCATTCGGGCCGACCCGCCACCGCGGCCGCCTGCCCGCTCGAGTCCGGCTCGAAGCAATCGCCCCGCATCGATCCCTGAATCCTCTGACGCCGCGACCAGCAGCGTTGGCGGCTGGCTCACTGCACCAAGGAACAGCGCGCGGGGAAGCGCGGCCATCGCTTGCGCCAGGGCTCTGAGTCGGTCGATGGGCCACTCGGGTTCCCGCATGACCACCACGCGCACGCCTCGCGCGTCGGGCACGGCTGCCTGATACAGCTCGCGAGCCTGAACCACGGCAAGCTGGGTCTCCAAGCTTCGCCGAGCCGCGGTTTGGTCCTTCAGATCCGCGCGAAGATGTTCGACCAGGGCGGGGAGCTCATCGGCGGCGGCGGAAAACCCTGCAGCCAGCCGAGCGAGCAGTTCTCGATCCGTCCGCGCTCGCCGGATAGCCCGCGCTCCGCAGAGAAATTCCAGCCTGGCGGACTGCTTGACTCGTTCCACCTTGCGCAGGAGAATCGGCCCGACCTCCCCCGTGCGTCTCACATGGGTTCCCCCGCACGCGCTCCGATCAAGGTCCTCGATGGAGACGATCCGGAGGGTTCCCTGGCGATCCGAAGGCTTGCGGAGTCCGGTCGCCGACTCGGCGAGTTCGAAGGTTACCTGCACCGGGCGATCCTCCACCGCGATCTCGTTGGACCGGTCCTCTGCTGCGATCACTTGGTCGTGGGAGAAGGCGCCGGTATCGAGGTCCAGGGTGGAGCTGACCTCACCGAAGTGGACGCTGACCGTTCGATAGCCGAACAGCTCGGCAATCACTGCTGAGAGCAGATGCTGGCCGGTGTGCTGCTGCATGTAGTCGAAACGCCGGCTCCAGTCGATCTCGCCCTTGACGCCGTCCTGAGACTGGAGTGGCTCGGCCAGGCGATGGGCGATTCGCTCGCCCTGGTCGACGACATCAACGACGCGCTCACCGCCCAGCCGACCGAGATCGTTGGGTTGTCCTCCACTGGTGGGGTAAAAGGCGGTGCGGTCGAGAAAGACGGTGCGTCCCTCGTCGGCCCGATCCACCACAGTGGCGTCGAACTCGCGGAGATAGCTGTCGGTGTAGTAGAGCCGGTCAGTCATGTGGTCCTCGGTGGTAGGACGGTAAGGGCGGAAAGGACGGTGAGGGCGGTAAGGTTCGCGACCGGTAGATTGCGTTCCTTACCGCCTTTTCCGCCTTTACCGCCCTGTCCGCCCTCCTTGTGCACCTGTCGAGTGCAAGGGTAAGGTCAGGCACTTCACATGACCAGTCCACAGACCCGCAGTCCCACCGCCGCGGTGCTCGGCCGCATCGGACTCCCGGAACCGGTTCGCGATCTGGCGAGCCGGATGTGGGACGTCATCGTGGTGGGGGCCGGACACAACGGGCTGGCCTGTGCCGCCTACCTCGCCCGCGGGGGACGTCGGGTGCTGGTGCTGGAAAGTCGCGCTCAGGTAGGCGGCGCCTGCACTCTGGAGGAGCCATGGCCTCGGGTGCGAATGTCCCCCTGCGCGTATGTCGCCGGCCTGCTCCATCCTCTGGTGATCAAGGAGCTTGATCTGCCCGGTCACGGCTTTCGCTGGATGCCGGCGACTGGCGGCATGTTCGTTCCCTTCGAAGACGGGTCCAGCATTCAGCTGTGGAATGACGAGCGGCGTTGCGAGGCCGAGGTCGAGCGGCTGGCGCCGGGCGATCTCAAGGGCTGGCGGGCGATGCAGGCGGTCAAGCGCCGGCTCCGAGATGCGGTACGGCCGGAGGGCGACGGGGATCTTTGGATCGGCCCCGCGCCCAGCCGGGAGGACATCCAGCGACGGCTGGGCAGGGACCCGGAGGCGAACGGCCTTCTCTTCGAATGGTCGATGGTCGAGCTGGTAGAACGCTATCTCCGGGACGAGCGGATGCAGCTCGCCTATCTGGGCCAGGGAATCATCGGCACCAACGCGAGTCCCCACGACCCGGGCACTGCGTCGATCTACTTCCATCACACGTCCGGTCGCATGGGAGGGATGCCAGGGGCCTGGGGCTATGTCGAGGGCGGCATGGGGATGGTGTCTTTCCTGCTGTGCGACATCGCGCGCGAAGCGGGCGCGGTCGTTGCATCGGGCGTCCCGGTAGCCCGGATTCATCCGCGTCAGGGTGTGGAGCTCGCGTCGGGGGAGATGGTCCGCGCTCCAACCGTGGTGTCCAACGCCGACCCCAGGGCAACGCTCACGCTGCTCGATGGCGCGGCCGATCCAGTCTGGGCGCAGCGGGTACGACAGATTCCGATCGAGAGCGTCACCGTGAAGGTGAACATGACTCTTTCGGAGCTGCCCAATTTCACCTCCCGACCCGGCACCAGGTGTTCCCACCACACCGGCCAGGTGAACACCCCGCTGAGCAAGGCGGAATGGCGCAACCACCATCGCACCGCCCGCTCGGGCGGACTGCCGCCCCGAACCTGGAACGAGCTCTACCTTCAAACGGTGTTCGATCCCAGCGTGGTACCCGAGGGGATTCATACGCTGAGTGTTTTCTCGCAGTACGTCCCCAACCGGTTTCTCGAGGGCGATTGGAACTCCCGGCGGGAGGAGGTGGGGAAGGTGGTGGTGGACTCGATCGCCCGGTTCTGCAGCAACCTGCCCAGGGCTATCATCGCGATGGAGGTGCTCGGTCCGCCGGATGTAGAGCGCCGCGTCGGCCTGACCGGCGGGCATATCTTTCAGGGAGAGATTCTGCCCGACTACATGTGGGACCGCCGGCTGCAGGCGCGAACCCCGATGCCGGGGGTCTACCTGTGTGGGGCTTGCACCCATCCCGGGGGGAGCGTGATCGGAATCAACGGGCGCAACGCGGCGATGGAGGTTCTAAAGGACGGATAGGACGGAGAGGACGGAGAGGACGGAGAGGAGAACTCCTCATCCCGAGCTCGCGAGGGATCCGCCCAGCACGCTTCGAGCACAGTCGAGCAGTTCCCTCGCTCGTTTCACTCCCTCGGGATGAGGTGCCTCCTATCCCCATCCCCTGAGCGCGCGCACGAAATCGTGCAGCACCAGAAACTTCTCGTACAGGATCACGCCCTTCCGCTTCTGGCCGAACTCCGCGAAGAGATCCCGCAGCCGCCCACGGCGAGTGACGTAGAACCGGAAAGTCTCGGCGAAGTCCTCCTGCGGATGCTTGGCTGCGTAGGCGCTCACGAAGTCCCGAGGCGCAATGGCGACCCGCCGGCGCTGAAAGTAGACCCAGCTGTTGTCCATCCCGCGGTACACCTTGTCCACTTCACCGAAGGCGCGGCGGAATCGGCGGGCTCGAGTCCAGTCCCAATGGTGATAGAGGAGACTGTGCCCCAGCTCGTGGGTGATGAGTCCGACGAGCATGGTCCAGGGGATCTCGTCCTGACGCCGCTTGCCGACGACATAGCGCTGCTCGATCTCCACGATCTTGGGGTAGCGAGGATCGACCCCGGAAACCCCAGGGCGAAGCAACACCCGGTAGCCCCAGTCCCGCACCCGCGAGACCAGCAGCAGCCGCCGGACCCGGGTGAGGGCGCGAGGAATGAGGTCTCGCCCGGTGGCGTCGCTGCCGCACCAGGGACAGGCGTTCATCCAGTCGTCCACGCCTCGGGCGCAGTGGGGGCACTCGCCTTCGAAGGACTCTTCCTCCCCCCACGACTGGGGCCGGCCGCACCAGGGGCAATGGCTCATGGGATACTGGACTCCACCCCCGCAGCCCCAGTCACAGCGAGCATCCATCCGAAACCCCTTGGGGGCGTTGAGCGGCCGTTCGCTGGAATAGCCCTCCTCGTAGATGTCGACCCCGCACCAGGGGCAGTAGCTGAACTTGTCCGACACGATCCAGCCGCAGTTATAGCAGTCCGCGCCGGTCAAGTTGTCGCTGTCCCGCCAGAGGAGTGCCCGGGCGCAGTTGGGACAGTAGCGCCAATAGCGGCTCAGCTCGTGGCCGCACACGCAGCGCAGCTCCGGGCTCGGCGCCCGTTCCCGGCGACGTCTAAGCGCGCTCATACCGGCTCACCGCCTCCTCCACCAAGCGCTGGATGAAGCCGTAATAGTCCATTCCCGCCTTCTGCGCCGCGTTCGCCATGTCGTGCCCGTAGCTGATAAAAGGGTTCGCGTTGGCCTCGAGAAACCAGATCTCCCCATTCGGCGCCAGGCGGACGTCCAACCGGGCATAATCGCGCAGCCAGAGCGCGCGAAAGGCGGTGCGACAGATGGACTCGATCCGCTCCCGGGCACTCCGGGCGATGGGCCGGGCGAAGACGTTACGAATTCCCTTGCGGGCCCGATAGTCCTCGTCCCACTTGGCAGACTGGGTGGCGATGCGTTCTTCCGGTCGGGTCTTTCGCTTGTCGAAGACCAGCTCGGTGATCGGAAGCACCTCGATCGAGTCGCCGTTCCCGATCAGGCTGACGTACAGCTCCCGGCCATCGACGAACTCCTCAGCGATGGCCGGCTGCTGAAAGCGCTGATGGACCAAGGCCACCCGCTCAGCCAACGCTCCCGGGTCCTGAACCACCGAAGCCTGCGCAATGCCCGCCGAGGCATCCGATTGGAGCGGCTTGACGATGAGGGGAAAGGTGGGACGTGACCCCTCCTCGACTGACTCCCCTGGGCGATAGGTGACGAACCCCGGCACCCGGATACCGTGGTAGGCGAGCACCTTCTTGCTCATCCCCTTGTTGCGTGAAACCAACAGCGCCAGCGGCGGCGAGCCGGTGAACCGGTACCCCTCGGCCTCAAGCATTCCGGGGACCAGGTACTCCAGAGTGGGGTTCCCGTGGAACGCCTCTACCCCGTTAAAGACCAGATCGGGGCGAACATCGGCGAGAGAGTCGACCAGGTACTTGAGATCGTCCCGCACCCCGAGCAGGAAGACTTCGTGTCCCCGCTGCCGGAGCGCATCGGCAATCTGGTATTCCATCTCCGGCTCATCGTGGTGCCACGCCGCAACTTCGGTCGCCATCTGGCGCTCGTGGTCGGGATGATGCCATCCACCGTACGGGGTGTCGAAGACCACCGCGATGCGCAGGGAAGATCTGGAACGGGCCATGCGTCCCAAAGTTGCCCTGGTTCTGTACGGTACGGGAAGGGGCGTCGTAGCAGTGACCCCGGGGCTGGTGGACCTGGGCAGGTGGCTACATAATCCCTGCGCTGCAGCCCCTACCGAACGCGGCTGCACTCGCTTACGCCGGAGGTAGGAATGGATTCCACGCCCCGAGAGGCCAGGCTTAGGCCTGAATTCGCGGCACGTTACCCCGAAATCGAGCCGGGCGTCTGGGAGCCCGCGGCAGAGTTGGGAGCCAAACTGCTGCTCTGGCAGGTTCAGCAGCAGGGTACCGCGGCACTCAACAGCCGCATTCTGGACGAACGTCACTTCGATTTCCGAGGTGGCTGGTACCGGGGCGAGGGCACCGAACTGCGAACCCGAGCGAGCGACCCGGCGTTCAACGGTCCGTAGAGTATCTCCTCAGCGATTTCCGACGACGTGGCGGTTTTGGCAGGGGGGTTCCATTATTGGGAAAATCGCCGACCCCCCTGAAGGAGCGTGCCCATGTCGTCGGGTTACCCCACCATGCTGCCGGATCCCACCTTCTATCCGTCGCCCAAGCTTGCGGCGCAGGCACCGGTCGAAACCCTCGCCTACGTCGTCACCATCAACCCGACCGGCACCGGGCCTGATGCTCTGGTTGTGATCGATGTCGATCCCACCTCTGCCACCTACGGGCGAGAGGTCGGTCGGCTCCAGATGCCCAACGTCGGCGACGAGCTGCACCACTTCGGCTGGAACGCCTGCAGCTCGGCGCTCTGCCCTTACGCGCCCCACCCGCACGTCGAGCGCCGGTATCTCATTGTTCCCGGGTTGCGATCGTCTCGGATTTACATCGTGGACACCAAGCCCGATCCCAAGAAGCCGCGTATCGTGAAGGTGCTCGAACCTGCGGAGGTCGCATCCAAGGCCGGCTATACCAGGCCACACACCGTGCACTGCGGCCCCGAGGGGATCTACATCACCGCGATCGGATCGCCCGAAGGAAAGGGACCGGGCGGGGTCTTCCTGCTGGA
>JBIOUY010000140.1:0-20378 GCA_044867445.1 Gemmatimonadales bacterium
AAAACGAGAGGCCCCCGTCTCGCGACAGGGGCCTCGTGCTGATGGCGGCAGAGGGACTACGACCCTCGAACGACCGTTACGTGGACTACCGAACCCGCCGCATCCCCGCCGAAGTCTTCAGCAACTATCCAGTACGTGCCAGCGGTAAGAGTGATCGTCGTGGCCTCGGGCTTGTTCCCCGTCGCCGCGTCGAAGTTGCAGTCTCCCGTGATCGTACCCGGGGACGGACAAACGAACATGTCGATGTCCGATCCTACGCTCCAATCGAGTGTGAAGTCGTAATCACCGTCCGCGGGAATCACCACCTTGTAGAAGTGATCGGCCGTCGCACCGAAATCCGGCGCGTCGTAGGTCGACGCGGCATCACCAACATTCGCGGGCGTGCCGATCGTGGGCGCCGTCCCCTCCGCGTCGGTCCCAGCGAGCGGCGCAACCGCGGCGCCCACCGTCATCGTGTCCGCATTGGTCAACGTCAAGGCAAATTGCGGTAGCGCATCCAGCACCACACCATTAACGGTCACGAGCCCAACCGAGCCGGGAGGAGGTAACAACCTGACGGTGTTCGCCGTGGGCCGGTCGAGCACAGTGCCGGCCGTGCCGCCCACATCCATGGTGGCACCCGGAGCAGCGCTGGCGGCGTTGAGTGTCAACGTCACTACCTCGTTGCCCGCCGGGGTGAGCGTCGAGAACGTGCCCGGCAGATCCACGACCGCTGGCGTGGTAATGCCATCCGCCGTCGTGTTGGTGAACGTCAAATCCGGCGAGCCCACCGAGTGGACCTCGGTAATGATCGCGGGAGCCTCAGTCAGGTTGGGCGGCGGTACAAAGCTGATGGACAACCCGTCGCCAGCGACAACTACGTCGGCCGGAGGCAGAATAGGCAATGGTCCGAAACTCACCGTGCTGGCCGGATCGAAGGTGATGCCGGGAGGCGCTGTCAGGGTAACGGTCTCTCCCAAGCCCGGTGTCAGGTTGCTGAATGCCGCTGCAATCGTGGTCTTGGGAACCACGCTCACCGGCACGGTCAGAGTGTCGGAGCCCGCCTGCACGTGAATGGCGGTCTGGACATAATCGACACCCGTCACGGCGAACCGCTCGCTAGTTTGGATGAAGGCGCCGTTTGTCGTCTTCAGAAATGTCGTGTCGCGCACGACAGCGACATTGGCATTGTCCGGCGTCGCCTCGAAGGTGGTGGCAAGCTGGTTTCCCTGCTCATCCACCCGCTGGACCGTCAGGAACGTTGACTGACCCTTGTCGAGATAAATGATGGTCGGGTCGGCGATAATTCTGGTTCCGGTCTCCCGGAACGAATCGGTCGGGTCTGCGTTGCACGCCCACACCCCGGCGGCCGAGAGGAGGAGAAGGCCGAACCTCGAATGCTTCATACTAGCCACCTCATGGTTGAGTGCCCTGAATGACCCTCGGTCGTGCGGACCTCACGCTGCCTCTACACCTGCGCCTCGGGATCCTGGTCTAGAATTGCCTCGCGACTGCGATGAGATCGACCCCCAGGAATTGGCCAATATCCTCCACCGCGGGCGCACCGAGCAATTCCGCCCATCCCGGCAACCCAGGCTCCTTCAGATCGTTCGAGAAGATCAGGGTGTACGCTCCGAACCCTGAGCGATCGGCAAAGATGTAATACAAGCCCTTGCCCTTGGAATAGCTCCAGACCTCATACGGGGGAGCGCGGCCCTCCTGCTGCCGCCTCCGAATTTCCTCCGGCGCGCCGTACTTGGCGTAGATTCGGCCCCGGTCCGACCGCCAGCCTGCCACCGGATTTCGTCCGCCCTCTCGGTAAGTCCGGTTGGCATAGTCTATCGCCTGGTAGAACGCTTCCCTCCGTTCATTGCGAGGAGTCCCCGGCGTGGGGTCCCGCGCCATCCAGAACTGGGTCAAGAACCGCCGCTTGGCTGCCGGCGTGAGCTTGTCACTCCAGGCGGAAAGTTCCCCGCTTTTCGCGATGTAGGTGAGGGGCGCCTCCGCCTTCTGCAGATCCTCGACCGGAAGCGACGCAAAGTAGCCTTCGTCGGTTTCCCGCTCGGCAGCTCGGCGGCTCGTGTCTCTCGCCAATGCCGCTCCCAGCGGTGCCATCACCAGCTCGGCGGATCGCTTCACGCTGCGATCTCCGAAACGCAGATCGGTGACCATCTCGTAGGGCCCCGGAGGAAGCCCGGCCAGGTCCAACTGTCCCTTGAGGATGCTTCCGCCGGCGGCGACCGTAACCGCCACCGGTGGTGTGTGGACGATCGTCTTGGCCGCGGAGTCCACCACGTTCACGGCCATGGTGCCCTTGGCCTCGCGATCGCTGTAGGCCTCCAACAGATAAAAGACCTTGGAGCGCAACGGGGTCACGATGACCTGGGCGGCCGCGGTCACCAGACTGCTGCCGGCCCGGAACTCTCCCGCCTTCGGCAGAGTGTCCACCGCGCTCACCAGCCGCATCTGCGGCGCGATGAGCAGATCGGACGCCTGGCTCGTATCCGACAGCGCATCGATCTCGGTTGATGCGCTCATCTGCCGGCCCGAGATCGAATCCTGAACTGCCACATCGAGCCGATACTCACCCGGCGCGATGGCGAAGTCGACGATCTCTACCGTATACGCGTCCGGGGAAGCTGCGCCCGCCGCAACCCGGCTGCGCCACGACTCCTGATAAAGCGTGAGCCCGGTCGAGTCGGCCAAGCGAACAGTGACCGTATAACCCGACGGACCGGAACCCTCAGGGGCCGAAATTGACGCCAGCGGAATCTGAACCAGCCCCTTGACCCTCGTCTGCTTCTGCTCGGCCCGATAGAACCGGACCGCCCGAACCACCAACGACGAATCACTCTGATCGGCAAGGGACCTGCCCGCCGACGTGCTCAGAGCGGCGGTAAGAAGTAAAACGGTCGTACGATACATGACTATCCCGGTAAGGGCCGCCCCATTTCAGAGCGGCCCATGTGCGGCGACTGACCTACCAGCCGACCGTGATGCTGAAGAAGTTGGTGCCTCCGAGCACGCCCAGATACCTCCAGGCGTAGTCGACACCAACGCTGAAGTCGCCCGAGCCGTAGTTCAGCCCGCCGCCGAACGCGAGTCCCTGCAAGTTCTCTTCGTCGCTCAAGGCGGTCTGACTGGCCGGGTTGGTCGGGCTCAGGTTGTTGGACCCCAGATAGCTGTAGCTCCCCCGGACAGCGAACCCGAAGGGGGATCCGCCGAGATGCTGCGACGCCCACTCGGCACCGCCAGAGAACCCGGCGCGGTTGTTGTTGGGCTGATTGAAGTCACCCAGCATGGTAAGACGGCTGGTCTCGGCGGTCAGCAGGTCATACGCGATCCCGACCCGGAACGTGGTGGGCAGGTTGAAGCCAGACGTCCTGAGCTCCGAGGGCTGGTCCTCTTGCGGCACCTGGGGCTCATTGGGGATGGGCGCTCGCGGCGTCCCCACATCGAGTGCATTGCCGCTGTAGGTCAAATTGGTGCCGAGATTGGTGAGGACGAAAGAGAATTGGATGGGATGCCCGCTCAACTGGGAATGGAAGTTGGTGCCGAAGTCGACGGCGAATGCCTGGCCACTGGCTTCTCCCAACTGGTCGAAGACGCCTTTGGCTGTGAATCCCGCCGAAAACCGGTCTGAGAAGTTCTGGGCCAGGGTGAGGCCGACGAAGGTCTCGTTGACCGAATACACTGAACCGGTGCCTTCCGGCTGCTCCACCGTGTATACCGGCTGGTCCTTGAACCCGAACGTGCCTACCTGGAGGCCGATGGCCCGGCTGCCGCCGGAGAAGGGAAACACGATGCCGCCCCAGTTGTATCTGGTGTCGGCGATGTAATCGTAGGTCCCGATCGTCGCGCCCATGCGGGGCACGAGTGCGGTTCCGCCGGGGTTGTAGTAGACGCTGCTCACGTCGGTGGCAATGGCCGCGAACGCTCCGCCAAGTGCCGTGCCGCGGGCGCCTGCCCCGAAGAGCAGGAACTCCGCCGACGTCGTGCCATAGGACGTGTTGTCCTGATTGGTGGTGTTGTTGTTTTGTGCGGCTGCGGGGAGTGACAGTCCACTCAGTAACGCCGCCGCCAGAGCGAGAATTCGTGCCCGAGAATAAATCATGTCTAAGCGTCTCCTGGAGGCGGGGGCAGGCCGTTGCACCTGCCCCCTGTGGACTGCTACTGAGCGAAGTTCACCACGGTGAAGCGCCCGACGCGACGAGCCGCGCCGGCCTCCACGTGATAGAAGTACACGCCGCTCGCTACCACCTGATTGTTCCGGTTCCGCAGATTCCAGTCTTCAGTGCCACCGAACTGGTCCGAATGATGCTCGAGCATCGCGACCAATACGCCGCTGGAGGAGTAGATCCGGACGATCGCGTCGGCCGGCAGGTTCACGAACTTGAGGATCTTGGTGTTCGTGGTCTGCTCGAACTGGTTGGTGACGTAGTACGGATCGGGTACGGTGTGGACCCGTGAGAGGTCGCTCTTGTTTGCAGCGACCAGTTGGTTGGTCGAGCTGAAGCTCAGCTTCAGGGTAGCGCCAACAGCCGAGAAGCTCCTGAGTACCGGCGTAAAGGTGTAGTTCCCCAAGGCGCCGGCAGCCCCATTCCCGCCGTTCACGTGTCCGATGTAGCTCCTCATCGTCCAGATGGTCCCGGCCGCCGGGACCGTGCCCCCCGGAGCCAGCTCGAACATGAAGATGTGCCCGGAGAGCCACATCGCGAAGCCCGGGTTAGGCCGCGGCGGGGCGAGCGCTGGGTCGGCGCCATTGGCCGGTTCACCGCCGTAGATCGCGATCGCGCCCGGCACGGCCGTGTCGGTCAGGAGATAAGACCCGCCAGAGCACCCGAATGTCTGGTCGAGATGCCGGTTGGCGTCGCTGAAGGGGAAGACACAGCCGAAGTCGAGGAGCGTCAGAACATCCGCCCGCCCGTCGCCCGAGCCCGCTCCGGTAGTGCCTGCCTGGGTGAGGAATCCCCAGCTAGCGCCGACGCTGTCGGCGCTGAAGGACACAGGGACATTATGGGTAACATCAATGACCGAATCGACCTTCCCGGCCGTACCCCAGTACACCTTGAAGTCAGCCGCCCGCACCGCGCCGGCAGTGAACGCCTCCACTTGTCGGTAGGTGCCAGTCATCTGGGTGTACGATTGCGGGTTCTGGATGGTCAGGACACCCGGAAGCTCACCGGCATTGTTGTTGTCCGTGGCATCTCCCGAGCCGGCAACGTTGCCGGCGTTCGGGTCTGCCTTGGTCTCGTTGTCACCCTCGAACCACCGAGGACCATTGTAGGCGCAGTTGGTGCCGAATTTCGTCGCGCTGGCATCCACGAAGCACCCGCGGCCGAACCCGGTCATGTACTGATAGCCCGTGAGCCCCTGGGAGACCTGGGCGTTCTGGACGAAGCCAGCGGGTACACCGAACCGGGCAGACAAACTGGCGTCGGCTTCTGCCCCGGGGAACGGGGGACTCGTCGCGGTGACATTGCTCGAGTCCAGCGGTTGTGCAATCGATAGTGTGATGGTATCACGCGCCCCGGTGTTCGAAAGCACGTCGTAGACGTAATTGACCGGAATACCTTGTCGCGCATCACCCAGGCTCAGGCCGAGCAGGTTCGCGGTAATACTCCCCTCGCCCGAGAAGATGCTCTGGGCAAACTGGCCAATGAAGCTCACCGCGGCATTGTTGGCGGCGGGGAACTTCTTGCTGAACCTGCCGGTGGCCGGATCGATCGCCGGCGATGTCGTATCCTGACTCGCGTTCACCCCACGCCCATCGATGAATGCGTTCAAGACCGCGACGCCTTGCAGGTTGCTGGCAGGGGCCACGGGAATCACCGGCTTGGTGTTCCGGGGGGACTCGATACTCGAGGGGCCCGACTGGAACGAGTTGATGTCGAACGCAGTGACCGAGTAGAAGTACCGCAGGTTGCTGCGCACGCCCCGATCAACGAAGATGAACGGCACTCCGGTGTCGTTCAGACCAAGAACGGTGTCCGCTTTGAGAAGGATCGCCTCACCCGTAGCAAGCTTGGTGCGCTCGCCCTTCTTCACCTGGACGAAGGGAGCAGTGGCCGTCCCCACGAGAGGAATGTCGACGCTCACGGTCGGTGCCACGCCACCCTCCGGAGGCAGCGAGTCGAACGGGACCGGGCAGCCGAACGTCGTGTCGGGTGCGGTGGGGTCGGTTAACGAGTCGATGGCCGTGGGGTTATTGATGCCAAGCTCCGGAGCGCAGTTCGGGTTCGGATTCACCTGACCCTGGAAGTCGGTGATGAAGGTACCGGCGTAGTCGAACTGGGCTATCGCTGAGAGCTCGTTCGGGGAATCCACCCTCCCCCGGTAGATCCGGTAACCCTCCACGTCGAATTGCCGGTAGTTGGGATCGTACAGCGGGTTGGGAGCGCCTTCAGGCGTGAACAGGCTGCTCGCGGTCGCAAAGAACGGATCGCCGTTGGCCTCGCTGGGCGAGGTCTGCCACAGCACCGTCACCTGGTTATCGCCCGGAATCAGGAAGAAGTCCGGCGCGTCAGGGGCGAACGGCAGCAAGAACCCGTTGTTGAAGACGGCCTGGGCCACCAGCGCCTTGCCCAGCAGCGATCCGGGCAGGGTGCTGATCGAGTCCTGCACCACGGCGCCCGCCGTATCCACCCCTCGGAACCCGCGATAGCCAGTCACTGAGTCGATCGGGTTGGCGCCTGCGGCGAGATCCCCCGGAGTGATGAGCCGTCGCGGATCGCCGGGGTTGAGATCGCAGGTGCCGGGTCCGGTGCAGGAGCCGGTAATCGCGGGGGCGGCGAAGATGTAGGCCACCACGATGGAGCCGAACTGCCCCGGGGCCAGGTTGAGCGGACCGGACGACTGGAAGAACCGCATGTCGTCGGGGGCCGTGGTATTGACGAAGCAGATGTGGGTCTGCTGCGGGTTGCCGGTGTTGCAGGCGGCGTCGCCCGCCGCGACGCTGATGTTGTTAGAGAGGTAACGGTAGAGCTGAATCGTGTTCTGGGCGTCGTCGAATGCGCCGCCGTTAATGGTGTTGCTGAACAGGGTGAGGCCGACCTCTTGCCCGTTCACAATCGGGCTCTTCAGGTACTTGACCCCGACGAAGCCCGCCCCGGGGAAGAAGGGCGGGCTGAAGATGCTGGGATCGAAGGTCCACCCGGTGGAGGGGGAGAAGTCGTGGGCGTAGACATACCCCAGGGCGAAGGGCACGTTCACCGAGGAGAAGTTCACGGTCGCCTCGGACACGTCCATGTCGGCCGAAAACGCGGCAAACAGGTTGGTGACGGTATAGCCGCCGTCGGGAATCGAGATCCCGAAGGCCTGCTCGTTCTTGGTCTGGAACTCGTCTCCCTGGCGCGCCAGGATGTCCGCCATCCCGGGCCGCACTCCGGCAGCCGTGTACACGGCCGGGTCCTTGGCGGTCACGTTGTAGAAGGTGTAGACGAAGTAGGCGATGTCTTCGTTGCCCACCGGGAAGTTCCACCCCAGGCCTCGCTGCTCCACCATGATGCCGAGCGGGTGAGACCGACCGGCGTTGAGGGCCGGATTGCCGTCCCAGGAAATCCACCACACATCGCCCTGGGATGCGGCCGTGCGGCCCCGCAGCAGCGGATTGTAGAGCTCCGCCGTGGCGTCGCCGCTGGGCACCCGGGCCGCGAGGGCCACCGGGTCGGTAGCTGCGGGGTCCGAGATGAAGTCAAAGTCATCCGTATTGGTCGTGTTGTAGACCGGCTCCACCTCCTCGCCGTGCTGGGTGGTGCCTTTGGGATCGAAGAAGAAGGCGCCGGTGGTGTCGCCCTGCCACTCGGGATTGGCATCGCTGCCGATGATCCCCGCGATCTGCAAACCGGAGTTGAACACGTATTGGTCGGCGGTGCCCTTGGGCCAGAAGCCGCCGCCGATGGTGGAGGAGTTGGTGGAGTCTACGCAGACCTCACCGTCCGAATTGAGGCCGCAGTAGATGCGGTTGATGGTGAACGCGCCCAGGGTCCGTGCGAACAGGCGGAAATTCCGCTTCGCCGACGGCTTGGGCTTGGCAGTCACGGTTGTCGCGGCGAGCGCGCTGGCCGCCACGGTCGGCGGCTGCGCCGCCACCACCGTGGCACACAGTCCTGCCACCAGCAGAGTTCTCATACGCAAGAAGGAGTGCATCGCGTCCTCTCTCGAGTTGGCAAGGAAGAAGGGCGTGCCGCGACGGGTCCCTGGAACGAGGACCCGCCGTGGCCCACCGCACTGCTCAGAAGTTCAGCTCGAACCCGAGTCGGAACCGACGGGGCGAGGCGGTGAAGTTGTGGATCCCGCGAACCTCGTTGTACAGCGCATCGCTCGCGGTGCGTTGCTCGGCGAGATCGAAGATATGGTCGCCGTTGCCGTACCGCTCCTCGGCCCGGATGAGCGCCACGCAGTTCGGCGCACCCGCGGCGCCGTCCTGCTTGCGCCAGGCACCGCATCCGGTGCGGGGATCGCTGGCCCCGCCGAAGCTGAGATCGATGCTGCCGTTGCCCAGCAGCGCCCCCGAGGCCACCGCTTCGGCCCGGAAGTCGGCGCTGTCGGCGGCGAAGTTCTGCGCTTCCTCACGCGCGTTGGCGACATCGTTGGTAGTGGCGAAGACCTGAACGATGTTCTTGAAGTTGAGGAAGTTTCTGGCCTCGAAGTAGCCGGTGATGTCCAGGCCCCGAACGGAGAAGGCCTTGGTGAGCCGGATGTCGAGGTTCTTGAACGAGGGCAGCCGGGAGCTGTTAAGTGGCTCCGGGAACTGGCGGTTGCAGTTATTGCGGCCGGCATCGCCTGACACGACCTCCTCGTCGCCCACATTGGGCGAGCAGGGCGTGTACGGCAGTCCGCTGGTGTAGCGGAAGGTGGTGAACAGGCCCACGTTCTGCAGCACCGAGCCGAGCACCGTGCCCCGCTTGAAGTCGCCCGGGAAGTTCAGGGCGGCAGCGATGGCCAGGTTATGCGGCCGGTCGAAGTCGGTTGGGAGAATAGCCTGCGGCGGCGGCTGGTTACCACCGGACACCGCGTTGAGCACTCGTGAGCCGAAGTCGAGGTAGGTGTCCGGATCGGACCCGGTGTTCTTCGACGACTCATAGGTGTACGCCACCGTGCCGTTGAAGAAATTGCCGAAGCGGCGGTCGAGCCGGACATCAATGCCCCGGGTGTTGCCGAAGTCGGCGTTGGTAATGATCCGGACGTTGGAGGTGATGCCCCGCAACGGATCTTGCGCCGCCACCAGCCGGCCGGCGGCATTGGACAGGTTGTCCTTGTTGTACGCCGCCACGTCCAGCACCATGTCGTCACTGAAGGCGTGGCGAATGCCGAACTCGAACGTGATGGTGCGTCCGAAATCCAGGTCGCTGCCGTAGAAGTTGTTGGTGTTGGTGATGCTGATGTCGGTGTTGATGCCCTGGAGCACGACCCCGAAGTCGGGCGCCTGCACCTGGTGGGCGTAGGAGAACCGGAAGTTGGTCCGGTCGGTCACCGGGAAGGACACCTGAATGTGCGGGCTCACGTAGTCGTGCGCCTTGTCCTTGGGGAAGAGCGAGTCGTTGTTGAAGAAGGCGTCGGGGTTGCTCGGATCGAACGCCGGGTTGGTCGAGATCCGGGGGAAGCCGGTCCAGCGCCGGGCGCCGGTGTCGTAGCGGTCATAGCGGACCCCGCCGACCACGACGACGTCGCCTAGGTCGAGCCGGTCCTCGATGAACGCGTCATAGCGATAGGGCTTTTCCCGGTAGACGTCCGAGAACGACTGGTTGTCGAGCTGGTGGGCGTACTGGTCCAGGTGATACTTGGTGTACTCGCCGCCAATCTTGAGCCGGTTGTACCGGTCGAACTGCCAGTCGAGGTTGGCCTTCCCGATGTACCGGTTCTCCCGGTAGAGCCGTAGGTACTGTGCGAACCGGTTGGTTCCGGCGGGACCACCGGCCTCGGGGAAGATCACCGGCGCGAACTCGTCGGTGCTGGCGATCCCGTAGGCATTGTTCCGCCACTGGTCCACCAGGGCATACTGGGCCGTGTTCTCCAGATCGTAGGGGGACCGTCGGCTGCCGGCGATGTTGCGCCGATAGTTGTCAACCAGCTGGTCGTCGATCGGGAAATTGTCGAAGTCGAACAGGAAGTGGATCGGCGTGATGTTGAACCCGCCGAAGTTGCTCCGGGTGCTGAGCTCGCTCTCCGGCGTCATCGGGCCATTGATCACCCGGTCCGTCTGATACGACAGGTTCACATCCAGCGCCAGCGCCCGCTCGGTGCTGCGGGTCAGGTTCTGGGTCCAGTTCAGGGTGAAAACGTTGTTCCAGTTGCGGAAGGCGCGCAGATTGGCCGGGTCACCCAGCGAACCTGCAGTCAGCAGCTCGCCACCCGTGATCGAATTCTCGACGAAGAACCGGCCCTGGTTCTGACTCCGGAGGGCCGTCAGGGCGATCCGCGATCCGGTGCCGAAGGTGTAGTTCAGCTTGCCGGTGAGCTGGTAGGTCGAGCTGCCCGACCAGGGGACCCGGATCCCATTGCAGTCCACCCCGTAGTTGTTGGCGATGCCGGGATCGGTGCTGTTCCTGAAGCTGTCGCAGTCGCCCCGTGCGATCGCGTAGTTGTACACGTTCACGAAGGTGGTGTCTGAGGTCGGCGTGGTGTCGCTGGGCACCGCGACCGTGGTATCGATGCCGGCCTGGAGGAAGATCGGGAACTTCTGGGCGTCGAACCCGGTGTTGATCGACTGCTGCCCTTCCAAGACTCCCGACACGAAGAACGTCAGGTTCTTGGCAATGGGACCACCCACGCTGCCGGTCACCCGGTTGAAACCAAGGCTGTGATTGACCCCGAATGGCTCGTCGGTCTCATAGTTGACGGTGCCGGTAAAACGTTCGCCACCGGTACGGGTGGCGATAGAGATGACTCCAGACTGTGCGTTGCCGAACTCGGCCGAGGACGACCCCGTGGTGACCGAGGCCTCCTCCAGCGCATTGGTGCCGATGCTGATCTCACTGCCGAGGGCGCCGACCCGGGAGTCACCCCGATAGCCCGCGGTGACCGGGACGCCATCGATGTAGGTCACCTGCTCTTGGGTCCGGCCGCCGCGGATGGAGAAGCTGCTGCCGCTGGTGTTGGCCGCTACCACGCCGGGCTGCAGGGCCAGCACGCTGGTGACCCGGTCCACCGGCAAATTCTTGATGAATTCGCCGTCGATCCGCTGCTTCGTGGCGACCTCGTCGCGGGGAACCAGCGGCTGGGTCTGGGTGACGACCGTGATCTCCTGGATCTGGACCGCGGTCTGCTCCAGCTGGACGTCGACCGTGATGGTCTGGCCGGCCAGGACTTTCACGCCGTCCACCTGGGTGGACTTATACCCGATGAACGCGGCGCGCACCGCCACCGTGCTGGCGGGCACGTTGTTGATGAAATAGTAGCCTTGCGGGTTCGTGAGGGCGTTGAACGCCGACCCCACCACGAACACCTGGGCGTTGGCAATAGGCGCGCCCGCTTGGTCTCGCACCCTGCCTTCGATCTTACCAGTCGAACCCTGAGCCAGGAGCGCACTGGCTCCCCAGGTCAGAGCGACTGCCGCGAGCGCGACGAATCGCGCGACGCGTGCGAAGGCGCTGACACGGCATTGCTTCATGGATACGTCCTCCAAAGGCGTGAACCTGCGGTTACAGCCGACTTGGAGCGGGGAGCGCACACGTCTCCCACTGGCGCGTAGGCCTACTTCGGGATGAGACTGCTGTGGGATGTCACCTGCGTTGATGGGAAAGCGTTTGTCTAACTCGACAACACACCAGACATGCGGCGACCGCGGCCCGGTCGGCAGCCTAATATGGAGCGCGCAAAATCACGTGTCAAGCAAACGCCACACGCCTGTCGGAACTTCTCACCGCTGACGTAACTCTCTGAAACCGGAGAAGTTGCCAACTGAAACGGCTAACAGCTAACGGCTAACAGCTAACGGCTAACAGCTAACGGTCAACAGCCCACGTTGCGCCGCCGCACGCGGTGGGGCAGTGAACACTTAGATCTTTGACTCTTCGCAAAGCAAGAGTTCGGAAAATTCCGAGGCGACTATATATCCCGCACCGAAGTTTGGGAAGAGAGGAGCAGCCGTTAGCCGTTAGCTGTTAGCCGTTAGCCGTTAGCCGTTAGCCGTTAGCGTTGATCAGCTCCCGCTGCGGCTCCCTCGGCGTCACCACCGGCCCGCCCTCCCCCCAGTACATATTCACTTCGCTGCGCACCCCGAACTCGCCCGCGAGATAGATCCCCGGCTCCACCGAGAAGCCCACGCCCAGCTCCAGCCGCCGGTCGTCATGGGTCTCGTAGTCGTCCAGGTGCGGCCCGGAGCCGTGGAGATCGCGGTCAATCGAGTGCCCGGTGCGGTGGACGAACTGATCTCCATAGCCCGCTGCCTCGATCACTCCGCGAGCCGCCCGGTCCGCCTCGAAGCCCGCGATCGGGCGGCCCGCCGCCGCTGCCCCCTGGACCGCCCCCACCGCCGCGTCCCTCGCCCGGCGGACCACTTCCCATACTTCCAGCACGTGCGGCGGAGGACTCGCTCCGGCAAAACCCATCCAGGTCTGGTCGGCAAACACCGTGGTCTTGGTCCGGCCGGCCCAGAGATCCAGCAGGATCACCTCATTCTCTCGTAGTTGAAACTCCCCGTGAGTACCCGGCTCGTAGTGCGGATCGGCGGAGTTCGCTCCGAAGGCGACGATAGGGAGGGTATCGAACACCAGGCCGCGGCTCTCGACTGCCGCAATGACCCGCGCCTGCAACCCCTTTTCACTGAGTCCCTGGCCGGCTTCGCGCACCCCGCGGCTGAGCTCACTCCGCGCCACCTCGGCCAGCACCTCGGCGGCAGCACGATGATCCTCCGTTTCCTGGGGCGTCCAGCTCGCAGCGAATCGGGAAACCAGGCTCGAGGAGGGTATGATCGTTGCACCCAGCCGGCGGAGCAGCTCCACCACACCGGAAGGGATCCGGTCGAGATAGGGGACCGCGTCTTCGGGGGACACCTCCATTGCCACCCGCTTGCCTTTGACCAGGGACTCGAGCGCCCCATGGAGCTCCTGCCAGCGCGAGTAGGGCACTACCCGGCCAGGAAAGTCCTGGAATGCCTGGAGCTCGATCCGGTGCACTACGGCAACCGGCTCACCTTTGCCGGGGAGAAGGACGAACACGCGCCGGCTGTTGAGCCCGTGCAGGCCGAGAACCCGGCTGGCGACTGGATTGAGTCCGTGGAAGTCGAACAAGAGCCACGCGTCCGCGCCCAACGCCCCCAGCGCGGCGCTGAGCTCGTCCTGCTGGGGAATCACTCGTACATCTCCACCGACGCAGCCTGCCAGATGCACTCGCTGTCCCCTCGCCCTCGACAGCGTTGGTGTACCATGGCCCCCTCGAAGTCAGTCAGCCAACGAAGCAGCTCACTATAGGCCGCACCGTAGAACGCGCAGGCGGCGCCATCGGGCAGGGCTGCGATCGAAAGCGGATCGGACATCCGAACCTCGCTTCCCTGACCGTCCGCCAGAAGCTCGGCGGCAAAGACCCGCCGGGCCACCCTGGCCGCATTCCGGAGCGCAATCCTCCGCCCGAGCCCAGGGGGAGTTACCCGCGCAAGCGTGTAAGCCGGTCGGCCGCTGCGCCGGGCGGCGTGCCGTGCTGCCCGCCGGCCGGCATCGGCAAAGACCAGGGAGGCGTCCGGACGGCGTCCGACCAGGCGTAGCACTGATACCGCTTCGTCCAGGTCGACCGAGCCCTCCCGTTCGGCGGCCTGGCGATAGCGTTGGATCTGTGCGGCGACGGTTGGGCTCAAGCCCAGCCGGCGCACCACGATTTCCTCGGCGAGCTCGTCCAGGCCGTCTTCAACCGGCGTGTCGAGATTGCGAATAGCCTCGAACAGGCTGAGCGGGATCAGGGCGGGAACGGCAGTGAGTGTTGGCACGGGTTTGGTGGGCGGAACTTAGTGGGGTCATTACATTCTTTCCATGGCTGAGCCCTCCACCGCTGAACGCTCCTTCGACGCCGAGGCCCTGCCTCACCTGGACGCCCTGTACCGCGTGGCTCTGCGACTCACGGGTGACCCGTCGCAGGCAGAAGATTTGGTCCAGGATACCATGCTCAAGGCGTATCGCTCCTGGCGTCAGTACCGCCCCGGAACCAACGCGAAAGGGTGGTTGCTCACCATCCTCCGCAACACCTTTATTAATGATTATCGCCGCCGCAAACTCGAGCCCGTCGCGATGGACCTGGAAGCAGTCGAGCCGCATGCGCTCTACCGCGCGGTCGAGCAGACCGACCCGGAGGGCGCGTTCTTCTCCAAGATCGTGGACGCGAAGGTCTTGGAGGCGATCGATGCGTTGGCGCCCGAGTTCCGCGAGGTGCTGGTGTTGAGTGATATAGAAGGAATGCGTTACGCCGAGATCGCCGAGACCCTGCAGGTGCCGGTTGGAACAGTCAAGTCCCGGCTGTTCCGAGCCCGACGGCAGCTGCAGGCAGCGCTCTACGCCCATGCTGTCGAAATGGGCTACATCAAGCCTCGGGAGGGATGAGGATGCCCGAGCACATCAACTGCGCCGAAGCTGAAGCCCGCCTGCTGGACTACCTCAAGCGGGAGCTCACGCCGGAAGTGGAAGCGGAGATGAAAGCCCACCTGGAAAAGTGCCGGCCTTGCTTCAAGCAGGCACAATTCGAGGAGAACTTCCTTCTCATGTTGGAGACCCGCGCGCGGCGGGAGACCTGCCCCGGCAAGCTGCGGGAACGGATCCTGGCGCTCCTGCGATCCGAGGCGGAGCGGGGCTGATCCCCACCTCCACCCCAGTTGCGTGGCCCGTCGCCGCGGCGGTCTCCGCATTGGTAGCGGCCGCTGCCTGGGGTGCCAGGACACTGACCCGATCGGGCGCCGCAGCCGCGTGGACCGTGGGCTTGCTGGTTCTTGTCGGAACCGGGTGGGGTGGCGGCGCTGTTCTGGCCGCCTTTTTTGTTTCCAGCAGCGTGGTCTCTCGATTCGCTCGCTCCTTTCCGGGAGTGGATCCCAAGGGGAATTGCCGGGACTATCGCCAGGTATACGCCAACGGCGGTGTCGCGGCCCTTTGCGCCATTCTTGGGTTCCGCCACCCCTCGCTCGCGCTCTGGCTGGTGGCCGGTTCGCTCGCCGCCGCCGCCGCCGACACCTGGGCGACTTCGGTGGGTGGGTGGAGCAGGGTTCCACCCCGTCTCTTGTGGAGTGGCCGGCGCGTCGCCCCGGGAACGAGCGGAGGGGTCACGCTGCTTGGTTCTGCAGGGGCCTTGGCCGGCGCTGCCCTGGTGGCCGGCACCGCCGCACTCGTCATGCGGCTCGCGTTGCCGCTCCCGGTCGGGACCCTGATAGGTTTCGTCGGGATGCTGGCGGATTCCACGCTCGGCGGCGGGCTGCAGGGTCGGTTTCACTGCCCAAACTGCGAGCAGCCAAGCGAATGGCGGAGGCACCGCTGTGGCACACCCACCGTCTGGCGGGGAGGTGTCCCGTGGTTCGACAACGATCTGGTCAATCTGCTGGCAACGGCGCTGGCGGCCGGGATCGCGGCTGGGGCCTGGGCCTGGTTGTTTCCTTCCTTATGGTAGTGCTTGCGATGGTAGTGCTTGCGGCCTGCTCCGGCGATCCGGTTGCCAACACTCCGGAAACCGGACCGGTCCCGGGACAGAATCCGGGAGGAGGAACCTCCCGTTCTGGTGGGTCCTCCACGCTAGTCGGCACTTGGCGCATCCAGCTCGTCGTTCAGGTGCCCGGCAACGTGCAGACCTGGACCACCACGTGGCGCTTCGACGCCGACGGCACCTGTCACCAGACGATGGTGACTGAATCGTCGGCGGAGGGCGTTCCCCACGCCCGGGAGCGCGACTGCACCTTCACGGTGAATGGCGAGTTCTCCTTCGCCGGATTTTCCTCCAATCGCCTGGTTCTCGATGGTTTCGAGTACGAACGCCTTGCCTGACCCGGGAGAAGAAATTGACGTCCTGGTGGTCGGCGCGGGACCGGCCGGGAGCGCCACCGCCCTCCTGCTCTCCCGCCTGGGCTTCCGGGTAACCGCGGTGGATCGCGCCGCCTTTCCGCGCGACAAGCCCTGCTCCGAGTACATGAGCCCCGAGGTAGTGCGGCTGCTCGAGCATATGGGCGTGCTGCACACGCTGGAAGCTCGGGGCGCCGTCCCTCTCCACGGCACCGCGGTCACCGCGCCACGGGGCGCTCGGCTGCACGGTAAGTTCGCCCTTGCCGGCTACCGTCCCTTTCGTCCAACCGGCCTTTCGGTCTCACGCCGAATTTTGGACAACGTGCTGTTGGAGGCGGCCCGCGCTGCCGGTGTCGAAGTGATGGAGCGCACGACGGTCGAGGAGCTGCTGTATCACCGTGGTGGGATCGCCGGCGCGCTGGTGCGGGGCCAGGATGGCGGTCGCCACGGAATCCGTGCTCGGATCACTGTCGGGGCAGACGGCCTCCGGTCTGTGGTGGCGCGACGGATGGGAAAGCGGGTGCACGGACACCCGCGCCGAGTCGCCTTCGTAGCCCATATGGACGGGGTGCTGGGAATGGGTGATTCGGCGGAGCTCCATGTCGGTGGGCGAGGGTACGTCGGTCTGAACCCTATCGGTGGCGACCGAACCAACGTCGCCCTGGTCGTGCCCGCCGCTCGGGCGTTGGAGGCGCGGGGCCGGGCCGAAGGTTTCTTCCGGGAGACGTTGCGGGAGTTTCCTGAAGTATGCGCGCGGGTGGAGCGGGGCAGCATCGCCCGGAGTGTGCTCGTCACCGGTCCGTTCGCGGCCTGGTCCGGGCGGATCGTGGCAGACGGCGGCGCGCTGGTCGGAGACGCCGCCGACTTTTTCGACCCCTTTACCGGGGAAGGGATCTACAGCGCGCTCCGGGGGGCCGAGCTTCTGGCGGGCGTCGCCGCGGGCGCGTTGGCGTTTGGTGAGGGGCCGGTACCGGCCGCGAGTCTGGCCGGCTACCGCCAGGCACGATGGCGGGCCTTCGCCGGAAAGTGGCTGGTCGAGCGGCTGATCGGCTACGCCATGTGGTCACCTCGACTGTTCGATCGAGCGGTGTCCCGGTTGGGGCGCCGGGGGCGCATGGCGCATACCCTCATTGGAGTCACCGGCGATTTCGTGCCGGCACGGGAGGTGTTGAATCCGCTGTTTCTCGCCCGGATGGTCCTCTGACGACGCGCGAGGTCGATGCCGCTCGCTTTCGCCAGCTCCTTGGGCGGTTCGCTACCGGGGTCACCATCGTGACGGTCACCCAACCGGACGGGAGTCCGGCCGGCATGACCGCAAGCAGTCTGGCCTCGGTGTCCCTTCAACCCCCGCTGGTGCTGGTCTGCATCGACCACGAAGCGGACTTGCACCAGTTGATCGTGGCCGCGGCTGAATTCGTGGTGAACGTTCTGGAGAGCGATCAGGAGGCGCTGTCGCGCCGTTTCGCCGACCCGATCGAGAACCGGTTCGACGGGGTAGGCTATCACCGGAGTCCGGAGGGTCTGGTGCTGCTGGACGGCGCGCTGGCCCACATCGAGTGCGAGCGGTACGCTCTCTTCCCCGGTGGGGACCACACCATTGTCCTGGGTCGGGTCATCGGCGGGAATACCGGTGACGGCCGTCCCCTCCTGTACTACAGGGGCGGCTATGCCGCGCTGAGCTGATGGAACAACTGGCGATCAGTCCGGTAGGGGTAGAGCTCCTCGATGATCCCGCGGCCGATCCAGTGGCGGTGACTGAAACCCTGCGCAACATCGCGCGTTCCAACCGTTGGTTCGGGGGGACGGCCGCGGTGCTGCACGGGTGTCGCCGTTTGCTTGCCGGTGTCGCACCTGGCACCACGCTCTCGCTCCTCGATCTCGGCACCGGGGCCGGTGATCTTCCCCGGGCCGCCGTCCGCTGGGCGGCGCGCCGCGGGATACGGTTGGTACCGGTCGGCTTGGAGCGGAGCCGGGTGGCGGCCGGAGTCGCAAACGCGGCGGGGATTCCCTGCGCGGTCGGGTGCGCGGGTGCACCACCGGTACGGGAGAAAGGGGTCGACCTCGTACTGCTGAGTCAGCTGCTGCACCATCTTGCCCCCTCGTCGGTGGTCCGCCTTCTCATGGCCTGTGACCGTTTGGCGCGACGAGGTGTGATTGTCGCCGACCTTCGCCGCGGGCGTTTCGGGCCGCTGGCGTTCTGGGTGGGTGCTCGTGCGCTCCGCTTCGATCCGATGACCCGGGCCGATGGAATGACTTCGCTCCGGCGAGGGTATACACCGGCGGAGCTCCGACGGCTTCTAACGGCCGCCGGGGTAAAGGCCACGATCGAGCGCCGTCCGGGCTATCGACTGGTGGCGAGCTGGAGGACGAGCCCGGCATGATGCGCACGGTGGACCGGATCCGGATGCGGGCGCCGGTGGAGCGCGTGTTCCAGGCGGCTGCCGACGTCGAGCAGTGGCCTGCACTGCTGGCCCACTACCGTTGGGTCCGCATGCTGAAGCGTCGCGACGATCGTGGAGTGGTGGAGATGGCGGCCTGGCGCCCGTTTAGGCTCTTCAACTATCCGACCTGGTGGGTCTCCGAGATGTGGCTCGACCGCCAGGCGCCCGCGGTGCACTACCGGCACATCCGGGGCATCACCCGGGGAATGGACGTCGTCTGGCGCTTTGAAGCCGCCGGCGCGGAGACCGAGGTCACCATCGTGCACGACTGGCCCGGGCCGCGCTGGCCCTTGGTAGGCCCGGCCGCGGCCAAGTGGATCATTGGACCGGTGTTCATTCACGCCATCGCGTCACGGACCTTGGCGGGGATTGCGCGGTTTGTAGAGGGCGCAGAGGGCGCAGAGGGCGCAGAGGAGAATCGTCATCCCGAGGGAGCGCAAGCGACCGAGGGACCTGCTCAGAGGTCCTCGAAAACCGTTGGCAAGGTCCCTCGCGGAGTTTACCCTGAGCACAGCGAACGGGCTCGGGATGAGGTATCCCCGTCCTCTGCGTCTTCTGCGTCCTCTGCGTCCTCTGAGGACCTCCGATGAATACCCGTCGAGTGGTAATCACCGGCATCGGAGCGATCACCCCGATCGGGCTCGGCGTCGACGGGCTGTGGGACGGATTGCAACGGAGACAATCCGCCATCCGCTGCATCACCCGCTTCGATCCATCGGTGTTCAAGTCCCGCATCGCAGGCGAGGTCGATGGATTCTACGCCACCGACCACATCGAGGAGCGTCGGGCGCGTCGGCTGGATCGCTACTCGCAATTCGCCATCGGCGCCACCCGCATGGCCCTGGCCGACGCCGATCTGGACCTCGCCCGCGAGGATCCCGACCGGGTTGGCGCCATGATGGGTACCGCACTCGGCGGAGTGGCCCACGGGGAAGCGCAGTACCACAACTTCCTCCGCGGCGGTCCCCGCGCGGTCGACCCGGCGCTGGCACTCACTGTGTTCGCCGGCGCCGCCAGCTGCAACATCGCGATCGAGTTTGGCTGCACCGGCCCCAATGCCACCAACGGCATGAGCTGCGCCTCTGGAGCCATCGCGATCGGCGAAGGCTTCAGGGCCATTGTACGGGGCGAGGCCGATATCATGGTCACTGGCGGGGCCGAGGCGCCGCTTGCACCACTTTGCTTCGGGGCGTTTTCCATCATTCGCGCCATGTCCACCAGGAACGACGATCCCGCACACGCCAGCCGGCCTTTCGATGCGGGACGCGATGGCTTCGTGATGGCCGAAGGAGCGGCGGTGCTCATTCTCGAGGAGCGGGGTCGCGCGCTGGCGCGAGGAGCGCCGGTGTACGCTGAGGTCTGCGGATACGGGCTCACCAACGACGCCTACCATATGACCGCGCCGCGCCCCGATGGTCGGCAGGCGGCCCGCTGCATCCGCAACGCGCTGGCCGAAGCCTGTGTGGCTCCGAAGGAAGTCGGGTACATCAACGCCCACGGTTCGTCCACTCCGCTGAACGACCCGACTGAGACGGCTTCCATCAAGCAGGTGTTCGGTGAGCACCCCGAGCACCTGGCATTGAGCGGGACGAAGGGGTACTACGGGCACGCACTCGGCGCCAGCGGCGCCATCGAGGCGGCGATCTGCGCGCTGGCGAGCCAACGCGCCTGGGTGCCGCCGACGGTCAATCTCGAGGCCCTTGATCCTGCCTGCGACCTGGATCACGTCACCGGCGACGGTCGCGCCCTCTCGCCCGAATACCTGCTCAGCAATTCATTCGGTTTTGGCGGCATCAACGCGGCGCTGGTGTTTCGGCGGGTGGATGAACGATAGGTCGAGAAGGCGGAGAAGACGGAGAGGACGGAGAGGACCCAGAGGGCTCGCTCGGGCAAGTGTAGTCCGGGGCTCAGGGCCGCCGATTGCGCCGGTTTCGCCGCGCAGGCTACTGTGACCGAGCGCACCGAACGTGCCTACGAGGAGGACAGGATGCCT